>NZ_CP045118.1:3305888-3606423 GCF_009189165.1 Pseudomonas sp. SCB32
CGCGAGCGCCTCGCCCCGCGCCTGGCGCTGGACCCATCCGATCGCGCGCCCTACAGCGTCTACTACCACCTGCAGCGGCGCGACGGCGAATGGCGCTGGCACCATGCGACCTGCCGCTACATCGAGATCGAGGACGACCTGGAAGGCCACCTGCTGCTGTTCCGCGACGTCACCGAACAGGTACGCGCCGAGGAGTCGCGCCGGCAGAGCGAACGCAAGCTGGAGTACCTGGCACGCTACAACGCCATGGGCGAGATGGCCGTCGCCATCGCCCACGAGCTGAGCCAGCCGCTGGCCGCGACACGCAACTTCATCGAGGGCACCCGCATCCGCCTCGCCCAGAAAGGCGAGATCGAGCCGTCGGTGGCCTGGGGCCTGGACAGCGCGGTGCGGCAGATCGAGCACGCCTCGGTGATCATCAAGAGCGTGCGCGAATACGTGGTGAAGCTGGAGCAGGCGGAACAGGTGGTCGACCTCAACGACCTGCTACACGAGACCCGCTACTTTATCAGCCTCAAGGCACAGGACGCCGGGGTGCGCCTGGAGGTGGAGCCCAGCGCCGAACCGCTGCGGGTGAGTTGCGAGAAGGTGCTGGTCGGCCAGGTGATCCTGAACCTGGCCTTCAACGCCATCGAGGAAATGGCCGACCTGCCGGCCGAGCGGCGCGTGCTGCGCATGCATACCCGCGTCAGCGACGGCAAGGCGCGGCTCTGCGTGGAGGACCGTGGCCGGGGTATCGACGCTGGCGCGCGGGAGAAGCTGTTCGACGGCTTCTTCAGTTCCAAGGTCAGCGGTAACGGGATTGGGCTTGCGCTGTGCAACAACATCATCGGCCGGCATCGGGGGGATATCTGGGCGGAGAACGTCGAGCCTTGCGGGACGATGTTCTGCTTTACCTTGCCGTTGGCCTGAGCGCTGCGAATTCCCTCTCCATCCGCGATGTACTTGCTTTCGTAGGGCGCATAACGCGTCAAGCGTTATCCGCCGTCTGGTTCGGAGTTCCTGCGCCGCTTCGGCGTGGGCTGAGAGAGTTTATTTCGCCCCCTCGGGCGAGTCCCTTTTGGGGCCCCAAAAGGAACCAAAAGGTCTTGCCCCTGCATCCGGTTTTTCGCTTAGGCGAAAAATTCCCTCGCTCCATCGAAGTTTCAGGGGCACGCGTCGACGGGCCATCCCTGGCCCGACGACGCTCTCGCGACATCCATGTCGCTCAACCCCTGAAACTCCGACTCCACTCGGCCTCCTGAAGGGGCGCTCCGGTGTGCACTGGGGTTTCTCTGGAAGTCTCCAGTGCAAAGCAAAAGCACAGCCTCTTGCTCCGCGCTGCTTCTGCTCTCGTAGGAGCGGAGCTTCTTCGCGAAGGCCCGCAACAGCACCCGCGTCGCAGGATGAACACCTGTAGGGCGAAGAACGCGCAGCGTTATCCGCCATGATGGGCATCGCTTCGTTCCACGCCATCCTGCGACTGCGGCTCCTACGGCTTTCATCCCCGCAAAAAAAACGGGCCCGAAGGCCCGCTGCTAAACGAGGGTGTTGCTCTCACCATCAATCAGTGCGCGATGCACACCGACTTGATCTCGGTATAGGCCTCGACCACCGCGCGGCCGAACTCGCGGCCCATGCCCGATTGCTTCACGCCGCCAAAGGGCATGCTCGGGTCGAGCAGCACGTGGGCATTGACCCACACGGTGCCGGACTCGATGCGCGGCACCAGGTTCATGGCCTTGTTCAGGTCATTGGTCCACAGGCTCGCGCCCAGGCCGTATTCGCTGTCGTTGGCCATCTCGATGGCCTCGTCGTCCTCGTCGAACGGCAGCACCGCCAGCACCGGGCCGAACACTTCGTCGCGGGCCACGGCCATCTGCATGGTCACATCGGCCAGCACGGTGGGCTGCACATAGAAGCCAGTGCCACCGACCTGCTCGCCACCACAGACGATGCGGGCGCCCTGCTCGCCGGCACGGGCAATGTGGTTGAGCACGCTGCGCTGCTGCTTGGCGGACACCAGCGGGTTGATCTGCGCGGTCGGGTCCATGCCCTCGCCCAGGCTCATGCCGGCGACCGCAGCAGCCAGCTTCTCGACGAACTCGTCGTAGCGCGAACGGTGCACGTAGAAGCGCGAGGCAGCGGCGCAGACCTGGCCGTTGTTCAGCAGGCCGCCGAGCAGCGCGCCCTGAACGGCGTTGTCGATGTTGGCGTCGGCGAGAACGACCATCGGGTTCTTGCCGCCCAGTTCCAGGGCGAAGCGGGTCATGTTCTGCACCGCGGCCAGGCCGACGCTGCGACCAACAGCGGTGGAACCGGTGAAGGACACCTTGTTCACCAGCTTGTGGCTGGCCAGGCCGCCACCGATGCGCGGGCCGTCGCCGGTGACCAGGTTGAACACCCCGGCCGGCACGCCGGCTTCGAAGGCCAGTTCGGCCAGGCGCAGGGCGGTCAGCGGGGTTTCCGAAGCAGGCTTGATCACCACGCTATTGCCGGTGGCCAGCGCCGGGATCAGCTTCCACACGGCGATCATCAGCGGGAAGTTCCACGGCACGATGCCGGCCACCACGCCCAGCGGCTCGCGGCGGGTGTAGGCGGTGAACTTGGCCCCCGGCGGCAGCGGGATGGAAACATTCAGCGACTGGCCTTCGATCTTGGTCGCCCAACCGGCCATGTAGCGCATGAACTCGACGGTGGCGCCCACGTCGAGCATGCGCGAGATGTTGATCGACTTGCCCTGGCTGAGGGTTTCCAGCTGGGCCAGCTCTTCGCCGTTCTTCTCCACCAGTTCGGCGAAGCGCAGCAGGATGCGCTCGCGGTCGGCCGGGCGCAGGTCGGCCCAGACGCGCGACTTGTAGGCCGCGTGGGCGGACTTCACCGCGCGGTCGAGCAGGTCGGTATCGATGTCGGCGACGCTGGAAATGGCATGGCCGGTGGCGGGGTTCAGCACGTCGGTGCGGGCACCCTCGGGCACCACCCAGGCACCGTCGATGAAGCAGCCATGGCGGCGGCTGAGGAATGCGCTTACCTGGGGCAGGATTTCAGTAGTGCTCATGTTCACTCCTGGCTGGAAGCGGGCCGCTGCGGCCCGTTCGGAAGAAAGGGTCAGTGCTGCTGGCTGAGCCAGCAGGTCACGGCGCGGCGCTCGGCGGCGTCGGCGAGGCCGGCGAACGGCATGTAGGTGCCGGGCACTGCGGACTGCGGCTGGGTGATGAAGGCGTCGAGGTTGTCGCGGTTCCAGGCGGCGCCTTTGGTCTTCATGGCCTCGGAATAGCTGAAGCCGGCCAGCGAGCCGGACATGCGCCCGACCACGCCATGCAGGTTGGGACCCATCATTCCGGGGCCGTCCTTCTGCGCCGAGTGGCAGACGGAGCAGTCGCGGGCGAATACGTTCTGGCCCTGCTCGGCTTCGGCGGCCGGGCAGGTATCGGCAGCAGCGACAGCGCACTGGGCGGCGGCCAGCGCCAGCAACAGTGCGCCGGCGGCGGCCTTGAGGGATTTGTGGAAGGACATCTGGCTCCACCTCGAAGCGGTCAGGCCGGCGCGGGAAACACGCCGGCACGCGCGAGGGATTCGCGCTTTTCGAGGGGGATTGTTACTGGCGCCAAAAAGGCGGGACTTTTTCTGTGTGCCAGTTGGTTTGGCGGGGGTGCCAAGAAGCGGGATATCCGGAGTCAGTCTCGGCGCCGCCATTCCCCTTGTAGGAGCGGGCCACGCCCGCGATTCGCGCGCATGGCGCGCTCCTACCCGGAAAACCAGACCGTAGGGCGCATGAAGCGGAACGCTTCATCCGCCGACAGGCGCTGACACCGAGGCTTCGGCGGATAACGCTGGCGCGTTATGCGCCCTACGGGTGCCACGCTCAAGCCTCAGCGTGGGCAATGACGCCGGTGAATCGGCGTACAACCGCGAACGGTCGTACGCCCTACTGCGCGTACCGCTTGCGGTACTCGCCCGGGGACACCCCGAAACGCGACTTGAATGCAGTGGAGAAGTAGCTGGAGTCCGAGAAGCCCCACGCATACCCCAGCGCCGACAGCTTCTGCTCGAAGTGCGCGTTGCGCAGCGACTCGGCGCAGAAGTCCAGGCGGCGGTTCTTGATGTACTGGGCGACGACCATGCCCTTCTTCGAGAACATCCGGTACAGGCCGCGCACGGAAACGCCGACCTCGCGGGCGATCAGTTCCGGGCAGAGTTCCTCGGCGCTGATGTGCTCGTCGATGAACGACACCGATTTGCGGAACATCCGCTCATGGCTGTCGCACTCGCTTTCCTGGGCACTGATCGCTGGGCGCAGCAGGCTGACCAGGGCGTCCAGGGTGGCCTCGCTTTCCTGCATGCCGATGCCATCGTGGCGGCTGACCTCGCCGACCATGCCGCTGGCCAGCGCGGCGATCGGTGCGCTGCCGGGAATGCGCGTCGCGCAGTTCACCGAGTTGATCCGCGCGCGCTCGAAGACCTGGCGCGGCAGGATCAGCGAGACCTGCCGGGCTTTCTCCAGGTAGGTCATGTTGCTCGGCAGGCTGGCGTCGATCAGGGTGATGTCGCCGCGCGAAAGCTCCACGCGGTTGTCGCCCTGCTCCAGGCGCGAGCGACCCTCCAGCTGGAACACGGCGTAATAGTTGTTGCTGCCACCGGCCGCGATTTCCTTGCTGGTCCGGTACAGGCTGATCTGCTCCAGTTCGACCTGGCTCAGCTTGATGGCGCCGCCCTGAAATTCCTTGAGCTCGCTACTGAATTCCGGCCCCAGGGGATGCGCGGCGAAACGCCCGCATGCCTGGTTGATCCGCGCCAGCCATGCCTCGAAGGCATCGCCGCGCACTTGGGTTGAGGTATTCATGACCAGCAAAGCCTCGCGCGTTCTTGTTGTTATCAGCGTCCGCCTCGATGGGCGGATCGACGTTGATCGATGTCAGGATCGATCACTTACCCTGCGCCGCCGATCGGTGACCCAGGGTAAGGCACTTTTCAGGCCAACATCACTTCAAGCCGCCGAAGCGACGGTAGAAGCTCTCGCCCACGTCCGGCAGCGGGCCGTCGGCGGTTTCCAGATTGCTGTTCAGCCACTCTTCCGCCTTGGCGAAGATCAGCCGGTAGATATTGCGACACAGCTGTCTCGCTGCACGCCCTTCCCAGTCGCCGGGCAGCAACTCATCCGGCAGCTGCGGGTCACGCAGCAGCAGCCGGCGGTATTCGTGGATCAGCAGGATGCGCGCCAGGAAGCAGTCCGACGGCTGCAGGTTGTCCTGCTCGCGCAATATCTGCCAGAGCGGGCGGAACAGGCGGATGAACTCGCTGTAGTGGCTCGCCAGCTCGTCGATGTTCCAGCTCTCGCGCACCTGCAGGCGCATGGCGCGGGAGGCCAGCACGTCCTGGCTATGGGTGTCGAAGATGATGCTGTCGTCCAGCGCTTCCAGGTCCTGCAGGGTCGTCACCAGGTCGGCGCGGTCGCCGCGCGGACAGGCCAGCACGGTCGGGGCGATGGCGCCGAAGCCCTGCCACTCCAGTTCCTCGCGTACCTGCTTGCGCTTGTCCGCCGACAGCTGGGAGAGCATCACCAGGGTCCAGGCACCGTCCCAGGCCGGCAGGCTGGAGCTGTACACCCGCTTGAAGGCCTTCTCGAAACGCCGCCGGCCGGTGCCGGTGAGGCTGTAGTAGCTGCGCCGGCCGACCTTCTCGGCGGTCAGCCAGTCTTCCTTGGTCAGGCGGAAGATCGAGGTGCGGATCAGCCGCTCGTTGATGCCGATGGGCTCCAGCAGGTTGATCAGGCTACCCAGCCAGACGGTGCCGCCGTGGGGTTCGATGGCATCGCCATAAAGGGTGATGATCAGCGAACTGGCACGGATCGGTGTCTGTTCCTGGAAGCGGGTGATCAGCTGGTTCAGCGGTGCAAGGGCAGTCATGGTCTGGCTGGGAGCGGACAAAGGCCCGACTATACCCGCCCGCCGGGCCGCCTTGCCATTGGTGTTAACCCCAGTGATCATTGGGGTTTGTTCCCTTTGGGGCGAACCCCGGAGTCGCCCATGCGCGGGCGATCGGCCTCCACTTCCGCCAGAGGTGCGCACTCCACCAGGCTCGCCAGGCAGCGCCGCGCCAGTTCCTGGTACTCACGGGTGCCGCGTTGCTTCCAGGACACTTCCTCTTCGCTGAGCGGGCGCTTCACCACCGCCGGCGCGCCCATCAGCAGGCTCTGCGGCGGGCATTCGAAACCGGCCTTGACGAAGGCGGCGGCGGAAACGATGGAACGCTCGCCAATCCGCGCGTTGTCCATCACCACGGCGTTCATCCCTACCAGCGAATCGGCGCCGATCACACAACCGTGCAGCACCGCGCCGTGGCCGATGTGGCCATTGCGCTCGACCACGGTGTCGCTGTTCGGGAAACCGTGCATCACGCAGGTATCCTGCAGGTTCGCCCCTTCTTCGAGGATGATCCGCCCAAAATCGCCGCGCAGTGACGCCAGCGGGCCAATATAGCAGCCCGGACCGACGATCACGTCACCGATCAGTACGGCGGTCGGATGAACATAGGCGGTCGGATGCACCACGGGGGTGATTCCTTCCAGGCTGTAGCACGGCATCTCAGGCGCCCTCCAGCGGAGCATGGCGACGGCTCTGCACCACCACGAAGCGGCGCGTCACGAAGGCGTCGTCGGTGATCGATGCATTCGCCGTCGGGTTGCCGCCGGTGGCGTGGAAATCGCTGAAGGCGGCCGATTGATTGACGAATACGCCGCCGTCGAGGTTCACCGACAGCGACACGGCCATATCCTGGGCGAAAGTTTCCGCGCGGTCGAGGAATTCGCCGTCGGTGGAGTAGACGCCGAGGGTCATGGCGCCCTTCTCTTTCAGGACTTCCCCGGCCACCTGCAGGCTGTGGGCGCTGTCATCGGTGGCGATGACGAAGGCGATCGGGCCGAAGCGCTCCTCGCCGAAGGCGGCACGCTCACTGGCATCCACCTTGAGCAGCAGCGGCGTACGCACGCGGGCGCCGGGGAACTGCGGGTGTTCGCGGCTCTCGCTGTCGAGCAGGACTTCACCCAGCGCGCGGCAGGCAAGGATGCGTTCGGCGGTCGCTTCGGACTGGATCGCACCGAGCACGCCACAGGCACGCTCGTTGTCTGAGAGGAAGCCACGCACGGCACCGGCCAGCGCCTGGGCGACCTCGTCGAAGCTGACGTGCTCCTCGCCATTGCGAATGCCGCCGCGCGGCACATAGATGGCCTGGGTGGTGGTGCACATCTGCCCGGAATACAGGCTGAGGCTGAAAGCCAGGTTGCGCACCACCGCCTTGAGGTCCCGCACGCTGTCGATGATCACCGTATTGACGCCGGCCTTCTCGGTGAACACCTGGGCCTGGCGGGCGTTGTCTTCCAGCCAGTTGCCGAAGGCGCTGGAGCCGGTGAAATCGACCAGCTTCACGCGGGGATCGAGTGCCAGCGCCTGGCTGACCGGGGCCTCGGCGGCATCCACCACTAGGCTGACCAGCGTCGGATCGAAGCCCAGTTCGCCGAGCACGTCCTGAGCGATCTTGACGCTCATCGCCACCGGCAGGACTGCCGCCGGGTGCGGCTTGACCAGCACCGGGTTGCCGGTGACCAGGCTGGCGAACAGGCCCGGATAGGTGTTCCAGGTCGGGAAGGTGGCGCAGCCGATCACCAGCGCCAGGCCGCGCGGGACGATATGCCAGCGCTTGTCCATCACCAGCGGCTCGGCCTTGCCCTGGGGCTTGGTCCAGCAGGCGGTTTCCGGCACGTCGGCCATCGCGCGCCAGGCGTAGGCCAGCGCTTCCAGGGCACGGTCCTGCGCGTGGGCGCCGCCGGCCTGGAAGGCCATCATGTAGCCCTGCCCGCTGGTGTGCATCACCGCGTGGGCCATGGTCGGGCTCAACGCGGCGAGACGCTGGACGATCTCCAGGCAGGCGCCGACGCGCGCCTTCGCCCCGGCATCGCGCCAGGCCGGCAGGGCCTGTTGCTGGCGGCTCAACAATTCATTGGTGTCGTACTGGTCGTAGGTCACGCCCAGATCGAAGCCATAGGGCGAGCGCTCGGCGCCGGCGCGGCCCACGGCGTTCGGGCCCTGCAACTGGAAATGACGGTTGAGCAAACCCTCGAACGCTGCCTGGGCGCCCTTCACCGACTCCTCCGGATACTGCTTGAGGCTTTCCCCATGGGGCGACCAGTAGTCGCGGCGGGCGATGGCTTCCACGGCGCGTTCGAGGGTGGCGCGGTGATGCTCGAACAGTTCGAGGGCGGAGGCCTGGGCGGCGGACGACATGGGGCGTTCCTCTTCTAGTAGTTGTGGCGGTGCATGCAGCGCAAGAGACCAGATACTTCGCAAAGCGATTAGATTGCTTGCGAATTTTGTATCACATCATTTTAAAACAGGAAAGCACCACACGCCGTATCGCTTTCACTGATCACCCACAGCGCTGCCGACAAACGGCGACAACAGCTGAAACCCCTGTTAATACTGACCTGAGTCTTGAAGCGCGCCTTGTGGATCATCCTCATGCCGCCTCATTATAGGACACATAAATACATTTCATACTTGTTGTTCTGTATCGCTTTAGGCATATACTGCGGAAAACCCGGGAGAGCCTCGCCTACCGCGCAGGGCCTACCCGAGATTCCAACAATGAGCCGGCCACGAAGCCGTGCGTGCAGCCTGAGGACGATGCCATGCCTCGCACCCTTGCCGTTCAGATGCCTGAAGCGGGCGTCCGCCTGATCACCCTGCAGCGCCCCGAGGCGCTCAATGCACTGAACACCGAACTGCTTGGCGAACTGGCCGCCGAACTCGATGCCGCCGAGCAGGACAGCGAAACCCGCGCCGTGGTGCTGACCGGCAGTCGCAAGGCTTTTGCTGCCGGCGCCGATATCAAGGAAATGGCCGAGCGCGATCTGGTCGGCATCCTCAACGACCCCCGCGTCGGCTACTGGCAGCGCATCGCCGCCTTCTCCAAACCGCTGATCGCCGCCGTCAACGGTTTCGCCCTGGGCGGCGGCTGCGAGCTGGCGATGCACGCCGATATCCTCGTCGCCGGCGAAGACGCCCGCTTCGGCCAGCCGGAGATCAACCTCGGCATCATGCCCGGCGCTGGCGGCACCCAACGCCTGCTGCGCGCCGTGGGCAAACCGCTGGCGATGCAGATGGTGCTCACCGGCGAAGCCATCGACGCCCGCCACGCCCAGCGCGCCGGTCTGGTCAGCGAAGTCACCCAACCCGAATTCACCGTCGAGCGCGCCCTGCAGATCGCCCGCAGCATTGCCGCCAAGGCCCCGCTGGCCGTGCGTCTGGCCAAGGAAGCGCTGCTCAAGGCACAAGACACCGATCTGGCCAGCGGCCTGCGCTTCGAGCGCCACGCCTTCACCCTGCTGGCCGGCACCGCCGACCGCGACGAAGGCATCTGCGCCTTCCAGGAAAAGCGCAAGCCTGCCTATCAAGGCCGCTGAGCGTCAGCCCTCCTTTTCTGCCCATTGATGGAGCGAGTCCGCCCATGAACTTCGAGCACATCCTGTTTTCCATCGAGGACGGCGTCGCCCTCCTCAGCCTGAACCGCCCGGAGCAACTCAACAGCTTCAACGCCGCCATGCATGGCGAAGTGCGCGAGGCGCTCAAGCAGGTTCGCCAGAGCCCCGAGGCTCGTGTCCTGCTGCTGACCGGCGAAGGCCGCGGCTTCTGCGCGGGCCAGGACCTGTCCGACCGCAACGTCGCCCCCGGCGCGGAAGTGCCCGATCTCGGCCAGTCCATCGAGCAGTTCTACAACCCGCTGATCCGCACCCTGCGCGACCTGCCGCTGCCGGTGATCTGCGCGGTCAACGGCGTGGCCGCCGGCGCCGGCGCGAACATCCCGCTGGCCTGCGACCTGGTACTGGCGGCACGTTCGGCCAGCTTCATCCAGGCCTTCTGCAAGATCGGCCTGATCCCCGATTCCGGCGGCACCTGGACCCTGCCGCGCCTGGTCGGCATGGCCCGCGCCAAGGCGCTCGCGCTGCTGGGCAATCGCCTGACCGCCGAACAGGCCGAGCAATGGGGCCTGATCTACCAGGTGGTGGATGACGCCAACCTGCGTGAGGAAGCCCTCAAGCTCGCCCGCCACCTGGCCACCCAGCCGACCTACGGCCTGGCCCTGATCAAGCGCAGCCTCAACGCCAGCCTGAACAACAGCTTCGACGAGCAGCTGGAGCTGGAGCGCGACCTGCAGCGCCTGGCCGGCCGCAGCGAGGACTACCGCGAGGGCGTGTCCGCCTTCATGGAAAAACGCACCCCCAGCTTCAAGGGTCGCTGATCGATGAGCGCACTTTCGAAAGATGCAAAAGTCGCGGTGATCGGTGCCGGCGCCATGGGCGCGGGCATCGCCCAGGTCGCCGCCCAGTCCGGTCACCCGGTCAAGCTCTACGACAACCGCCCCGGCGCCGCCGCCCAGGCCATCGACGGCATCGACCGCCAGCTCGGCCGCCTGGTGGAGAAAGGCAAGCTCGACGCCGATGCCCGCAGCGCCATCGTCGCCCGCCTGCAGCCGGTGGAAGCCATCGAGGCGCTGGCCGATTCCAAGCTGGTGATCGAGGCCATCGTCGAGAACCTGGAGGTCAAGCGCAGCCTGTTCCAGCAGCTGGAAGGGCTGTGCGCCGAGGACTGCATCCTCGCCAGCAACACGTCATCGCTGTCCATCACCAGCCTGGCCGCCGGCCTCAAGCGTCCTCAGCAAGTGGTCGGCATGCACTTCTTCAACCCGGCGCCGCTGATGGCGCTGGTGGAGGTTGTCTCCGGCCTCGCCACCGATCCGGCGCTGGCCGACAGCCTGTATGCCACATCGCTGGCCTGGGGCAAGAAGCCGGTTCACACCAAGTCCACGCCCGGCTTCATCGTCAACCGCGTGGCGCGCCCCTTCTATGCTGAAAGCCTGCGCCTGCTGCAGGAAGGCGCCGCCGACTGCACCACGCTGGATGCGCTGATGCGCGACGCCGGTGGCTTCCGCATGGGCGCCTTCGAGCTGACCGACCTCATCGGCCATGACGTCAACTACGCCGTCACCTGCTCGGTGTTCGCCGCCTATTACGGCGACTTCCGCTTCCAGCCCTCGCTGATCCAGAAGGAGCTGGTGGACGCCGGCCGCCTCGGCCGCAAGAGCGGCCAGGGCTTCTATGACTACACCGAAGGCGCCGAGCGCCCGCAGCCGGCGAACCTGAGCAGCAGTGCCAGCGTCACCTCCTGCGCACTGGAAGGTGATCTGGGCGTCGCCCAGCCGCTGGTGCAGCGCCTGAAAGAAGCCGGCATCGAAATCACCCAGCGCGCCGGCAGTGGCCTGCTGCGCGTGGGCGACGCGGTGATTGCCCTGTCCGACGGCCGCCTCGCCAGCCAGCGCGCCAAGGAAGACGGCCTGCGCAATCTGGTGCTGATCGACCTCGCACTGGATTACGCCAAGGCGTCGCGCCTGGGCATCTCCGCCTCGGCGGACACCACGACCGCAGCGCTCGATCAGGTCGTCGCCCTGCTGGCCAGGGCCGGCATCGCCGCCTGCCGCCTGAGCGACACCCCCGGCCTCGCCGTGCTGCGCACCGTCGCCATGCTCGCCAACGAAGGCGCTGATGCCGTGCTGCAAGGCGTCGGCAGCGCCGGCGACATCGACCTCGCCATGCGTGCCGGGGTGAACTACCCGAAGGGCCCATTGGCCTGGGCCGGGCAGATCGGCATCGGCAACGTGCTGCGCGTGCTCGACAACCTGCAGGCCGCCTACGGCGAGGACCGTTATCGCCCGTCCCTGCTGCTGCGCCGCCTGCACGCCGAAGGAAGGACTTTCCATGAGTGACGCCACCCAGCTGGCCCGCGCCTGCGCGGAAGCCATGTACGAGCGCGATCAGGCGACCCGCCGCATGGGCATCCAGCTGCTGGACGCCGGCCCGGGCAGCGCCAAGCTGTCGATGCGCGTGCGCGAGGACATGATCCAGGGCCACGGCACCTGCCACGGCGGCTACCTGTTCGCCCTCGCCGACTCAGCGTTCGCCTTCGCCTGCAACAGCTACAACGACGCCACCGTCGCCATCGGCTGCAGCATCGATTACGTGGCACCGGCCCGCGAAGGCGACGAGCTGGTCGCCAGCGCCTTCGAGCAGAGCCGCAGCGGCCGCACCGGCAACTACGACGTGCGCATCGAGAATTCCCAGGGCCAGCTGATCGCCCTGTTCCACGGCAAATCCTACAAAGTGCGCGGCACCGTGCTGGCGCAGGAGACCTCCGCATGACCGATATGACCGACGCCCTGATCATCGACGCGGTGCGTACGCCCATCGGCCGCTACGCCGGCGCCCTGTCCGGCGTGCGCGCCGACGACCTCGCGGCGATCCCGATGAAGGCCCTGATGCAGCGCCACCCGGAGCTGGACTGGAGCGCCATCGACGACGTGATCTTCGGCTGCGCCAACCAGGCCGGCGAAGACAACCGCAACGTCGCCCACATGGCCTCGCTGCTGGCCGGCCTGCCGGTGAGCGTGCCCGGCACCACCCTCAACCGCCTGTGCGGCTCCGGCCTGGACGCCGTGGGCAGCGCCGCGCGCGCCCTGCGCTGTAACGAAGCCGGGCTGATCCTGGCCGGTGGTGTGGAATCCATGTCCCGCGCGCCTTTCGTGATGGGCAAGTCCGAGCAGGCCTTCGGCCGCAGCGCGGAGATCTTCGACACCACCATCGGCTGGCGCTTCGTCAACAAACTGATGAAGAACCAGTTCGGCATCGACTCCATGCCCGAGACGGCGGAGAACGTCGCCGAGCAGTTCAACATCAGCCGCGCCGACCAGGATGCCTTCGCCCTGCGCAGCCAGCACAAGGCCGCCGCCGCCCAGGCCAACGGCCGTCTGGCGAAGGAAATCGTCCCAGTGGAAATTCCCCAGCGCAAAGGCCCGGCCAAAGTGGTCGAGCAGGATGAGCATCCGCGCGGTGATACCACCCTGGAACAACTGGCCAAACTCGGCACGCCGTTCCTCGAAGGCGGCAGCGTCACCGCTGGCAACGCCTCGGGCGTCAACGACGGCGCCTGCGCGCTGCTGATGGCGACCCCGGCCGCCGCCGCGCGCCACGGCCTGAAGGCCCGCGCCCGCGTGGTGGCCATGGCCACCGCCGGCGTCGAGCCGCGCATCATGGGCATCGGCCCGGTGCCGGCGACCCGCAAGGTGCTGGAGCTGGCCGGCCTGTCGCTCAACGACATGGACGTGATCGAGCTGAACGAAGCCTTCGCCGCCCAGGGCCTCGCGGTCCTGCGCGAACTGGGTCTGGCGGACGACGACGCGCGGGTGAACCCCAACGGCGGCGCCATCGCCCTTGGCCATCCGCTGGGCATGAGCGGCGCGCGCCTGGTCACCACCGCCCTGCACGAACTGGAAGAACGCGGCGGCCGCTACGCCCTGTGCACCATGTGCATCGGCGTCGGCCAGGGCATCGCGCTGATCATCGAACGGATCTGAATCAACGGAAGGCTCGAACCCCGCACCGCCAGTCGCGAAACCCGCAGCCTGGCAGGCAGAGCAAAGTCTCTGACAGGGATTCGAAGCCTTCCGCGAACGGGGGCGTTATCCTGCTCCCATGACACTCGCAGCCCGCACCCGGGCTGGCGTACAAGAACAAATCGAGTGAACCCATGAACATGTACCATGATGCCGAACGTGCCCTGCTTGACCCGATGGAAACCGCCAGTGTCGACGAGCTGCGCCAGCACCAGCTGGAGCGCCTGCGCTGGAGCCTCAAGCACGCCTACGAAAACGTCCCGCTGTACCGCCAGCGTTTCGACGCGGCGGGCGTCCACCCGGACGACCTGAACTCCCTGGACGACCTGGCGAAGTTCCCCTTCACCAGCAAGAACGACCTGCGCGACAACTACCCCTACGGCATGTTCGCCGTGCCGCAGAGCGAGATCGTGCGCCTGCACGCCTCCAGCGGCACCACCGGCAAGCCCACGGTGGTCGGCTACACGCAGAACGACATCGACACCTGGGCCAACGTGGTCGCCCGCTCCATCCGCGCCGCCGGCGGCCGCAAGGGTGACAAGGTGCACGTGTCCTACGGCTACGGCCTGTTCACCGGCGGCCTGGGCGCCCACTACGGTGCCGAGCGCCTGGGCTGCACCGTGATCCCGATGTCCGGCGGCCAGACCGAGAAGCAGGTCCAGCTGATCCGCGACTTCCAGCCGGACATCATCATGGTCACCCCGTCCTACATGCTCAACATCGCCGACGAGATCGAGCGCCAGGGCGTCGACCCGCACAGCCTCAAACTGCGCCTGGGCATCTTCGGCGCCGAGCCGTGGACCGCCGAGCTGCGCCGCGCCGTGGAAGAACGCATGGGCATCACCGCCCTGGACATCTACGGCCTCTCGGAAATCATGGGTCCGGGCGTAGCCATGGAATGCGCCGAGACCAAGGACGGCCCGACCGTCTGGGAAGACCACTTCTACCCCGAGATCATCGACCCGGCGACCGGCGCCGTGCTGCCCGACGGCGAATACGGCGAGCTGGTGTTCACCTCGCTGTCCAAGGAAGCGCTGCCGATGATCCGCTACCGCACCCGCGACCTGACCCGCCTGCTGCCGGGCACCGCGCGGCCGATGCGGCGCATTGACAAGATCACCGGGCGCAGCGACGACATGCTGATCATCCGCGGGGTGAACGTGTTCCCGACGCAGATCGAGGAGCAGGTGCTGAAGATCAAGCAGCTCGCCGAGTGCTACGAGATCCACCTGCACCGCAACGGCAACCTCGACTGCATCGACGTCCACGTCGAACTGCGTCATGACCTGCAGAACCTGTCGGCGGACGAGCAGAAAGCCATCGGCAACGAGCTGGGCAAGCAGATCAAGACCCACATCGGAGTCAGCGCGCGGGTGCTGGTGCAGCCGAGCCATAGCCTCAAGCGTTCGGAAGGCAAGGCCTGCCACGTTTACGACAACCGGCCGAAAGGCTGAGGGTCTGCGTGATCGAAAAGCCCCGCTTCGGCGGGGCTTTTTGTTTTTCGTAGGAGCGTGCTTGCTCGCGAAGCCTTTTGACGCCTGCTTTGCCGGCGGATCGCGGGCGGCCCGCTCCTACAGGGGAGCTCGGGAGGTAGCGTGTAGGAGCTGGCGATGCCTTCGACAGCCCGAGCGCTGGAGTAGTGGAGTTGACCCCGGTTCGCGAGCAAGCTCGCTCCTGCATTCGCTCTCAGAACCCTACCTCTAACCGACCACCCGTCGCCCCACCACCCTTCCCTGTCGATCTCCCACCCCGCCCCTCGACTATTCCTCAAAGGCAAACGGCATCCGGCCGCACGCCCAATCGCAGGAGATGAACGATGACCTATGTCGAAGGCTTCCTCGTACCGGTACCCACCGCCCGCCGCGAGCGCTACATAGAGGTGGCGCGCAAGGCCGCGGCGCTGTTCAAGGAGCATGGCGCGCTCGGCGTCGTCGAATGCTGGGGTGACGACGTGCCCGAGGGCAAGGTGACCTCCTTCCCCATGGCGGTGAAGCTCAAGGAGGACGAGACCGTGGTGTTCTCCTGGATCACCTGGCCCAGCAAGGAAGCGCGGGACGCGGGCATGAAGAAGTTCATGGAGGACCCACGGATGAAAACCGAATTCAACGACATGCCCTTCGACGGGCAGCGCATGATCTTCGGTGGCTTCCAGGTGATAGTCCAAGCCTGACGCCCTCTGGCTTTTCGTAGGAGCGAGCTTGCTCGCGAACCGCCCAACTCCATAGCCGCCGGAAAGCATGGTTCGCGAGCAAGCTCACTCCTACAAAATCCACACAATCAACCGAACTTATTAATTAATAGAAATACATTTCCGTATCACTTCGTCGCCTTTTCAGCTCAGAACCGCCCACCGCCCACTCGCAACAACAGCACAGACAATCTCCACACGTTACCAGCACATACAAGGCAAATAGCCAACTTTATCGCTGAAAATCCGCCTTTTTACGCCAACCAAACGGCTCGAAAACCTGCCAAAGCGATACAAAATCCAATTACGACACATCATTTAGTGTTAGACATTCATTTCTGTATCATTTAAAAATACAGCCATGGCCAAGGCCGTCCCACGAACAAGACAAAAGGCTGGAGACACAGCATGTACGCACAACTGGTTGAGACCGGCGTGAAGCGCATCAAAGCGCTGGACGAGATGTCCCCCGAGGAGCGCGCCTTCCAGGAAAAGATCGACGCGGAGATCAAGATCGAGGCGAAGAACTGGATGCCCGACGCCTACCGCCAGACACTGATCCGGCAGATTTCCCAGCACGCCCACTCCGAGATCGTCGGCATGCTGCCCGAGGGCAACTGGGTGACCCGCGCACCGACCCTCAAGCGCAAGCTGCAGCTGATGGCGAAGATCCAGGACGAAGCCGGCCACGGCCTCTACCTCTACAGCGCGATGGAAACCCTGGGCGCTGACCGTGACGCCGAGATCGCCAAGCTGCATGCTGGCCGCGCCAAGTACTCGAGCATCTTCAACTACCCGACGCTGAACTGGGCCGACATGGGCGCGGTAGGCTGGCTGGTGGATGGCGCCGCCATCGTCAACCAGGTGGTGCTGCAGCGCACCTCCTACGGCCCCTACTCCCGCGCGATGATCCGCATCTGCAAGGAAGAAAGCTTCCACCAGCGCCAGGGCTACGAAATCCTCTTGACCATGATGCGCCACGGCAATCAGGCGCAGAAGGACATGGTCCAGGACGCCATCAACCGCCTCTGGTGGCCGGCCCTGATGATGTTCGGCCCGAGCGACGCCGACTCCCCCAACAGCGCCCAGTCCATGGCCTGGAAGATCAAGCGGCAGAGCAACGACGAGCTGCGCCAGCGCTTCGTCGACCAGACCGTGCCGCAGCTGGAACTGCTCGGCTGCACCGCCCCGGACCCGGACCTGAAGTGGAACGAGGAACGCGGCCACTACGACTTCGGCGACATCCAGTGGGAAGAATTCTACGAAGTGCTCAAGGGCAACGGCCCGTGCAACACCGAGCGCGTCGCCACCCGCCGCAAGGCCATCGAAGACGGCGCCTGGGTCCGCGAAGCCGCAGTCGCCTACGCCCGCAAACAACAACAGAAACGCGACGCCGCCTGAGCTGCGAGGAGAACACCATGAGTGAGTGGACCCTTTTTGAAGTTTTTGTCCGTAGCAAGCACGGCCTGAACCACAAGCACGTTGGCAGCGTCCACGCCGCCGACGCCGCCATGGCCATCAAGAACGCCCGCGAGCTGTACACCCGGCGCAACGAAGGCGTGAGCCTGTGGGTCGTGCCCTCCGCGCTGATCACTGCCTCCTCCCCCGACGAGAAGGACCCGCTGTTCGACCCGTCCCAGGACAAGGTCTACCGCCACGCCAGCTTCTACGAGCTGCCGCCCGAAGTCGGCCACATGTGAGACGCGTGCGATGAACCCGAAGAATGACAAGATCGAATACCTGCTGCGCCTCGCCGACAGCGCCCTGATCCAGGGCCAGCGCCTGTGCGAATGGTGCGGCCACGCCCCTGCGCTAGAAGAAGAACTGGCGCTGATGAACGTCGGCCTCGACCTGGTGGGCCAGGCGCGCAACTGGTACGAGTACGCCGTGGAACTGCTGGACGACGGCCGCGACGCCGACGCCCTGGCCTTCCGCCGCGACGAGCGCGCCTTCCGCAACCTGCTGCTGGTGGAGCAGCCCAACGGCGACTTCGCCGTGACCATCACCAAGCAGTTCCTCTATGACGCCTGGCACTTCCATGCACTGCACGCCCTGAGCGCCTCCAGCGACGAGCGCATCGCCGCCATCGCCGCCAAGGGCCTGAAGGAAGTCACCTACCACCTGCGCCGCTCCGCCGAGTGGATACAGCGCCTGGGCGACGGCACCGAGGAAAGCCATGCGCGCATGCTCGCGGCGGTCCCGCAGGTGTGGCGCTTCACCGTCGAACTCTGCAATGCCGACGAGATCGAGCAGCGCCTGTTCGCCGACGGCGTCGCACCGAACCCCGAAGAACTCGCCGCCGCATGGAAAGCCAAGGTCGCCGACATCTTCGCCGCCGCGACCCTGCCGCTGCCCGAGCCTGCGGTGAACTTCTACCTCAGCGGCCGTCGCGGCCTGCACACCGAGCACCTGGGCATCCTCCTGGCCGAGATGCAGTTCCTCCAGCGAGCCTACCCCGATGCGACCTGGTGAGCTGATTACCAGCGACCGCGGCGCCCGCGCCGGTACGGCTGACGACCTCAGCCACGCCTGGAGCGTGCTTGGTGCGGTGATGGACCCGGAAGTGCCGGTGGTCAGCGTGGTCGATCTGGGCATCGTGCGCGGGCTCGACTGGCAGGACGGCCACCTGCACGTGGTGGTCACCCCGACCTACTCCGGCTGCCCGGCCACCGAGGTCATCGAGCAGGACATCCAGCACGCCCTGGAGCACGCCGGCTTCGCCGCGCCGCAACTGGAGCGCCGCTTGAATCCGGCCTGGACTACCGACTGGATCAGCGACGACGGTCGCAAGGCGCTGCGCGACTACGGCATCGCCCCGCCGGCGGGCAGCACCAGCAAGCGCAGCCTGCTCGGCGAGACTCCGGAAGTGCGCTGCCCGCAATGCGGCAGCCTGCACACCGAGCAGCTCAGCCAGTTCGGCTCCACCGCCTGCAAGGCGCTGTACCGCTGCATCGATTGCCGCGAGCCATTCGATTACTTCAAGTGCATCTGAGCGGCGCCGCCGCCGGAGAAGAACAATGAGCAAATTCCATAGTTTGAAGATCAAGGAAGTGCGCGCGGAAACCCGTGACGCCGTGTCCATCGCCTTCGACGTCCCGGCGGACCTGGCCGACAGCTTCCGCTTCGAGCACGGCCAGCACCTGGTCATGCGCACCCAGCTCGACGGCGAGGAAGTGCGCCGCTCCTACTCCATCTGCAGCGGCGTCAACGACGGCGAACTGCGCGTGGCGATCAAGCGCGTGCCGGGCGGGCGTTTCTCCGCCTACGCCAACGAGGCGCTGAAGGTCGGCCACAGCCTGGAAGTCATGCCGCCGGCCGGTCACTTCAACGTCGCGCTGGACCCGGCGCGCCACGGTAACTACCTGGCAGTCGCCGCCGGCAGCGGCATCACGCCGATCCTGTCGATCGTCAAGACGACCCTGGAAATCGAGCCGCACAGCCGTGTCACCCTGCTCTACGGCAACCGTTCCAGCAACGCCGCGATGTTCCGCGAGCAGCTCGAAGACCTGAAGAACCGCTACCTGCAGCGCCTCAACCTGATCTTCGTGTTCAGCCGCGAGCAGCAGGACGTGGACCTCTACAACGGCCGCATCGACGCCGACAAGTGCGGCCAGCTGTTCAGCCGCTGGCTCGACGTGAAGAGCCTCGACGCCGCCTTCATCTGCGGCCCGCAGGCGATGACCGAGACCGTGCGCGACCAGCTCAAGGGCAACGGCATGCCGGCCGAACGCATCCACTTCGAACTGTTCGCCGCCGCGGGCAGCGAGAGCAAGCGCGAGGCCCGCCAGGCCGCCGCCGTGATCGACAGCGCGAAGAGCCAGATCACCGTGATCAGCGATGGTCGCGAGCTGTCCTTCGAGCTGGCCCGCAACAGCGTCAGCGTGCTCGACGCCGGCAACCAGCACGGCGCCGAACTGCCTTACTCCTGCAAGGCCGGCGTGTGCTCGACCTGCAAGTGCAAGGTGGTCTCCGGCGAAGTGGAGATGGACAGCAACTTCGCCCTGGAAGACTACGAAGTGGCGGCCGGCTACGTGCTGAGCTGCCAGGCCTACCCCATCAGCGACAGCGTCGTCCTGGACTTCGACCAGCTCTGAACTGGCTCTTCGTAGGATGGCGTAGAGCGAAGCGAAACCCATCGTTCCAGGGCAGCGGACTCCAGACAGCATGGGTTTCGCTCCGCTCTACCCATCCTACGCACTATAGGAACGCCCCATGGGCGCGATGGCGGGCATGGCCCGCCACCGCAGGCGAACGCCGATTTATCGAACGCTCCACCGCCAGCGGCCCACAAGGCCCCTGGCGGCCCTAATCCGGCGGCCCCGTCCCGCCACTGAACAACGCGCCGCCGACGCCCACCCGGCGCGGCGGTCACCGGCACCAGCCGGCCCCTTGCGTAGCGATCCGGAGGAAGACAACCATGGCCCAAGAGCCAATCCTGCAAAGTTTCATCGGCGGCCGCTGGGTCGGCCAGCATGGCGCCCAGGCGCTGCGTAGCGCGCTCAACGGCCAGACCGTCGCTCGCACCCACGAAGAGGCGCTGGACTTCGCCGAAGCCGTCGCCCATGCCCGCGAGCAGGGCCTGAAAGAACTGATGTCCATGGACTTCCAGCAGCGCGCCCAGCGCCTGAAGGCCCTGGCGATGTACCTGACCGAGCGCAAGGAACAGCTCTACGAGATTTCCCGCCACAGCGGCGCCACCCGCGCCGACAGCTGGATCGACATCGAAGGCGGCGCCGGCACCCTGTTCGCCTACGCCGGCGTCGGCGGCCGCGAGCTGCCGTCGGGCAACGTCGTCCACGAAGGCCCGGCCATCCCGCTGGGCAAGACCGGCAAGTTCGCCGGCAGCCACATCCTGGTGCCGCGCGGCGGCATCGCCGTACACATCAACGCCTTCAACTTCCCGATCTGGGGGATGCTGGAGAAGTTCGCGCCGAGCTTCCTCGCCGGCATGCCGTGCATCGTCAAACCGGCCACCGCCACCAGCTACATCACCGAAGCCGCCGTGCGCGTGATGCACGAATCCGGCCTGCTGCCGGCCGGCAGCCTGCAGCTGATCATCGGCGGCACCGGCGACCTGCTGGACCGCCTGCTGGGCCAGGACGTGGTGACCTTCACCGGCTCGGCCGACACCGCCGCCAAGCTGCGCGTGAACCCCAACCTGATCCGCAACTCGGTGCCGTTCAACGCCGAAGCCGACTCGCTGAACTGCGCCATCCTCGCCCCGGACGTCACCCCGGACGACGAAGAATTCGACCTCTTCGTCAAGGAAGTGGCCCGCGAGATGACCACCAAGGCCGGGCAGAAATGCACCGCCATCCGCCGCGCCATCGTTCCCGCCAAGCACATCGACGCCGTGGCCGAGCGCCTGCGTGACCGTCTGGCCAAGGTCGTGGTCGGTGACCCGTCGGTGGAAGGCGTGAAGATGGGCGCCCTGGCCTCCCACGCCCAGCAGTCCGACGTCGCCGAGCGCGTCGAAGCGCTGCTGAAATCCAGCGAACTGGTCTTCGGCGCCAAAGATGGCTTCTCCCCGCGTGGCGACAACGTCAACGAAGGCGCGTTCTTCGCCCCGACCCTGCTGCGCAGCCGCGATCCGCATGCCGAAGGTGGCGCCCACGACATCGAGGCCTTCGGCCCGGTGAGCACCCTGATGGCCTACGACGACATCGACGAAGCCATCGCCCTCGCCGCCCGCGGCAAAGGCAGCCTGGTGGCCAGCCTGATCACCCGTGATCCGCAGGTGGCGGCGAAAGTCGTCCCGGCCATGGGCGCGCTGCACGGCCGCCTGCACATCCTCGACCGCGAATCCGCCGCCGAATCCACCGGCCACGGCTCGCCGCTGCCGGTGCTCAAGCACGGCGGCCCGGGTCGCGCTGGCGGCGGTGAAGAACTGGGCGGCCTGCGCGCGGTGAAGCACTACCTGCAGCGCACCGCCGTACAGGGCTCGCCGACCATGCTGATGGCCGTCACCGGCGAGTACGTGCGCGGCGCCAAGGTCTACGAGACCGAGGTGCACCCGTTCCGCCGCCATTTCGACGACCTGAAGATCGGCGAGTCGCTGCTGACCCACCGCCGCACCGTCACCGAAGCCGACCTGGTGAACTTCGGCTGCCTGTCGGGCGACCACTTCTACATGCACTTCGACGAGCTGGCGGCGAAGGACTCGCAGTTCGGCAAGCGCATCGCCCACGGCTACTTCGTGCTCTCGGCGGCCGCCGGCCTATTCGTCTCCCCCGGCGTCGGCCCGGTGCTGGCCAACTACGGCCTGGACACCCTGCGCTTCATCAACCCAGTGGGCATCGGCGACACCATCCAGGCGCGCCTGACCTGCAAGCGGAAGATCGACCAGGGCAAGAAGAGCCCCAAGGGCGAGCCGCAGGGCGTGGTGGCCTGGGACGTGGAAGTGACCAACCAGCTTGGCGAGCTGGTGGCCAGCTACGACATCCTGACCCTGGTGCTCAAGCGCGCCTGAGGCTGGACAGTCTTATCTCCGGTGTCACCCTCGACCGGCCTTAGGGCCGGTCTTTTTTGCCTGTCGTTCGATGGAGAAAATCCTGCCTCCCCCGTAGGAGCGGGCCACGCCCGCGAAATCCATCGCGGCGGAATCCGCGTTGGTAGGTCTGCTCCGGTGTCTGCCGCCAACCTGCAGGACCAAGGGGGACGCCCAGTCCTTGCTCGCGAACCGCCCAACACCGATGCCACCGGGAAACTCCGTTCGCGAGAAAGCTCGCTCCTACAGAAGGCGCCTGCGTAGGGCGTACAACCGTTCGCGGTTGTACGCCGATACACCGTGCCCCACCGCCAACGCCAGAGCCGAACACGGAGCGCCCTGAAACCAAGGCCAAACGGCGTATAACGTCGAACGTTATACGCCCTACGCTCCTGCCCCCTCTGGCAGAAAATCAAACCCCTTCACATCACCCCGCTACAGCGCCGCAAAGATTCCCCAAGCCCCGCGCCAGCGTGCTCTACAGTCATCTAGACCAGTCGCAGCGCGCCCCGGACAGGCACGCCATTCGCCTACCCGCCAAGCGTGACCATTCAGGCGGCGGTGGCACGGCCAGACAACCGATTGGCACGCAGAACAATTCCCCCGCACCCGGTCGCGGGCAGACTTGATCCGTAGAACCCTGCCACCTCTGACGCTCCGCAATTCCAATAAATCCAGGGAGTCCACCTGATGCGAATAAACAGGATCCTCGCCAAGACAACACTGGCCCTCGGCGTGGCGCTTGCTTGCGTGCACGGCGCCTTCGCCGACCTTCCGGCCGACAAGGGCGTCGGCCAGACCACCCTTCCGTTCCCGCCCAGCCCGCACCGCGCGTATGTGGTCGATGTCGAGTTCGACAGCTTCGTTGCCGGTCGCGTGACCGTGATCGATGCCGACCAGAAGCGCCTGCTGGGCATGGTCAGCACCGGCTTCGCCGCGCCTTCGACCCTGAGCCGCGACGGCAAGCTGCTGTACAGCGCCGACCTGTTCTATTCGCGCGGCACCCGTGGCACCCGCACCGACGTGCTGACTGCCTGGAACACCTCGACCCTGTCGCCTGACTGGGAAGTGGTCATCCCGTCCAAGCGCGCCGAGTCGCTGACCCAGCGCTTCGGCATCGGCACCAGCACCGATGACCGCTTCGTCTACGTCTACAACTTCACCCCGTCCACCTCGATCACCGTGGTCGACACCAAGGCCAAGTCCGTCACCAGCGAAATCGCCATCCCCGGCTGCGTGCTCAGCTACCCGGTCGGCAAGCGCGGCATCGCCTCGCTGTGCGGCGACGGCAGCATCCAGCTGGTAACCCTCGGCGACGATGGCAAGGAAACCGCCCGCACCCGCACGCCGTTCTTCTCCCCGGACAAGGAAAAGCTCAACGAGCGCGCCGTGAACGTCGGCGACACCTACTACTTCACCACCACCACCGGCACCGTGCGTGGCATCGACCTGTCCGGCAAACAGCCCAAAGTGCTGCCCGAATGGTCGCTGGTCACCGACGAAGAGCAGAAAGCCGGCTGGGCGCCGGGTGGCTGGCAGCTGATGGCTATCGCGCCGAAGCTCGACCGCCTCTACGTGCTGATGCATGACAAGCACGAGCCGATGAAGTGGGAAGACCCGAGCCCGATCATCTGGGCCTTCGACCTGAAGACCCACAAGAAGGTCGGCACCCTGGAAGGCAAGGCGCCGATCTGGAGCCTGCAAGCCACCAGCGACGAGAACCCGCTGCTGCTGGGCATCAACGTCGAGGGCGGCGTGGACATCTTCGACCTGAAGACCGGCAAGCTCACCGGGACCATGGAGAAGCTGCAGAAAACCGCGACTCAGATCATGAGTCACTGAGCGAGGCACAGCTCATGAACATCGACCCCATCTACGTCATCGCCAGTGCCGTCTCCATCTCGGTGATCCTGGCCAACGCCGCGACCCACAAGTTGCGCGCGCCGGGCCGTTTCACCCGGCAACTGGAAGACTACCAGTTGCTGCCCAAGGCACTGCTCAAGCCAGTCGCCCGCGGCCTGCCGCTGCTGGAAATCGGCGTCGCCTTCGCCCTGCTGGTTCCGGCCAGCCGGGCGGGCGCGGCACTGGTCGCCGCCCTGCTGCTGGCGCTGTACGCCGCCGCCATCGGCTTCAACCTGTGGCGCGGCCGCCGCGACATCGATTGCGGCTGCTCCGGCCCCGACCAGGCGCAACCGCTGCGCCCGGTGCTGCTGGCACGCAACGCCATCCTGGTCGCCCTGGCACTGGCCGCCGGCCTGTCGCCGCAGGCCCGCGAACTCGGTCTGTTCGACGGCTTCGTGGTCATCGCCGCCAGCGCCACCGCCCTGCTCATCTATGCCGCCGCCGAAGGCCTGCTGTCCAACGGCCCCCGTCTGTTCAAACTTATTGGAAGGTGAACCATGGAAGCTCTGATCGTTTCCAACATCCTGCTCTGGGCACTGCTGATCGCCCTGGCCTTCGCTGTCATGGGTCTGGTTCGCCAGATCGGCGTCCTCCACTCGCGCCTGGCTCCGGCCGGCGCTCTGATGGTCGACAAGGGCGTCGCGGTCAACGAGCCCGCACCCCAGGTCACCGCGGCTGATCGCAATGGCCGTCCGGTCAACTTCGGCTACGCCGGCGGGAAAGCCCAGCTGCTGTTCTTCCTCTCGCCGACCTGCCCGATCTGCAAGTCGCTGCTGCCGGCGATCAAGTCCATCGCCAAGCAGCAGGCCGACCGCCTGGAAGTGGTCTACGTCAGCGATGGCGACATGGATGCCCAGCAGGCGCTGATCCGCGAGCACAAGCTGGAAGACGCGACCTACGTGGTAGGACCTGAAGTCGGCATGACCTACCAGATCGGCAAGCTGCCCTACGCGGCGCTGATCGATCAGAACGGCATCCTGCGCTCCAAGGGCCTGGTCAACTCCCGCGAGCACCTGGACAGCCTGTTCGAGGCCGAGCACCTGGGCAGCGCCACCCTGCAGCAATACCTGCACGGCCATGCCCACGCGCACGACCACAGCCACGACACTCCACACTCCCACGCATAACGATAACGAAAGGAGACCCCCATGAAACTCCTCGACCTCCTGTTCGAGCGCTCCGCCCGTCACGTGGCCGACACCACTTCCCGCCGCAAGCTGCTCGGCCGCCTCGGTTCGCTGATGGTCGCCGGCGCCGCCCTGCCGGTACTGCTGCCGATCGACCGCACCAGCAAGGCGCTCGCCGCCGAAGCGCCCAAGGCCGGCGATCCGGGTGACCCGAACAGCTGCGACTACTGGCGCTACTGCTCGATCGACGGTTTCCTCTGCTCCTGCTGCGGCGGTAGCGTGACCTCCTGCCCGCCGGGCACCGAGGCCTCCCAGGTGACCTGGATCGGTACCTGCCGCAACCCGTCGGACGGCAAGGACTACATCATTTCCTACAACGACTGCTGCGGTAAGCACAGCTGCAACCAGTGCGCCTGCACCCGCAACGACAGCGAGGAACCGGCCTACCGTCCGTTCAACAACAACGATGTGAACTGGTGCCTGGCCGCCAAGTCGCACATCTACCACTGCACCGTTTCGATCATCCGCGGCGTCGCGGTGTGAGGCGCCCATGCGCTCGCTACTGATCGTCGGACTGGTCTGCGCCATGGCGGCTCCGCTCGCCATGGCCCGGGCCATCCCCAACCCGAACCAGAAACACGCTCCGGGCAACGAATCGCCGCAGACTCCGATTGCCCAGGCGCACTACAGCACGGCGGTGAACTACCAGCTGCAGTGCGCCGGGTGCCACCTGGGCGATGGCGAAGGCTCGGCGGCCAACGATACGCCGCGCATGAAGGGCTTCGTCGGCAACTTCCTCAAGGTGGACGGCGGACGCCAGTTCCTCGTCCGGGTGCCGGGGATGTCGCAGTCGGCGCTCAGCAACGCGCAGCTGGCGGAGCTGATCAACTGGATCATGCGCGAGGACGGCATGGCCGGTAAGAGCATGCCGGCGAACTACCAGCCGTACACCGAGCAGGAAGTCGCGGCGATCCGCCACGAGGCCATGCTCAACCTGCCGTCGACCCGCGCCGGGCTGATCAGCCAGATGCGCGCGCAGGGCATCGTCATCGACGACGGCATCAGCAAACCCTGACTCCTTTGGTCTCTTGTAGCCCGCCTCTGGCGGGCTTTTTTTTGCGCATGCTGTATCGATGCTCCATGACCCGGTTCAAAGCAGCCTGTAGAAGCAACGTCTTTGGGGTATTCGCTGCGCTCACCCTTCGGGCCGAACTGAAGTGCGTTCAGCGCAAGCGCTGGCCCGAAGGGGGATCACCCAGAAAACAACGCAGGAGCAAGCCTGCCCGCGAACCGCCGGCAAGGCCGGCGCCACCACCGCTCCCACAAAAACCGCGCCGCGACTTTGCGCATTTCTGATATCGCCCCACCCCGCGCCCTTCGTACCTTTTCCCTGCCCGCCGCACATCACGGCAGGCGCGTGCAACCCCCATAAAACAACAAGAAGGGCCCGTTCCATGACTCCACGTATCCAACCCTCGGCACCCGCCGAACACCTCCCTTGCCCGCTGCGCTCCGGCGCGCGCGGCTGACTGCCGTTCACCACTTCGATCAATTACAGGCAAGGGACAACCACCATGCTCAAACAAGGCGTACTTCGCTGGCCCCAGATCGCCGGGCTCGGCATTTCACTGGTCATCGCCGGGCAGTTCTCCGGCTGGAACTACGGTCTGGCCAGCAGTGGCTGGGCCAACATGCTCGTCGCCACCCTGCTGATGGCCGTGCTCTGCGGCGGCCTGGCGCTCTGTGTGTGCGAACTCTCCACCGCACGGCCGCATGCCGGCGGCGTGTTCGCCTACGCGCAACTGGCCTTCGGGCCCTTCGTCGGCTACCTGGTCGGCGCCGCCTGCGCGCTCGCGCTGACCATCGGCACCGGCGCTGCCGCCAACTTCCTCGCCGCCTACATGGAGTCGGTGTTCGGCTTCGGCGGCTGGCCGGTGCGCATCGGCCTGTTCGCGTTGATCATCGGCATCCACATCATCGGCGTCGGCGAAGCCCTCGGGCTGACCCTGCTGGCCGGCGCCGTGGCGGCCATCGCGCTGCTGGCCTTCGGCGGCGCCATGCTGCCCCACGTGCACTGGGAAAACCTGCTGCCGACCGCTGGCAGCGCGCTGCCGGGCGTGAGCGTCGCCGGCGTGTTCGCCTGCGTGCCCTTCGCCATCTGGATGTTCATCTGCCTGGAGCAGGTCGCCTCCGCCGCCGAAGAAGCCGCCGACCCAGGCCGCAGCATGCCGCGCGGAATCATCGCCGCCGTCGGCACCCTGCTGCTGACCGCCCTGACCGTGGTGATCAGCGCGCCGGGCGCGGCCGGTGTGGAAGTGGTCGGCAACGCGGGTGATCCGCTCTACGCCGCCATGACCCACGGCGGGCTCTACGGCGAGCGCGACTGGCTGCCGCTGCTGGTCGGCTCCGGTGCCGTGTGCGGCCTGCTGGCGACCTTCTTCTCGGTGGTGTTCTCCGCCTCCCGCCAGCTGTTCGCCCTGGCCCGCGACGGCTTCTTCCCCGCCGCGCTGGCCCGCACCAATCGCCGTGGCGCGCCCTACGTCGCCCTGCTGGTGCTGACTGTGATCGGCCTGCCGCTGACCCTGGTGCCGCCGGAAAAACTCCTGCTGTGCATCGTCCTGCTGCTGGGCAGCTGCCACCTGGTGCTGTTCGCCGCTTACCTGCGCCTGCACCGCAGCCAGCCGGGCCTGGTGCGCCCCTTCCGCCTGCGCGGCGGCCCGGTCGTGGCAAGCGTCGGCATGCTGCTGACGCTGGTGGTGATCGCCGCCTGCTTCCAGCTGGAAGTGGCCATGCTCAGCGCACTGGCCCTGGTGGTCGCCGCGCTGATCCTCAATTACCTGCTGCGCGCCGCCACCCGCGCCGGCAAGCCTCTGGAGAATGCCGAAAATGTCTGAACCCACCCTGCTGCAACGCCGCCACCAGGTCATGGGCGACGCCTCGCCACTGTTCTACGACGAACCGCTGGAGCTGGTGAAAGGCGAAGGTGTCTGGCTGATCGACGCCGCCGGCAAGCGCTACCTGGACTGCTACAACAACGTGCCCTGCGTCGGCCACTGCCACCCCAAGGTGGTGGCGGCCATGGCCGAACAGGCGGCGACGCTGAATATCCATACCCGCTACCTCAACGAACGCGTGGTGCGCTACGCCGAGAACCTCACCGCGACCTTTGCCGAACCGCTGGACAGCCTGATGTTCACCTGCACCGGCAGCGAGGCCAACGAACTGGCCCTGCGCATGGCGCGCTTCGCCACCGGTAACAAGGGGGTGATCGTCAGCGACTACAACTACCACGGCAACACCACCAGCCTGGCGGCGGTGACCACCGCGCTGCCCAGCTCCGAGCCGTTCTCGCCCCATGCGCGGGCCGTGCCGATCCCCTGCCTCTACCATGCCGACGGCACGCCCGAGCAGGTCGCCGACTGTTACCTGGCCAAGGTCGCCGAAGCCATCGCTGAACTGCAGGCGGCAGGCGTCGGCCTCGCGGCCATGCTGATCGACACCCTGTTCGCCAACGAAGGCATCCCGCGCCTGCCGGCCGGCTACCTGGAGCGCGTCGCCAAGCTGGTGCGCGCTGCCGGCGGCCTGCTGATCACCGACGAGGTGCAATCGGGCTTCGCCCGCACCGGCGACCACATGTGGGGCCACCAGTCGCACCCGCTGGTGCCGGACATCGTCACCCTCGGCAAACCCATGGGCAACGGCTTCCCCCTGGCGGGCGTGGTGACCCACCGCGAGCGCGTGGAGACCTTCGGCCGCAGCAATATGTACTTCAACACCTTCGGCGGCTCGCCGGTGGCTGCGGCCGTCGGCCAGGCGGTGCTGGACGTGATCGCCGAGCAGGACCTGCAAGGCAACGCCCGGCGCCAGGGCGCGAAGCTCAGCGCCGAACTGCACCGCCTCGCTGAGCGCCATTCGATCATCGGCGACGTGCGCGGCCAGGGCCTGTTCTTCGCCGTGGAGCTGGTACGCGACCGCGCCAGCCGCGAGCCGGCCGGCATCGAGGCCCGCCGCATCGTCAACATCATGCGCCAGCGTGGCGTGCTGATCAGCAAGATCGGCGGCGACGACAACATCCTCAAGATCCGCCCGCCGCTGGTGTTTGAAGCCGAGCACGGCGAGCGCTTCATCGACACCCTGGACCAGGTCCTGAGCGAACTCTGAGGAGCCACCATGAACGACTTTTCCAAGGCTTGTTTCGCAGAGCTTGATCACGACCAGCAGATCGCCTGCCTGCGCGACCTGGCGCTGGATGCCCTGCGCCACTGGGACGGCGATTTCGTCGGCCTGGAACTGCTCAAGTACCGCGAGAACGCGGTGTTCTGCGCCACCCGCAGCGACGGCACGCGCAGCGCCCTGCGCGTGCATCGCGGCGGCTATCACAGCGAAGCGGCGCTGCGTTCGGAGCTGACCTGGATGGAGCAACTGGCCGCCGGCGGCATCGGCGTGCCGAGCATCATCCGCACCCGCAGCGGCGAACACCTGGCCGAGGTGCGCAGCGCCGCGCTGGAAGAGCCGCGCTTCGTCGACATGCTCGGCTGGCTCGGCGGCAGCACCCTGGGCTCCGCCGAGCAGGGCCTGAGCGCCGAGGGCGATATCGAGGCGCTGTTCCACCAGGCCGGCGCCGTGGCCGCGCGCATCCATCTGAATTCGGCCCAGTGGCGCCAGCCCAACGAGTTCACCCGGCACGCCTGGGACGAGGAAGGCCTGGTGGGCGCCAACCCGTTCTGGGGGCGCTTCTGGGAGCTCGACCTGCTCAGCGACGCGCAACGCGACCTGCTCCAGCGCGCCCGCCAGGAAGCGCGCCTGGACCTGCGCCGCTACGGCCGCGGCCTGGGCAACTTCGGCATGATCCACGCCGACCTGGTACCGGAGAACCTGCTGCTCGAAGGCGGCGAACTGCAGCTGATCGACTTCGACGACGCCGGCTTCGGCTGGCACATGTTCGAGCTGGCCACCGCGCTGTACTTCTGCCTCGATGATCCGCGCCTGGCGCAGATCCAGGCGGCGCTGCTGGCCGGCTACGACTCGGTCAAACCGCTGTCCGTCGCCGACCGCGCCGCGTTGCCGCTGTTCCTCGCCCTGCGCGGCACCACGTACCTGGGCTGGGTGCACACCCGGCGCAACAGCGAGACCGCTCGGGAACTGGCGCCCATGCTGATCGAGCGTGCCTGTACACTGGCCAGCGCCTACCTCGCCGGCCGCTGAATCTGGCAGCCAGCTGCAAGCCCCTGGCGCGCAGGGACAAGCCTGCGCGCCAGTGCTGACCGATACTCGGCGCACAACCGAGGTGAACCGCCATGACCGGCATAGCCCGCCACCAGGCAACTGACTCCGATGAACTGGCCTGCGCCCTCGCCGGCTGGAGCCAGGACTACACCCAGCTCGGCCACGGCCGCCTGCAGGCGGAGCTGCTGCATGTGCAGCTGCCCGACGCCTCGCTGATCTACGAGCACTCCAACCTGCACCTGCAGGAGAACATGGCGCCGCCCGCCGGCCACCTGGTGATCGGTATCCCCCTGCGTGCCAACGGCGATTCACGCTTTAACGGCCAGGCCCTGCACGACGACACCCTGCTGGTGCTCCAAGGCGGCCGCGAGCTGGAAATCTGCGCCGCCGGGGAAATGCACATGCTCGGCCTGACCTTCAGCCAGCCGCAGCTGGAACGCCTGCTCGGCGCCGAGGAGCGCGAGCTGTTCGAGCGCGCTCTGGAGCAGCGGCGATTGCAGCTTTCGCCGACCGGCGCGGGTGAGCTGCGGCGCAGCCTGTGCGACGCCATCGCCACTTTCGAAAGCGAGCCCTGGCGGGTGGCCGACCCACAGCAGGCCGGCCATGCCGTCGACCGGATGGTGAGCCACGTGCTGCAAGCGCTGGAGGAAATCCTCCCCGGCAGCGACCGCGAAGGTGCGCCGCGCTCACTGCAGCAACATCGCCGGCTGGTGCTGGCGGCCATCGAGCGGATGCAGGCGGACCTGTCCGAACCGCTGTCGCTGCTGGAGCTGAGCCAGAGACTGAACACCAGCCAGCGCACCCTGCAGTACTGCTTCCGGCAGATCTGCCAGAGCACGCCGCAGCAGTTCTTCCTCAGCCTGCGTCTGGCCGAGGCGCGGCGCAGGCTCAAGCAGGAGCCGCAGCAGAGCATCACCCACCTGGCGCTGGACCTGGGCTTCGCCAGCTCCAGCCATTTCTCGGCCCTGTACAAGCGTCTCTACGCCGAACAGCCGTCGCTGATCTCCCGCGCACGCTGAAGACTCTTCCTCCCTTGTAGGAGCGGGCCATGCCCGCGATCGCGCCCATGGGGCGCTCCTACAGAGTTCGCCGTCATGGGTCCTCCGACGTGGGGGACCGGGCCCCGCCGATCTGGCAATCACACACAATCACTTGGCAGACAGGAGCAACGGCGCAGGGCCACCCCTTACTTAGCATCGGCAGAAGTCACATCCCCCCAATCGACAATAACGAAACGGATGCCTTCACCATGACCCACGCCGCCGTGCTGCGCCCCACCCTGCTCGCCCTGCTCATCGCCGGGGCAGGCCCCGCCAGCGCCTACCAGCTCTACGCCGACGACGACACCCACCTGAACGCCAACCTGGAAGCGACCTTCGGCATCTTCCACAGCCAGGAGAACTATGCTCCGAGCGGCAGGCTGAGCGAGGGCTCGTCGTCCTGGCGCGAGGGCTACCTGAAGTACGGCCTGAGCTTCGACAAGGGTCTGGCCGGCGTGGGCACCACCTATGGCGCCTTCGGCCTGCTCAGCTCCGGCACCTGGGGTGATGGCGATGCCGCCGGCTTCACCGACGGCACCGAACGCACCACCAAGATCGAAGACGCCTCCCTCGGCTGGCGCTCCGGCAAGCTGTTCTCCGCCCTGGGCGACGACGGCGTGGACCTCTCCTTCGGCCGCCAGAACATCGTGGTCGGCGACGGCTTCCTGATCGACGGCGACGCACTGAACCTCGGCAAGGGTGTGGCCGATGGCGAGTTCAACCGTGGCGGCGCCTACTACCTGGCGGCGCGCAAGAACTTCGACGAAACCGCCGTGCTGCGCCTGGGTGGCAAGGAGGGCTGGCGCAGCGACCTGATGTGGCTGAAGTCGGACAACCGCGCCCAGGCCAAGTCCGAACTCTACGTCGGCACCCTGGAGCACGTGGCCAAGGAAGCCACCGTCGGCCTGACCTACATCGACGTCACCGACATCGACGAGGAATACGCCTCGCCCCTGCAGCTCGACCGCAAGGACATGAAGACCTACAGCCTGCGCGCCACCGGCAATGCCGGCGTGGAGAACCTGTTCCTCTCCGGTGAATACGCCGAGCAGGACAAGCGCCATGTCGACAACGAGAACGCGTGGTACCTGGAAGCCGGCTGGACTTTCAAGGACGTGGCCTGGACGCCCGGCGTCAGCTACCGCTACAGCCGCTTCTCGGAGAACTACGACACCCTGTTCTACGGCTTCAGCCGCGGCTACGGCACCTGGTTCCAGGGCGAGGTGGCGGGCAACTACGCAGGCCCGTTCAACAGCAACAGCAAGATCCAGCAGCTCACCTTCAAGGTCGCTCCGCTGGAGAACCTGAACCTCGGCGCCATGCTGTTCGACTTCAAGACCCTCGACAAGAACCTGGGCAACACCGACGGCCACGAATTCGACCTGTACGCCGAATGGGGCGTCACCCAGAACCTGATGGTGATGCCGCTGATCGGCCTCTACCAGCCGGACAAGAGCGCCGAGCAAGGCGGCACCCAGCTCGGCAACAACGACACCAACCTGTACAGCCAGGTGGTCTTCTCCTTCATGTACTGACCACGGTCGCGCATGACTCCACGGGGTGGTCGCCGCAAGGCGCCGCCCCGTTCCTGTTTCTGCATCAGGTGCCATCCCATGCCCCTTCCGACCCTGAATATCCAGAGCAAGATCGTCCTGCTCGCCAGCCTGTGCCTGATCCTGGTGGTCACCCTGCTGGTCGGCCTGTCGCTGTACCAGAACCAGCTGAGCACCACGCGCGTGAAGGACGCCAGCCGGCAGATGCTGGCCAGCGCCGCGCAAACCAACCTGCAGGCCCAGGGCAAGGTGCAGGCGCTGCAACTGCAACGCCTGTTCCTGCGCACCTACGACTATGGCCAGGGCCTGAGCCGCCAGCTGCTGAGCCTGCGCGCCCAGGCGGCACGCGGCGAGATCGACGCGCGAACGTTGCGCCAGCGCCTGACCCACGAGCTGCGCGACGCCATCGCCGGCAAGGCCGACCTGCTCGGCCTCTACCTGGTCTTCGAGCCACAGGCGCTGGACAAGGCCGACGCGCAGTTCCACGGCAACGCCGAGGCCGGCAGCAACGAGACCGGGCGTTTCTCGGTCTACTGGGTACGCGGCGAAGGCGGCGCGCCGACGCCGGTGATCGGCGACGAGAAGACCCTCTCCGACACCTCCCCCGGCCCCAGCGGCAAGCCCTACAACGCCTTCTACACCTGCCCGCGCGACAGCCGCCAGGCGTGCGTGCTCGACCCTTACAGCGACGATGCCTCCGGCACCCGCCGGCTGGTCACCAGCATCGCCTTCCCGCTGCTGGAAGACGGCCAGGTGATCGCCGTGGTCGGCCTCGACATCAGCCTCGACAGCCTGCAGCAGAACGCCCGGACCAGCGCCGCCAGCCTGTACGACGGCAGCGGGCGCATCAGCATCCTCAGCCCTGCGGGGGTAATTGCCGGTAACAGCCAGGACGCCGCCAGCGTCGGCAAGCGCCTGCACGACGTGCAACCGGCCAGGGCCAACGATCTGCTCGCCGCGCAGCAGCGCAACCAGCCGTTCACGCTCAGCGATGCCGAGCAGATCCAGGTGCTCGAACCGCTGGAACCGATCACCGGCGCCGCGCCCTGGGGCGTGCTGCTCAGCGTGCCGCACGCCACCCTGATGGCCCCGGCCGTCAGCCTGCAACGCGCCATGGATGACGAACGTGCCCACGGTTCGATGGTCGAGTTCGGTGTCGGCCTGCTGCTCAGCCTGCTCGGCATCGCCCTGGTCTGGCTCACCGCGCGCGGCGTCACTCGCCCGCTGCTGCGCCTGGCCGGCATGGTCGAGGACATCGCCGACGGCGACGGCGACCTCACCCGCCGCCTCGACTACAGCCGCCGCGACGAGCTCGGCCGGGTCGCGCAGGGCTTCAACCGCTTCCTCGACAAGCTGCAGCCGGTGATGGGTCAGCTGCAGGGCGCGGTGAGCGACACCCGCGCCACCGCCGACCAGTCGGCTGTAGTCGCCCGCGAAGCCAGCGACGGCATGCAGCAGCAGTTCCGCGAGATCGACCAGGTGGCCACGGCGTTGCAGGAGATGTCCGCCACCGCCCAGGACTCCGCGCGCAACGCCGCCCAGGCCGCCGCAGCCGCCAGCCAGGCCGACCACGCGGCGCGCGAAGGCCTCGACGTGATCGCCCACGCCACCCACGGCATCGGTGAACTCGCCCAGGGCATGACCGCCGCGATGAGCCAGGTGCAGGCCCTGGCCGAACGCAGCGAGCAGATCGGCCAGGTGCTGGAGGTGATCCGCTCCATCGCCGAACAGACCAACCTGCTCGCCCTCAACGCCGCCATCGAAGCCGCCCGCGCCGGCGAACAGGGCCGTGGCTTCGCCGTGGTTGCCGACGAGGTGCGCGGTCTGGCGCAGCGCACGCAGAGTTCGGTGGAGGAAATCCGCCAGGTCATCGCCAACCTGCAGAGCGGCACCCGCGAGGTCGCCCAGGCCATGCACGGCAGCCACGGCCAGGCGCAGCACAACGTCGGCCAGGTGCAGCAGGCGGTGGAGGCGCTGCAACGCATCGCCAGCTCGGTCAACCTGATCAGCGAGATGAACCTGCAGATCGCCAGCGCCGCGGAGGAACAGAGCTGCGTCGCCGAGGAGATCAACCGCAACATCGAAGCCATCCGTGACGTGACCCATTCGCTGTCGGGGCAGGCGGAGCAATCGGCGCAGGTCAGCCACCGGCTGAATGAGATGGCGGATTACCAGCGGCAGTTGATTCAGCGGTTCAGGGTTTGAGGCGCCGATAGCGCCGGCGGTTGGCAGGACGAGCTCTTGCAGGAGCGAGCCATGCCCGCGATAGCCCCGTTCACAAGAGCTTCGCGGGCATGGCCCGCTCCTACGGGTGCCTCTTTGGAGGGATTGATGAGGGGCGGCAATCGGCGGGACAAGCTTTCGTAGGAGCGGACTCCGTCCGCGATAGCCCTGGTACAAGAGCATCGCGGACGGAGTCCGCTCCTACGGGAACATCACAGCGATATCAGGCGCCTTGCACCTGCAACGCACGGGGACGCTGGCTGCGCTGTTCGGCGTCGGTACCCGCCGCCTTCTGCAGCTGGAAGCTGAACTGCAGGTCGGCATAGCGCCCCTTCACACCGCGCACGCCGTCCTCGCGGAACTCCACTTCGCCCACCAGTCCGTCACGGGTGGCGTAGGCGAAGTCATCCCACAGGTACTCATCGCCCGACAGGTTGATCTGGGTGGTCAGGTGGCGATAGCCCGGCGCCGAGATGAAGAAGTGGATATGCGCCGGGCGCTGGCCATGACGGCCAAGCAGGTTCAGGGCTTCCTGGGTGGTGCCGGTCGGCGGGCAACCGTAGCCGCTCGGCACGATGCTGCGCGCCTTGTAGCGGCCCTGGGCGTCGGTGACGATGCGGCGGCGCAGGTTGAACTGGGACTGGCTCTGGTCGAAGTAGGAGTACATGCCCTTGGTGTTGGCGTGCCACAGGTCGACGGTGGCGCCGGCGATGGGGTTGCCGTCCAGGTCCAGCACCTGGCCTTCGAGGAACATCGGAGTGGCGACGCCCTCCTCGCTGCCATCGTCCATGCGCGCTTCGCCCTGGGACAGCGGCGCGCCAGCCACGTACAGCGGGCCTTCGATGGTGCGCGGGGTGCCGCCGGTGAGGCCGGCCTGTTCGTCACGGGCGTCCTGCAGCAGGTCGAGGAAGTGCTCGAGCCCCAGACCCGCCACCAGCAGGCCGGCTTCCTGGCCGGCGCCCATGCGATTGAGGTAATCCACTGCCTTCCAGAACTCGTCGTCGGTGACCTGCATGTCCTCGATGATGCGCACGGCATCGATGAGGATGCGGTTGATCAGCGCCTTGAAGCGCGGGCTGCCCTGGTCGTTGCCATAACCCGCGGCTTCCTCGAAGAACTTCTGGATGTCGGCGGACTGGGAAATCTTCACGGTCATTCGGCTTACCTCGTCTTGTTGTTATCTGGGGTGGAGTCAACGGTCGTCGGAATGGATCGAGGACGGGTGGCGGCAGAGCCCATCCACCTCGATGTCCATGTAGGGGAACAGCGGCAACTGCATCAGGGTGTCGTGCAGTTCCTCGACGCTGGCGAGGTCGAACACGCTGTAGTTGGCGTAGTGCCCGGCGATGCGCCACAGGTGGCGCCACTTGCCCTCACGCTGCAGGCGCTGGGCCAGTTCCTTCTCGTCGGCCTTGAGCTGGGCGGCTTTTGCCGGGTCCATGTCGAGGGGCAATTTCACGGTCATCTTCACGTGGAACAGCATTGGGTTTTCTCCGTTAGTGGCGGGCGAAACGCGCCAGGCGCTCTTCGTCGAGGCTCAGGCCAAGGCCGGGCGTGCGCGGCACGTGCAACTGGAAGTCGCGGTATACCGGCGCTTCGGTGACGATTTCCTCGGTGAGCAGCAGCGGGCCGAACAGCTCGGTGGCCCAGGTGAGTTTTTCCAGGGTGAGGAAGGCGTGGGCCGAGGCCAGGGTGCCGACCGCGCCTTCCAGCATGGTTCCGCCATACAGCGCGATGCCGGCCGCCTCGGCGATCTGCGCGGTGCGCAGCACGGCGCGCGGGCCGCCGTTCTTGGCGATCTTCAGGGCGAAGATGCTGGCCGCGCCGTCGGCCGCGAGGCTGAAGGCGTCGGCCACACTCTCGATGGATTCGTCGGCCATGATCGGCGCCGGGCTGCGCTGGTTCAGGCGCACCTGGCCGCTGCGATTGATGCGCGCGATGGGCTGCTCGATCAGGTCGATGCCGTTCTCGCCGAGCACCTGGCAGCCGCGGATGGCCTGGGATTCGTCCCAGCCCTGGTTGACGTCCACCCGCACGCTGGCGCGCTCGCCCAGGGCTTTCTTGATCGCCACCACATGCTTGAGGTCCTGCTCCAGCGGGTTGGCACCGATCTTCAGTTTGAAGATGCGATGCCGGCGCAGTTCCAGCATCTGCTCGGCTTCGGCGATGTCGCGCGCCGTGTCGCCGGAAGCCAGGGTCCAGGCCACGTCCAAGCTGTCGCGTACACGGCCGCCGAGCAGTTCGCTGACCGGCAACCCCAGGCGCTTGCCCTGGGCGTCGAGCAGCGCGGTTTCCACCGCCGAGCGGGCGAAGGTGTTGCCCTTGATCGACTTGTCCAGGCGCTGCATGCAGGCGTTGATGTTGCTGGCGTCCTGGCCGACCAGCAGCGGCGCGAAGTGCGCGTCGAGGTTGGCCTTGATGCTTTCCGGGCTCTCGTTGCCGTAGGCCAGGCCGCCGATGGTGGTGGCTTCGCCGAGGCCTTCGATGCCGTCGGAGCAACGCAGGCGCAGGATGACCAGGGTCTGCTGCTGCAGGGTGTGCATCGCCAGCTTGTGCGGGCGGATGGTCGGCAGGTCGACGATGATCGATTCGAGGCGTTCGATGCGGGTCATGCTCACTCCGGAGTCAGCGGGCGCACTGCGCCGCCGCGGCGGTGCGGTCGACGCGGTGGAACAGGCGGTTGAAGTAGACGAGGCTGTCGCCCTGCTCGCGCACGGAGACCTGGTCCAGCTCGACGAACATCACCGAGTGGGAACCCACTTCCTTGCACTCGCTGATCCGACCGCCGAGGGTCACCAGGGCATCGCGCAGTACTGGCGTCTGCGGGCAGGCGCTGTCCCACAGGTCCCAGGCGAAACGCTCTTCCATCGGCACGCGGGTCATCCCGGCGAAGTGCCGCGCCAGTTCTTCCTGCTCGCCGCGCAGCACGTTGACGCAGAGGTAGCCGTTGTCGCGGAACACGTCGTGGCTGGCGCTGTTGCGGTTGATGCAGACCAGCACGGTCGGCGGCGAATCGGTGACCGAGCACACCGCGCTGGCGGTGATGCCGCAGCGCCCGCCGGGGCCGTCGCTGGTGATGATGTTCACCGCCGCCGGCAGCTGGGCCATGGCGTTGCGGAAGTCGATCTGGGTCTGGCTAAGGTCGGCCATCTCGGCACCCTTCCTCTCGGGGGACCACACGCAAAGCGGTCCGTGGCTGATGGAACGAGAGTAAGCGCCGGGGCCAGGCGGCAATATTCAGACGATCCCCATGCCGGAGGGAGATCGCCGCTAGTCATCTAGGGGGTTTCTTTATCGTCAGCGAGGAATCCAATGGTTATCCTGCATGGCAGGCCGCTGAAAACCGCATGCATTCCAATGCCGCAGCAAGGTTTCAACGGCCCGCCAATGACGTGCCTTGCGCCCCTCGGGGTGAAAAATAATTAGAAACGCCGTGGTAGCCCGAAATGGAAACCCGTAAACCCGTTGTGTACATCGTCGACGACGACAAGGACCTGCGCACCTCGCTGGCCTGGTTGCTCGAATCGGTCAGCGTGCAGGCCCTGTGCTTCGCCGGGGCCGATGAATTCCTCGCCCATTACGATCCCGACCTTCCGGCCTGCCTGGTTGTGGACGTGCGCATGCCGGAAACCAGCGGCTTCCAGCTGCAGGAAATCCTCAACGAGCGCGGCATCGCGCTGCCGACCCTGTTCGTCTCCGCCCACGGCGACATCCCCATGTCGGTGAAGGCGATGAAGAACGGCGCCATCGATTTCGTCGAGAAGCCCTACAACCCGCAGCAGATGCTCGAACGCATCCAGGCCGCGCTGAAGGACGCCGTGCAGGTCCACGCCGGCGCCACCCAGCGCCAGCAGCTGCAGGGCAAGCTCAACCTGCTCACCGGCCGCGAACGCGAAGTACTGGGCATGGTGATCGACGGCAAGGCCAGCAAGGTCATCGCCCGCGAGCTGAACATCAGCGTGAAGACCGTCGATGTGCACCGCACCAAGATCAAGGAAAAGATGGGCGTGTCGAGCATCGCCATGCTGGTACGGGAAGTGCTCGACCTGGGTGGTAAGGATGCGCCGCCCAAGCAGGTTGGGCGGTAATTGCAGGACCGAGGGGGACGCCCAGTCCTTGCTCGCGAACAGTGACTCCCGGCGGCTCCGGAGCTGGGCGTTTCGCGAGCAAGCTCGCTCCTACGAAGAGCAGGTTCAGACCTCCCCGCCCATCCGCAAACTGATCTCCCGCGCCGCCTCCAGCAACACCCGCGCCGCCTCGCCATGGGGATCGGCCGAAAAGCTCGCCTCCGACCCCACCACGGTAATCACCCCCGCCAACTCGCGCCCGGTAGCGAACAGCGGCACCGACAGCGCATTCACCCCCGGCATCAGCAGCCCGTGGATCGAATGCAGCCCATCGGCCCGAATGCTCTCCAGCACCGCCTGATCCGCGCCCTCCTCCAGCCCCGCCCGGAACGCCGCGAACACCAATCCGGTGGACGACCCATGTACCGGCAGCACCGACCCCATCTGGGTCACCAGCGTGACCATCCCCTGCGCCGGCTCCACCTGCACCACGGTCGGCCCGTGGCTGCCCCAGATGGCCAGGAAGCAGGTCTGCCCCAGGTTGTCTCGCAGCTCGGCCAGCGCGGGACTGGCGACCTTCACCACATCCAGCCGGCGGATCGCCGCGAGCCCGACATAAAGCGCCTCGCGGCCCAGCCCATAGTGATTGGTGACCGGGTCCTGCTCGGCGAACCCACTGGCGATCAGCGCCTGCAGGTAGCGGTGGACCTTGGCCGCCGGCATCTCCAGGTACTCGCCCAGGCGCTTGAGCGAGGTGCTCGGTGCCAGGTCCGCCAGGGCCTTGAGGATCTCGGTGCCGACCTCGGCGGACTGCACCTTCTTGCCCTTCGTCGGGACGGACTCTTCCGCTTCGTTCTTGGTCTTCAACTTAAAAGGACTCCCTGGTGGGCTTGACGGCTTGCCACCATGAAATTACGTTATTCGTAATTGAATTACGAATAAAAAGAGTGAAACCACCATGACCTCCTCCCGCGCCCCGGCCTACCTGTCCGGATTCGGCAACGAATTCGCCAGCGAGGCCCTGCCCAATGCGCTGCCCGTCGGGCAGAACTCGCCGCAGCACGTGCCCTACGGCCTGTACGCCGAACTGCTTTCCGGCACCGCCTTCACCGTGCCGCGCAGCGAGGTCCGGCGCACCTGGCTGTACCGCATCCGACCGTCCGCCGCGCACCCGCGCTACGAACGCCTGACGCGGCAGATCACCGGCACCGCCCTGGGCCCCGTGACGCCCAACCGGCTGCGCTGGAACAGCTTCGAAATGCCGGAGGAGCCTACCGACTTCATCGACGGCCTGCTATGCATGGCCGCCAACGCCGAGGCGGAGGCTACCAGCGGCGTCAGCATCTATGCCTACCGCGCGAACATCTCCATGAGCCGGGCGTTCTTCAACGCCGACGGCGAGCTGCTGATCGTGCCCCAGGCCGGTCGCCTGCGCCTGGTCAGCGAACTGGGCGTGCTGGAGGTCGAACCGCTGGAGATCGCCGTGATCCCGCGCGGCATGCGTTTCCGTGTGGAACTGCTGGACCGCACCGCCGCCGGCTACGTGGCCGAGAACCACGGCGCCGTCCTGCGCCTGCCCGATCTCGGCCCCATCGGCAGCAACGGCCTGGCCAACCCGCGCGACTTCCTCACCCCGGTGGCGCACTACGAGGACGCCGAAGGCCCGGTGCAACTGGTGCAGAAATTCCTCGGCGAACTCTGGGCCACCCAGCTCGACCACTCGCCGCTGGACGTGGTCGCCTGGCACGGCAACAACGTGCCCTACAAGTACGACCTGCGCCGCTTCAACACCATCGGCACGGTGAGCTACGACCACCCCGATCCGTCCATCTTCACCGTGCTCACCTCGCCCAGCGACACCCACGGCATGGCCAACATGGACTTCGTGATTTTCCCGCCGCGCTGGATGGTGGCCGAGAGCACCTTCCGTCCGCCGTGGTTCCACCGCAACCTGATGAACGAATTCATGGGCCTGATCCAGGGCGTGTACGACGCCAAGGCCGACGGCTTCGTCCCCGGCGGCGCCTCGCTGCACAACTGCATGAGCGCCCACGGCCCGGACAACGCCACCACCCGCCAGGCGATTGCCGCCGACCTGAAACCGCACAAGATCGATCACACCATGGCCTTCATGTTCGAGACCGGCCGCGTGCTGCGCCCCAGCCGCTTCGCCCTCGACTGCCCGCAACTGCAGCGCGACTATGACGCCTGCTGGAGCGGCATGCAGAAGACCTTCGACTCTTCCCCGGAGCAATAAGATGAGCGTCTCCCACAACGCACAAAGCTGGATCGAATCGGCCAACGGCCACCCGGACTTCCCCCTGCAGAACCTGCCCCTGGGCGTGTTCAGCCCGCCGGGTGATTCGGCGCGCGGCGGCGTCGCCATCGGCGACTACATCTTCGACCTGAAGACCGCCTGCGAAGCCGGCCTCTTCCACGGCGCCGCGCACCAGGCCGCCGTGGTTGCCAGCGGCGACAGCCTCAACGCCTTCTTCGCCCTGGGCGGCACCGCCCGCCGCACCCTGCGTGAAGCGTTGATCGGCCTGCTCAGCGAAGGCAGCTCCGAGCAGAAGCGCATGGAGCACCTAGGCGCCCGGCTGCTCAAGCCCCAGGCCGCGTGCCGCCTGCACCTGCCGGCGAAAGTCGGCGACTACACCGACTTCTACGTCGGCATCCACCACGCGAAGAACGTCGGCAAGTTGTTCCGCCCGGACAATCCGCTGCTGCCCAACTACAAGTACGTGCCCATCGGCTACCACGGCCGCGCCTCCACCATCGTGCCCTCCGGCAGCGAAGTGCGCCGCCCCAACGGCCAGACCCTGCCCGCAGGCGTCGACGTACCGGTATTCGGCCCCTGCGCACGCATGGACCTGGAGCTGGAACTGGGCATCTGGATCGGCCAGGGCAACGACCAGGGCAAGGCCATCCCGATCTCCGGCGCCGCCGGGCATATCGCCGGCTTCTGCCTGCTCAACGACTGGTCCGCCCGCGACGTGCAGGCCTGGGAGTACCAGCCGCTCGGCCCCTTCCTGTCGAAAAGCTTCGCCACCACCATCTCGCCCTGGGTCGTCACCGCCGAGGCGCTGGAACCCTTCCGCACCGCCCAGCCGGCCCGCCCGGAAGGCGACCCGCAGCCGCTGCCCTACCTCCATGACGAGGCCGATCAGCAGTACGGCGCGCTGGATATCGAACTGGAAGTGTTGCTGCTCACCCCGCGCATGCGCCACGAGCACCACGCGCCGGAGCGCATCGCCCTGAGCAACACGCTGAACATGTACTGGACCGTGGCGCAGATGGTCGCCCACCACAGCGTCAACGGCTGCCGCCTGCAACCGGGCGACCTGTTCGGCTCCGGCACCCTCTCCGGCGAAACCCCGGACAGCTTCGGCAGCCTGCTGGAACTGACCACCGGCGGCAAACAGCCGGTGGTACTGGGTAACGGCGAGGAACGCCGCTTCCTCGAAGACGGCGACGAAATCATCCTGCGCGCCCGCTGCCGCCGCGACGGCTACCCGTCGATCGGCTTCGGCGAATGCCGTGGGCGGATTCTGCCGGCGCATTGATGCACCGCGCACCGTAGGATGGCGTAGAGCGTAGCGAAACCCATCGATCCCATGCACCGACCGCATGGGTTTCGCTGCGCTCTACCCATCCTACGGACTACGCACCGCTTCCCAGGCGCCGTATGCTCCCGTAGGAGCAACTGTCTTCTGGGCTCCCGCGTTCGCGGGAGTGACGGAGTTATGCACTGTCCTCCGCACCCGTCATCCCCGCGAACGCGGGGACCCAGAAAACAACGTAGGAGCGGACCTTGTCCGCGAAAAGCGCCCGCAGGGCGCTCCCGCCAACGCCCTCAACTACTCTCCCGCACCATCAACTCGAACCCCAGGTCCATCACCGGCTCGCTCACCGCCTTGTCGTTGATCAGATCCAGCAGGCGCTCCGCCGCATGGGTCCCGATGGCCTTGCGCGGCGTGCGGATGCTCGACAGGCGCGGCACCATGAACTCCGAGCTGGGCAGGTCGTTGAAGCCCAGCACCGCCACTTGTTCTGGTATCCGAATGCCGTGGCGCATGGCCTCCAGCAGCGCGCCCTGGGCCAGGTCGTCGTTGCCGAAGAAGATGCCTTCCACCTGCGGATGGCTGGACAGCAACTGGCGGAACAGTTCGCCGCCCAGGCCGACCGACGACGGGCGCGGCGTCAGCACTTCCAGCGCCGGGTCGTAGCAACCGGCCTGCTGCAAGGCACGACGGAATCCCTCTCCGCGCAGCAACGTGCGCTGGTCCAGTTGCGCGCCGATGTAGGCCAGGCGTTTGCGCCCACCCTTGAGCAGATGCCTGGCTGCCGCCTCCCCCGCACGAATCTGCGAGAAGCCCACGCAATGCAACCCCGCGCCGGGGTCCAGGTCCATCATGTACACCGCCGGCACGCCGCTGGCCTCGATCATCCGCCGGGCGCTTTCGGTGCGGTCGAAGCCGGTCAGCAGCAGGCCGCGCGGCTGGTACGCGAGGTAGTTGCGCAGCAGGTTCTCTTCTTCGTCGCGGGAGTAGTGGTAGTTGCCGATCAGCACTTCCAGCCCGCGCGGGTGCATCACCGCGTGGATGGCTTCGAGGGTCTCGATGAACAGCTGGTTGGCCAGCGAGGGCACCAGCACCACGATGTTGTGGCTCTGCTTGGAGGCCAGCGCGCGGGCGGCGGGGTTGGCCACGTAGCCCAGTTCGGCGGCGGCCTGACGGACTTTTTCCGCCAGTTCCGCGGCCACCGTGCTCACCCCGCGCAGAGCGCGCGAGGCGGTAATCGGGCTGACGCCAGCGCGACGTGCGACCTCGTCGAGAGTGGGTCGGCCGGTGGTTCGGGAGCTTCTGTCGTTCTTCTTGTCTTTGTTCTGGGCGGTCATCGGGCGGCTTGCCAAACAAAAATCGAGGCACTAAGGTAGCGCTGTCTCGCGAACAGGGCAATTGCCTGAGACCGGCCCCACCGGTCCCGCCCGCCGGCCCCTTGCTGCCCTCAGTGCAGCACCGCCGAAGCCGCCAGACAGACCGACTAGAATGACAATAATGCGGAGGCAGCCCGATGCTTTTCGTTTCGTCCACCAAAGATAGCGCTGTCTCAACGCCGAGGCCCTGCATGCTCCCCGCCATCGATGCCGTCCTCATCATGGGTGTCGCCGGATGCGGCAAATCCAGCGTCAGCGAAGCCCTGTGCCTGCGCAGCGGCGCGTTCGCCATCGAAGGCGACAGCTTCCACCCGCAAGCCAACATCCAGAAGATGAGCGCCGGCATCCCACTGACCGACGAGGACCGCGCCGGCTGGCTCGACACCCTCGCCGCGCAGCTGCAGCAAGCCATCGCCGCCGGCCAACGCCCCGTGCTCACCTGCTCCGCGCTCAAGCTCATCTATCGCGAACGCCTGCGCCGCGCCGTGCCCGGCCTGGGCGTGGTGTTCCTCGAGCTCACCCCGGAAACCGCCGCCCAGCGCGTCGCCAAGCGCCCCGGCCACTTCATGCCGGCCAGCCTGATCGACAGCCAGTTCGCCGCCCTCGAAGTGCCAACCAGCGAGCCGCTGACCCTGCGCCTGGATGCCACTCGCCCGCTCGACGAGTTGGCCGAAGCCGCGCACCTCTGGTGGCGCCAGCACTCCCACGACTGATGCGATAGCGCCTGCCCGCCAAAGATAGCGCTATCTCAACTCACCCATCTCTCTACACCCAGAGAAGAGCCGCTCCGGCAGAACGACAACAACAGGAGAGCCCCATGCTCGGCATGTCCCACGACACCTATCTGCTGCTGGATGCGGTGGTCACCATCATCGGCCTGATCCTGCTGATCACCCGGTTCAAGTTCCACCCCTTCATTGCCCTGATCATCGCCGCCGGCTTCCTCGGCCTGACCTCCGGCATGCCCGTGGCGACCATCGTCAAATCCTTCCAGGACGGCTTCGGCGGCGTGCTCGGCTTCGTCGGCATCATCCTCGCCCTGGGCACCATGCTCGGCAAGATGATGGCGGACTCCGGCGGCGCCGATCAGATCGCCCGCACCCTGATCCAGGCCTTCGGCAAGGAACGCGTGCACTGGGCGATGATGTTCGCCGCCTTCCTCGTCGGCATTCCGCTGTTCTTCGAGATCGGCTTCATCCTGCTGGTGCCGCTGGTGTTCATCGTCGCCCGCCGCAGCGGCGTGTCGCTGATCAAGATCGGCATCCCGCTGCTCGCCGGCCTCTCCGCCGTGCACGGCCTGGTGCCGCCGCACCCGGGCCCGCTGCTGGCCATCGGCGTATTCGGCGCGGACATCGGCAAGACCATCTTCTATGGCCTGCTGGTCGCCCTGCCCACCGCCGCCATCGCCGGCCCGATCTACGGCGCCTTCATCGCCCGGTACATTCCCGGCAAGCCGTCCGAGGAACTGGTAGCGCAGATCGCCCACGAGCCCGAAACCAGCGACCTGCCCAGCTTCGGCATCACCCTGGTCACCGTGCTGCTGCCGGTGTTTCTGATGCTGCTCAAGACCTTCGCCGACGTCATGCTCGCCGACGGCCATGTCGTCCGCGCCTGGCTGGACATGATCGGCCACCCGATCACAGCCCTGCTCCTGGCCCTGCTGCTGTCGCTCTACACCTTCGGCCACGCCCGTGGCTTCGACTCGAAGAAGATCCTCAAGCTGCTCGACCAGAGCCTCGCGCCCACCGCCGCCATCGTGATGATCATCGGCGCTGGCGGTGGCTTCAAACAGATGCTTGTGGCCAGCGGCGTGGGCGACGTGATCGGTCACATGGCGGTGCACGCGCAGATCTCGCCGATCCTCCTGGCCTGGCTGGTGGCCGCGGTGATCCGCATCGCCACCGGCTCCGCCACCGTCGCCACCATCACCGGCGCGGGCATCGTGGTGCCGGTCATCGACCTCATCCCCGGCGTCAACCGCGAACTGCTGGTGCTGGCCACCGGCGCAGGCTCGCTGATCCTCTCCCACGTCAACGACGCCGGCTTCTGGCTGGTGAAGCAGTACTTCAACATGAGCGTGATGGAGACCTTCAAGACCTGGACCGCCATGGAAACCATCCTCTCGGTGGTCGGCCTGGGCTTCATCCTGCTGCTGTCGCTGTTCGTCTGATACGTCAGGCGATGGGTCTCGCACGGCTCTACCCATCCTACGGACACGCTCCTCGTAGGATGGGTAGAGCGAAGCGAAACCCATCAAACCCCATCCCCAAGCACCCCGAAGAACGACCACTCAACATCGTTCACCGCCCCGGACTCCTGCACGAGGTATCGCCCGTGACTTCCGCCGCAACTCCGAAAGCCCCCGCCGCCCAACCCACCTGGCCCCGCGACTTCGAGATCCGCGCCCGCTACGCCGAGCAGCAGGAACTGCTGCAACCGCTCCCCGCGCCGAACCCCGCCCCGTCGCACCCGTAGGGCGCATGACGCGGCACGCGTTATCCGCCGCCACCCGAACGCCGATTCACATTGCCTGCCCGTCGCTTCGAGGGTGGGTTCGCAGTGCCCTGAACTCACAGTCAATCGGCGTATAACGCGGAGCGTTATACGCCCTACCCGGCCACTCGTCGCATCGCCTGCTGAATCGATTTACCCAAGCACAATCACGGACTAAAACAGACCAGTCGCCCACCGTCCCCGAGGATGAGTCATGCCCGACAACAACAAACTCGACCCTCTGTTCCCCCGCCTCACCGACATCCCCGATGCCTGGCGCCCCGACGCGCCGGTCGAACAGCGCGACTACCTGGTAAACGGCGAACTGCGCCGCTGGGACGGCCCGCTCGCCCCGGTGCGCAGCCCGATCTTCCTCGCCACCGACGAAGGCGATCAGCAGGTCATCCTCGGCAGCACCCCGCTGCTCGATGCCGACGCCGCCCTCGCTGCGCTGGGCGCCGCCGTGGCCGCCTACGACAACGGCCAGGGCCTGTGGCCGAACCTGCGCGTGGCCGAGCGCATCGCCCACGTCGAGCGCTTCCTCGCCCGCATGCGTGAACAGCGCAGCGCTGTGGTCAAGCTGCTGATGTGGGAGATCGGCAAGAACCTCAAGGACTCGGAGAAGGAGTTCGACCGCACCTGCGACTACATCGTCGACACCATCGAAGCCCTCAAGGCGCTGGACCGCCGCTCCAGCCGCTTCGAGCTGGAACAGGGCACCCTCGGGCAGATCCGCCGCGTGCCGCTGGGCGTGGCGCTGTGCATGGGCCCGTACAACTATCCGCTGAACGAGACCTTCACCACCCTGATTCCGGCGCTGATCATGGGCAATACCGTGGTCTTCAAGCCCGCCAAGTTCGGCGTGCTGCTGATCCGCCCGCTGCTCGAAGCCTTCCGCGACAGCTTCCCGCCGGGCGTCATCAACGTCATCTACGGGCGTGGCCGCGAGACCGTCAGCGCACTCATGGCCAGCGGCAAGGTCGACGTCTTCGCCTTCATCGGCACCCACTCCGGCGCCGCCGATCTGAAGAAGCTCCACCCGCGCCCGCACCGCCTGCGCGCAGCCCTCGGGCTGGACGCCAAGAACCCCGGCATCGTCCTGCCCAGCGTCGACCTCGACAACGCCGTCAGCGAAGCCATCACCGGCGCCCTCTCCTTTAACGGCCAGCGCTGCACAGCCCTGAAAATCCTCTTCGTCCACGAAGACGTGCTGCCCGGCTTCCTCGACAAGTTCAGCGCCAGGCTCGCCGAACTCAAATCCGGCATGCCCTGGGAATCGGGCGTAGCGCTGACGCCGCTGCCCGAGCCGGGCAAGGTCGACTTCCTCAATGCCTTGCTGCAGGACGCATTGGCCAAGGGCGCCAAGGTCATCAACCCCGGCGGTGGCGAAAGCCGCGAAAGCTTCTTCTACCCCGCGCTGCTCAGCCCGGTGAGCCCGGACATGCGCCTGTACAACGAGGAACAGTTCGGCCCGCTGGTGCCCGTGGTGCCCTACCGCGAGCTGGGTGAAGTGATCGACTACGTGCTGCAGTCCGACTACGGCCAGCAGCTCAGCCTGTTCGGCGACGACCCCGCACAGGTCGGCCCGCTGGTGGACGCCTTCGCCAACCAGGTCGGCCGCATCAACATCAACGCCCAGTGCCAGCGAGGCCCGGACAGCTACCCCTTCAACGGCCGCAAGAACTCCGCCGAAGGCACTCTCTCCGTGCACGACGCCCTGCGCACCTTTTCCATCCGCACCCTGGTCGCCACCCGCTTCACCGAGTCGAACAAGGAGCTGATCAGCCAGATCATCCGCGACCGCGACTCCAACTTCCTGACCACGGACTACATCTTCTGATCAGACAGACCAGCCACCCCGGCTGACTCCGTAAACCTCACCCAACGCCGAACGGCCCCCTCTCCTCCTGGGAGAGGGCTGGGCTGATGGAACGACTCTGGCACCGAGCTTCCGCGCGAAACACCTGCTCCCGCTCTCGGAAGTCCCCTTCGAACCCTCCCGACTCCGCCGGTTGCCGTTTGAAACAACCCGGTAAGGAGAGCCCATTACCCTTGCCTTAAGTCAAAGGGGTCACCCCGGAAGACTCGGTAGTCTGCGCGCCTCTCGACGAGCTTGATATCCGTCGTCTGAACGATAAGTGGCAACGACCGATATCGCATGGACGAAGCGTTTGCCACACAACCCACGGATTCCCAGCGAACCAGGGAGTACTGATATGAGTGGCTACAACGCAGTTCTGGCAAGAAATACCGACAAGGCCCCGCAAGGCTTAGGCCCCTATTCCCAAACCGTCGCCTTCTCCCACTACAACAACCTTTCCGCGCAGTTACCGGTCGACCCGAGTACCGGAAAGCTGGTGGCCGGTGGCGCCAAGGAACAAGCCGAACAGTGCTTCAGGAACCTCAAGGCCGTCGTCGAAGGCATCGGCCACACCCTGAATGACACCGTCCGCATCTCCATCTTCCTGACCGACATCGCCGACGCCGAAACCGTCGCCAAAGTGCACGCGGCCTTCTTCCCGAACTACCTGCCGACGCTCACCACCGTCGCCGTGGCGGCACTGCCTCTGGGCGCCCAGGTGCAGGTCGAAGCGCTCATCACCTGCGGCGAGGGCACCATCCCCAACGCCCCGCAGGCCGGCGACCTGATCAAGGTCGAACGCAACGCCGAGCGCGCGCCGCTGAGCCCGCTGTCCACCCAGTCCGTCGCCTTCTCCCACTACAACAACCTCAGCGCCCAGCTGCCCATCGACCCGAGGACGGGGAAACTGGTCGCCGGTGGCGTCAAGGAACAGGCCGCGCAGTGCCTGCGCAACATCAAGACTATCCTGGAAGGCATCGACGTCCCCTTCGATGACATCGTCCGGATCACCGTCTTCGTGAAGAACCTCGCCGACATCGAAGCGGTCAACCAGGTCTACACCACCTTCTTCCCCGACTCGGCCATCGCCCGCGCCGTCGGCTACCTGCCGGCACGTACTGTCGTGCAGGCAAAAGCCCTGCCGATGGATGCCCTGGTGCAGATCGAAGCCGTGGTCTCCCACGGTGACGGCACGCCCCCACAAGCGGTCGAAGACCGCCACGGCATCGTCATCAAGGCCCACAACACCGACGCCGCGCCGAAGTGCCCCTACTCCACCCAGACCGTCGCCTTCTCCCACTACAACCACATCTCCGCCCAGCTGCCGCTGGACGCCAGGACCGGTGAGCGGGTGGCAGGCGGCATCAAGGAGCAGGCCGGCCAGTGCTTCAGGAACCTCAAGGCCATCGTCGAAAGCATCCGCCACGCCATGGGCGACGTGGTCAAGGTCAACGTCTTCCTGAAGAACATCGACGACATCGCGGCGCTCGATGAGGTGTACGCCACCTACTTCCCCGGCGGCGTTCCCGCCCGCAGGACAGTGGGCGTAGCGGCGCTGCCCAAAGGCGCGCTGATCCAGATCGACGCCGTGGTCGCCAACGCCGAGGGCACGCCTCCGGCCGCGTGACCAACAAAAAGGGGCAGTCCTCTCCAGCCTGCCCCTTCCACCAGCTGTAGGAGCGGGCCATGCCCGCGAACAGCGCCGACAGGCGCTCTCCAGGAAGCTCCCCACCTACTCCCGCCGCCACCATCTCCCTCGCCACTCTTCCCGCATCAACCTCGGCACCTCCCCCATCGGCACCCACAACTCCCCCTGCCAATCCAGCACTGCAATTGGCCGACCCTCGCCCTTCGCCTGCATCCGCTTCGGCAGACCCGCCGCCACCCTGCCCTGATCCCTGAGAGTCGGCAGCACATGGCCGGTGAGCCACATCCGCAATTGCCGATGCTCCGGATCACGGAATCGCTGCAGCACATGCAAAGCGCCGTAGTCACTGACCAGCAGCACGACCTCCTCGCCGCCACCCGTCACTAGGCGCGCCTCGCGAAAGAGATCCTCATCCATTCGAAGAACATAAGCATCGACCCGCTCGCGGATCAGATAACCCAACTCACGGGCGACCAACCAGGGCTGGTTGTCGATCAACACGCCGCGCAGGGAACGGTTGTAGCGGTGGAATACGGTGGGAATGTAGATGTCGTCCATGTGCTTTTCCTAGGTAGTTTCGAGAAACCACCGCCCTGATCGTCGCCAAACGATTAGGGATCGAAAAGGGGACAGATTTATTTTATCCCTCCAACTCACGAGTCACTCCAGGGAAAAACAAACAACCCTCTTCCTCGCTTATTTACACTTGAGCTTCAGCCAACTCAAATCTGAAGCACTACTTCTGGGGGAATACCCCAAGGAGCATCTTCGCCGCCGCTGCCTCGGGCTTAGGGCACGGCGCTTGCCATCTATAGAGTATCGTGCTCTCGGCAAGGAGCTGTGAAGGCTCCCGGGTCTCAAGAGCAACCCGAAATCTATCAATCACCGTACCTGCCTGTTCAATAGGAGGAATACTATTCACACGAATAATATAATTGGAGGCCGGCTTTTCTATATCTACAATTTTAATCTCCCTGCCAGCCAACTCGTATCGCTTTAACTCTGGCAGGCAGACTCTTGCGTTCGGAACCGCTCCATTCTTGCAATGCGGGTAGCTTAAGCCGTCCCTGTATTTCCAATCAATAAAGTCAAGACTCAGACCATTGCACGATGAGTCCTTGGGGCGAGCCAGACATTCGGCCAATTTAATGTAAAGCTCAAGCTTTTCCGAGCCATCGGAATCGTCATCGACAAAAACATTTCTTGGCGGCTCAACATTGAGGGTTTTTAGTATTTTTGTAGCTTGAGGGGTGTATTGCTCACACAGACTCATATATTCATTCTCAACTGCTTTTCGACGCATACTTTGGAGTCTGGAGAGAAATGGGTCTACATACAAGGCATAAAGCAGATTCAGTGCAATCCATACGGGAAGGCTCAGTCGAATCACCCATATCACGTATCTGGCCGTTGATCCTGGGCCCGCTTTTATGAATACAGTGGTCGTACATGCGATAAACCAGATCACCACCCACAACGCCAGCATCAGGAAATCTGCAGCCATGCCCTCGCCGCCCATGGCGAGCGCATTGTGAGGCGTGCTCAACAGGGCTCCGCTAATGGCCGGGAGGAGCAGACGGGATACTGATAGGTAGCGCAGCCTTGCATTGGTTTCAGGACGGGAGTTCCTTTCGTCTAAAAGCTTCACAGTGGCCGCCTCCAGTTCCCAAGGCAACAAGAGGACAAAGACAAAGGAAGAATGGGCAAACAAGTCAATGCTTGAGAAAGTCGATCTATTACATGCCGCCTAAAGCAAACCCTGCGGCCCACGGTACTCGAGTCGGCATTCTGGGCTTCCAGCGACCATGGTGATGCGGGCACAAAACTCAAAACGCTGATCCGGAGCAACATTTCATCATCCCTAATGAACGCATGACTCTGAGTAACCCACGCAAGGTGCGTGGCATATTCATCACTCTAGCAGCATCGAATGGCTCTAAAGCAAATGGACTAAAAAAGCCCGCCCCCTTTCCACTCAAGCAAGCCCCCTGCCCCAAAGGCCACACGGCGCAGGCCCACGGGGTCACCAACAACGCCCGCCCTTGCCTCTCAAACTCCTAGCAAAAAGGGGACTAGCAAAAAGAGCAGAAAGGGGACAGATTTATTTTCCACTCCAAATCTAACGGCCAACCAGACCCAGGACACCTAACCCCAAGATCATTTGTATTCATCACAATCAAAAACAAAAAGCCCTCCCAATTTCCTGGAAGGGCTTTTTCTATTGCCGCCTTGAATCAACTCCAGCTGCCAGTACCGCCTCCAGTACCAGGCGACACGCTCAATGCGCCAGCCTGGAAGGTGCCAAGGAAGTTACTGTGACTGTCGAAGAAGTTTACGGTGAAGTAAACTCCTGAGTCGATAAACTGGAAGGAGTGTGTATCACGATACAGGCGATTGATATCGTCCGTATACACATCCCCCCAGGAGCCTCCGCCACCAGGAAGCCCAATCCCGCCGGCGTGCCCTCTGAAGGTTTTCCCGCCCGTCACACTGACGGTGATCTGCTGATAGAAAATAAATGAGGCGATTGTGCCGTTGGCAGCGTACTTCTGGGAAGCAGCTTTAATTCCGTGAACCGCACTATCCAGAAGCGTCTTGTCTGCGTACAGATCTTTCATTGTCTTATGAAAGTCGCTTGCAATTAACTCCCTGTCGAGCTTTACGATGTCATTCATGACAAATCTCCATTTCCCTAGAGGCGATGTTGCATTGACGCCGAAACTACGGCGCCCTCTGAGGGTAGATCAGCCCTCCCCCTGCGCAAGGAGCTCTCGACTTTTCCAACGGTATACTTTGTTATTTAGTACGTAACGTTGCGCTATAACGTGCAAGGATTCTAAAAATTCCTTTTTAACTCCAATTTCGGCCTGCAGGTTACGAATGGACTTTCGAAATAAGCCCGCTCCTCTTAACAGCCATTATTAATTTCTTGGCTCGCCCCCGGCCCATCCCGCCAGTCCCGGACCGCGCCCATCCTGATGGGAGCGAAAAAGGGGACCGGTTGAGTCCACAGTCAGAAACTGCCCCTTGGCTCGAACACCGGGGCGTTTGCCTCATCATCCGGCAACGTGAAAACCTAGCGATCAAGTGTCCCACTGCGGGGAGAGCGGTAGGCGAGGCAGTCGTGCTGCAACAGATCAGCCGCGCCCCGCCTGATCGCTTTCACTCAGGTGTTCATCGGCACGGATGAACGCCCCTCTCCACTTCAGGGAGAGCGGCTGGGAGTGAGGGCCGCTTCTTGCAAAGCGCGCCAGTCCACTACAAGAGGAAAGGCCCCAGCCTCGGCCACGGGCAGCCCCGGCGCCACCAGGAAACCCTGCATGTAGGTGCAGCCATGCTCCAGCAGCCAGTCGCGCTGGGCTGCGGTTTCCACACCTTCGGCGATGACTTCCAGGCCCAGGTGGCGGCTGAGGTCGATGATGGTGCTGACCACCGCGGCATCGCGCCGCGATTCCAGCATGTTGGAGATGAACAGGCGGTCGATCTTCAGGGTGTCCAGCTCGAAATGGCGCAGGTAGGCCAGGGACGAATAGCCGGTGCCGAAGTCGTCGATGGCGATGCGCACGCCCAGGGCGCGCAGTTGCCGGAGCTGTTCGCGGGTCATCTCCAGGTCCTGCATCAGTGCGCTTTCGGTGACCTCCACTTCCAGTTGCGCGGGCCGCAGGCTGAAGTTGTCCAGCACCCGCCGCAGGTCTTCCACCAGTTGCGGCATGCCGAACTGCAGCGGGCAGACGTTGAGGCTAACCACCAGGTCGTCGCCGAAGCCCTGTCTCCAGGCACTGCACTGGCTGGCCCCCTCCCGCAGCACCCAGTCGCCCAGGCGGTTGATCAGGCGGGTTTCCTCCAGCAGCGGAATGAACACATTGGGCGCCACCGTGCCGGCCACCCGGTGTTCCCAGCGCAGCAGCGCCTCGAAGCCGCGCAGGCGGCCGGTCTCGAGGTGGATCTGGGGCTGGTAAACCAGATGAAAGTCGTTTTGCTCGATGGCATTGCGCAGGCTCTCTTCCAGCATCAACCGGGAGCGGGCGCGGCCGTTCATTTCCGGCGAGTAGAAGCGGTACTGCTGGCGGCCGGCGCGCTTGGCCTCGTACATGGCGATATCCGCCGCGCGCAACAGGCCGTCCACACCCTGTCCGCACTCGGGGAAGCTGGCGATGCCGACGCTGGCGCCAATAGTGACATCGATGCCGTCGATGCGATGGCGCACCGAAACCATCTCGATCAGCTTCTCCGCCACCCGCGCGGCGTCTTCGGGGTGGTCGAGGCTGTCGAGCAGCGCAGTGAACTCGTCGCCACCCATACGCGCCAGGATGTCGTAGGGGCGCAGGCAGCTCTTCAGCTGTTCCGCTACCCGCCGCAGCACACGGTCGCCAGCCTCGTGGCCGAGGGAATCGTTGATCAGCTTGAAGCCGTCCAGGTCCAGGTAGAGCACCGCCATGCGCTTGCCATTGCGCTCGACGCGAGCCAGGGAGGCGTCCAGCGCCTTGTGGAAGCCGCGGCGGTTGAGCAGCCCAGTGAGGGCATCGGTGATGGCCTGGGATTCCAGTTGCGCGTGGAGCTGGTGCACCACCGACATATCCAGGACGATGACCACCATGGAGCGTTGCAGCCGTGGCAGGGGCGACGACGACAGCGCCACCGGCAGGCACTCGCCGCTCATGGTTTTGAGACTGGCATCGTGCAGGCGGTAGGTCTCGTTCCGCTTCCAGTGGCAGTAGAAATCCGACAGCTTCCACTCGCCGCTCATCTCCGGGTGGGCGATCAGGTTCAGCAGCGGCTTGCCCTCCAGATCCCCCACCGAGCCCTGGAACATATGCGCCGAGGCCGGGTTGGCAAAGCTGATGAGGCCGTCCTCGCCGACCACCAGGATGCCTTCGGCGGCGTTCTCCAGCAGCGAGGCGTTGAAGGCGCGGGCGCTGTCCAGTTGCTTGCTGAGTTGCAGCAGGTCGCGCCGGTTGCGTTCATGGGCCAGCAGGGACTGGATCTTGAGGCGCAGCACCTCGGGGTCGAAGGGCTTGAGGATGAAATCCACCGCCCCGGACGAATAGCCGTGCAGCACGGCATCATGGGTGTGGGCGATGGCGGAAATGAAGATGATCGGTGTATAGCGGGTCAACGGACTGCTGCGCATCAGCCGCGCCACCTCGAAACCGTCCATGCGCGGCATCTGCACATCCAGCAGCACCAGGCCGACCTCCTCCTCCAGCAGGCATTTCAGCGCCGCCTCGCCGGAATCCACTGTACGCACCTGCCATTCACCGTCGTCCAGCAACGCTTCCATGGCGATGAGGTTTTCCTGGCGGTCATCCACCACCAGCAGGGTGTCGGCCGCAGGGGCCTCCTTAAGCTGCAGGTGCGCCATGGCGAGCTCCCGGTTGTTCCAGCCAGCGGTAAAGCATGTCCAGCAATTCCTGGCGACTCACCGGTTTGGCCAGGTAATCGTCGGCGCCGGCGGTGATGCATTTCTCCCGGTCGCCCTTCATCGCATGGGCGGTCAGGGCGATGATCGGGATGCCGCAGCCGTGCTCCTGCTTGAGTATGCGGGTGGCGGTGTAGCCGTCCATGTTGGGCATGGCCATGTCCATCAGGATCAGGTCGAAGGGTTCGCGCTGGAAGCAGTCGATGGCCTCCAGGCCGTCGCGGGCGGCGGTGACGTTCATGCCGGCTTCATCTAGCAGGGCGCTGAGGGCGTATATGTTGCGCACATCATCGTCCACCAGCAGCACGCGGCCGCCTTCCAGCGGGTCCGACCACGGGCTGGTCTGCGGCTCGTGCAGGCCGGCGAGGAATCCCTGGACCGCCGAACTGAGGTTCTTGAGGTCCCCGCCCGCCTTGCGCACCACCACCGCCGAATAGCGGCGCAAGCGTTGCAGGTTCTGCTGGTTGACGTCGACACCGGTGTTGATGACCACCCGCGAACCATTCAGAGGGCGTTCGCGGTGAAGGCTGTCGAGCAGCTCGAAACCATCCTGGTCAGGCAGATCGAGGTCGATCACCAGGGCGGAGAAATTGTTCTCCGCGTAGGCCTTGCGGGCACCGTCGCCATTGGCAATGGCCACTACCTTGAAGCCCAGTTGCTCCAAGTGCTCGCGATAGTGCTCCCGCTCCACGTCCACGTCCTCCACCAGCAATAGCTTGCGCTCCGCCGGCGGGCGGCCGCCGTCCAGGTCCTGGAACACTTGCTCCAGGTCCTCGCGGGCGATGGGCTTGACCAGGTAGCGGGTAGCTTCCTCGTTCCAGTCCTGGGGCTGGGGCACGCAGGAAATGATATTCACCGGGGTCGCGCGGTGGTTCGAATGGCTGCGCAAACGCCGGTAGATCTGCCAGCCACTGACGTCCGGCAGCAAGATGTCGAGGATGACGGCAGCGAAGCGCTCGTTCTGCAGCAACTCGATAGCCTGCTTGCCGCTGCGGCAGTGGACGCTGGAGAAGCCACGGGCCTGGGCTTCCTCGGCTATCACCGAGGCGAAGTTGACGTCGTCTTCGACGATCAGCACCGCCGGCCCCTGGCCGCCACGCACCGGTTGCGCGGGGGGCTCATCGGCCTTCGGCTGGCTCGCGGCCACCGCCACCGGCAGCCGGACGCTGAAGCGCGAACCCTGCCCCGGCACGCTTTCCAGGGTGATGGTGCCGTCCAGGGCAAGCACCAGCTGGCGGGTGATGGCGAGGCCCAGGCCGGTGCCGCCGAAGCGCCGGCTGGTGGAACCATCGATTTGCTGGAAGGCCTGGAAGATGCGCTCGTGCTGGTCCTCGGGGATGCCGACACCCGTATCGCGGACGACGAAGCACAACACTTCGCGCTCATCGATCGCCGCTGCCGCGTCCAGTTCCACGGACAGATCTACCTCGCCCTGATCGGTGAACTTGAGGGCGTTGGACAGCAGGTTGCGCAGGATCTGGTGCATGCGCACCCGGTCGCTATGGATAACCCTTGGCACGCCGGCCTGGACGTGGGTGGACAGGCGCAGGCCCTTGATCTCGGCCATGGGCCGCAGGCTGCCGTCCAGCTCGGCAAGCATGTCCTGCACATTGAGTGGCTCCAGCTTGAGCTGCATACGCCCTGCCTCGACCTTGGCCAGGTCGAGCACGTCGTTGATCAATTGCAGCAGGTCACTGCCGGCGCGGTGGACGATATCGGCGTGGCGGGTCTGCTTCTCGGTGAGGTTGCCGGCCATGTTCTGCCGCAGCTGATCGCTGAGGATCAGGATGCTGTTCAGTGGCGTGCGCAGCTCATGGGACATGTTGGCGAGGAATTCCGACTTGTAGCGGTTGGCCAGCATCAGTTGCTCGGCCTGGTTACGCAGTCGCTGCTCGGCGGCCTTGCGCTCGCTGATGTCGATGATCACGGCCTGCACCAGCAGTTCGCGGCCGGCGCGGATCGGTGACAGGCCCACCTCCATGGGGATCATGCGGCCGTCCCGATGCAGGCCGAACAACTCCCGGTTGCTGCCCATGCGCCGCTGCTCGGGCTTGCGCTGGAAGCTTTCGCGCAATGCCACATGGGCCTCGCGCAGGGCCTCGGGAAGGAGCATTTCCACGGAGGACTCGAGCAGGTCGTGACGGCTATAGCCAAACAGTTGCTCGGTCTGGCGATTGACCATGGCGATCCGACCACTGGCATCCACCAGGACGATGGCGTTGGGCGAGGCTTCGACCACCAGGCGGAAACGCTCCTCGGCGCTCTTGCGCGCCTGCAGGTCCACCAGGCTGAGCAGGTAGCGCTGGTCATTGACGTGGTTGAAGGTGCTCAGGCTGAAAGCCACGGCAACTCGCTCACCATCCTCCTGCAAGGCCTCGATCTCCGTCAGGGCGGCGGGAGCCTGCCGGGCCAATAGTTGCGGCAGGTCCACCAGGCTCGGCACGAACCGGCGCAGGTTCTGCCCCACCAGGCTCTCCGCCTCGCAGGCGAACAGCTCTCCGGCGCGGGCATTGGCCATCTCGATGCGGCCATTCTCCCCGCAGGTCAGGGTGGCCACCGGCAGATGCTGCAGCAGCAGGCGGAAGCGCTCCTCGCGCTCGGTCAGTTCGGCGGTTGCGGACAGGCTGAGTTGCAGACTCCGCTCTCGCTGGTAGAGGTAGCCCCCGACCAACAGGGACAGCAACAGCGCGGCAGACAGGCCGGTCCAGAGGCTGAAGGTGATGCGGTTGTTGCTCTGCATGGCCTCGTACTCGGCCGTGCTGCCCACTCCCAGGGCCCAGGTGCGGCCGAACAGCTTCAGTTCCTCGACCTGGTGGAAGCGTGGCTGGTGACCTGTGTCGGATACCTGCAGCATGGGCTCGGAACTGCCGACATCCCTGAGATCGATGCTGTAGAGGTTGCTCTGGGCACCCAGGATGCCGGCCATCAGGTCGTTTATGCGAAAAGCACCGCAGACCATGCCGAACAGCGCGGCGCGGCGCTCTTCGACCGAGGTGCTGGGCGCGTCCGGGTGGTACACCGGCATATAGAGGATCACACCGCTCTGCGCTTGCTGCTCGGTCTCCTGCCTGAGCTTTAGCGGCCCGGTGAGACTCGCCTCGCCGGTTTCCCGGGCGAGGTCGAGAGCCGCCCGGCGTACCGGCTCGGTCAGCATGTCAAAACCCAAGGTGCGGCGGTTGCGCCAGTCCATGGGGCTGCTGTACTGCACCACGATGTACTCGTCCCGCGGCTCCGGAGGGATAATGCGGAAATCGCGGCGGCCCTGCTCCCAGACTTCGCTGACGAACTCGTTGACTTCTCCGCGCTTCAGGTAGCGCGCCCACGCCAGCGCCTGGATGCCCGGATAGCGGTCCTGCAATTGCAACTGGTCAGTGGCCCGCGCCCATTCCTCGGCCGACACCGCGTTAGTGCCGACGATCAGGCCGGACATACCGCGCAGAACCATCTCGTAGGAGCGCATCCGGTTGCTGACGCGTTGGGCGATATCCTCGGCCTCAAGCTTGAAGCGCTGCTCGTACTCGGTACGGTTGCGCGCTTCCAGATCCAGCCACTGCCAGAGCACCAGCCCCCCGAAAACGAGCATCAGGGTAAGAGTTACCAGCAATGGCAGCAGGTACTGGCGCGATGGTGGGAATTGACGTCCGTCCATGTAGTCTCCTGTCCTTTCCCTGACGGCCACGCCTCTGGGTATGTGCGAAAGAGGCTAAGGCGGGGCTCAATAAGGCCCTGCATCGCAGTCTAGACAGGATTGTGGGAAGTGGCGTTGAGCCAGTAGTCGAGCGACGAGCGGCAGGAACGAAAATGCTCTGCCTGGCGGTAATGCTGTTCGCGTAAGCATTTGAGCTGCTGCCAGGGCTCCCTGAGAATTCGATGCCAGGCTTCTGGCATCGATTTTCTTATGTCCTTCCAACAGGAACTGCTCGACCTGGGCAAGCTCCTCGTAGCGCAAGTACACCTCAAATCTGACCTGTCATTTGCTTACAACATCAGCGTGGATGGCAAGCAGATCTTCGCCGCCAGCGGGATCTGGCAGCGCAAGGGTAACGAGTTGTACTGGACCTACGCCTATAGAGTGCTGTGTCCTTCATTGCGGCGAGTGGCCGGTCGCTGACCGGCCACGCTCCGTTCAGGCCCCGACGGCACCCGGGCGATACTGCGGATACTCCGCGAGTGCCTGTTCCCGGCTCAGATAGCCGGCGGCCACGTCAGCAGCGATGTCAGCCAGCGAGCGTTCCGATGCCGGCCCCCAGCCACCGCCATTGGCCGTCACCAGGCGCAGCAGGTCGCCCTTGAGCAGCGGCACGCGGTTGGCACGGCTGAAGCGCTTGCGGCTGCCATCGGCGCCCTGTACTTCGGCGTAGTTGCAGGTGCCCTCGGCACCGCCATCGATACCCCACGGCGGTGTCACCCCACGGCCGAAGAAGGTCGATATCCAGGCCTTGTCCGAGAGGATGCGGTAGTCCAGCACGACGCCGCGTCCGCCACGCTGGCGCCCTGCCCCGCCGCCCTCTGGGTTGAAGGCGTAGCGTTCGACCAGTACGTCGTAGCAGCGCTCGGTGATCTCCACCGGGATGTTGCTGGTTTCGCCATTACCGACGCAGAACTGGCCGCTTTGGCCGTCGGCGTCCTGAGCGGCGCCCCAACCACCCACCAGCGGCTGTACCAGGAGGTACTCCTCGCCGCTGTGGCGGTGTTGGCCGTTGAGCACCATGGAACACACCGAGCCCAGCTGGCCGGCAATCAAGCGGTCCGGCAGCAGCGGCGCCAGTGCCCGGCGGATCACGTCGGAGGCGACCACCATCGTCTCGAAATAGGCCGAGACCGGCGCCGGGCGCTGCGCCGTGCAGATGGTGCCGGGCGGGCAGATCACCTCGATGGGACGGAAGCATCCGGCGTTGGCCGAAACACCCGGGCGCACCACGCCCATGAGCACTTCGCGCACCGCCGAGTGCAGGCCGGCCAGGGTGTTGTTGATCGGCCCCGGCGCCTGCAGGCTGGAGCCGCTGAAGTCGACCAGGAAGCGGCTGTCGCTGATCTCCACGCGCACCTTGACGTGGAACGGACCGTTGCCGAGGCCGTCCTCGTCGATCACGTCCTCGGCGTGGAAGACGCCCTTGGGCAGCGCCTTGAAGCTCTCCAGGGTCATTGCCTCGCCATGCTCCAGCAGGCGCTCGATGGCATCCAGCGTGGTGGCCTCGCCGTACTTGCCGACGATCGCCAGCAGACGCCGCTCGCCAACCCGCAGGGCGGCCGCGCAGGCGTGCATGTCGCCGATGGTCATCTCCGGCAGGCGCACGTTGGCGGCGATCATGTCGACCAGCGCCTGGTTGATCCGGCCCTGGTCGTAGATACGGACGGTCGGGAACTGCAGACCTTCCTGATAGATCTCGCTGGCGTCGGAGCTGAAACTGCCCGGGTCCTTGCCGCCAACCTCGGTCCAGTGCGCCTTGTTGGCGGTCCAGGCGATCAGTCGATCGCCGTGGAATACCGGCATGATCATGGAGACGTCGGACAGGTGGGTACCGCCGCCGCCATAGGGGTCGTTGGTGATGAACATGTCGCCGGGGCGGATGTCCTGTGCCGGGAATTTATCCAGCACGCTGCGCACCGCGCCATCCAGGGTGCCGATGAAGCCGGGGATGCCGTTGCCCTGGGAGATCAGTTGGCCACCGGCGTCGGTCAGGCCGATGCCGTAGTCCAGGGCTTCATAGATGATCGGGCTCATGCTGGTGCGCTTGAGGGCGATGAACATTTCCTCGCCGATGGCCACCAGGGCGTTCTTGATGATCTCTCGGGTGAACGGGTTGGCGTGCGACATCATCATGCCTCCTGTGCCTGAATATGAATGTGAAGGCCACCGTAGGCGTCGACCTCGACGCTGTCGCCCGGGCGCACCACGCTGGTGGTGGTGGCTTCCTCGATGATGGCCGGACCCGCGAAGCGCATGCCAGCCAGCAGCGCCTCGCGCTGATAGATCGGCGTCGACAGCGCCTGGCCGGGCTCGAACTCGACCAGGCGCTCGCCGTCGCGATGGGCGACTTGGGCACCTCGGCGAATGCCACCAAGTGCAGGTTGACCACCTCCACCGCGCCGTCCAGGCGGAAGGTGTAGTTCTGCCGATGGCGCTCGTGGAAGGTCTCCAGCACTTCGTCCAGGTTTCGGCTTTGCAGGGGGATCTTCACCGTGTGCTCCTGGCCCAGGTAGCGGGCGTCCAGTTGCCACTCGAAGCGAAGGCTCTGGCGAGCCAGGCCGTCGCCGGCGAACTCGGCCTCGGCGCTTTCCTGCAGCGCCTGGAAGGCCTGTTCCAGCTCGGCCAGGACGGCTTCGTCGAGCACCTGCAGGTGGGTCTGGATGTAGTCGCGGCGGACATCGAGCATGAGCATGCCCCAGGCGGAGAACACCCCGGCAAACGGCGGGATGATCACCTTCGGAATACCCAGTTCGGCAGCCAGCGCGGTAGCGTGCAATGCACCGCCGCCGCCGAAGGCCATCAGGGCGAAGTCGCGCGGGTCGTAGCCACGATTCACCGAGATCAGCTTGAGCGCGTTGACCATGTTGGCGTTGGCGATCTGCAGCACGCCGTGGGCCATCAGCCCGGCGGAAACCCCGAGGCGCTCGCCCAGTTCGGCGAAGGCCCGCTCCACGCCGTCGAGGTCCGGCTCGATCTCGCCATTGGCGAAGCGCCGCGGGTTGATGCGCCCGGTGAACAGGTTGGCGTCGGTGGTGGTCGGCGCCCGCCCGCCGCGCCCGTAGGCCACCGGACCGGGCGTGGAACCGGCGCTCTGCGGGCCGACCCGCAGGCTGCCGGCGGCGTCGACCCAGGCGACGCTGCCGCCGCCGTTGCCGATTTCGACGATGTCGACCACCGGGGTCATGATCGGGTAGCCGGAACTGGTCGGGGTCTTCTCGATCACATAGTCGTTGCTGATCTCGACACTGCCTTCGTGGATCAGCGAGCACTTGGCGGTGGTGCCACCGATGTCCAGCGCCAGCAGCTCGGTCTCGCCTTTCACACTCATGGGCGAAATCGAGCGGACGCCGCGCCTCCCACCCTGTCGAATCGACCAGCCCCTCCCGCTCCACTTTTGACATTAAGAATTATTTACAACTACCATCGCGTCCCATGCTGATGACGATGCAAGGCTGCCCCATAGGCGCCGCCCACGGGTTGCATCGTCAGGGCCCCGGCCCAGCCGGTTGGCCGATCCAAGAACAAGAGAAAGTCCATGAAATTCCTCCCCCTGATCGCAGGTTGCGCCGCTCTGCCGGCCCATTCCCTTCTCCAATCCCCTGCCCTGCGCCGAAGCCTCGCTCGTCATGGGTGATCTTGCGTTTCTCCTTGGCCACCTGACCGAGCTGGTGATCGATCCTGTCGTCCATCGCTTCGCCGGTCTTTTCGACCTGAATGGACGCGTCGGTGCGCTGTTCATCTTCCTCTCCTACGCCGTCGCCTATGGCCTGTTCCGCTTCAGAAAGTATCGCGGGCTGACAGAGGCATGGTCGTTCTGGCAGTTCCTGGGTGGCAACCGGGTGCATTTCCATCCTTCGGCGTTGCTGGATTACCGCTACTACTTCGTGCGGGGCATCCTGCATGCGGCGGTGCTGGTGCCGATCATCGGCCTGGTCGATCCCTATATCCTGAGCTCCGGCGACTACATCGCCTTCTTCACCAGGCTGTGGGGCGCGCGCCCGCAGGTAGGTGAAAACCTCGGCCTGTCGCTGCTCTATGGGCTGGGCGTGTTCCTGGTGAGCGACTTCAAGAATTACTGGGTCCACCGCGCCTTCCATTCACGCTGGCTGTGGGCGTTCCACAAGGTGCATCACTCGGCGTCGGTGCTGGTGCCAGTCACGGCCAGCCGCGTTCACTTCGTGGAGAAGCTCGCCGGGAAGCTGGCCGGGGTCGTCGCCCTGGGGGCCTATGCCGGGGTTTTCTGGTACGCCTGCGGCGGGGAGGTCAGCCGTTACACGCTGTTCGGCGTGACCTACCTGATCTTCATCTTCAATGCGCTGGCGGTGAACCTGCGGCACAGCCATGTGTGGCTGTCCTTCGGGCCGGTGGTCGAGCACGTGCTGAACAGCCCGGCCCAGCACCAGATCCACCACAGCGATGCGCCCCGGCACTTCAACAGGAATTTCGCGATCAACCTGTCGCTGTGGGACTGGATGTTCGGCACGCTCTACGTCACCAGCCGGACGCCGGAACGCATCCAGTTCGGCGCCGGGGAGCGGGACGATGACCGTTACCTGACGGTCTACAGCCTGATCGTCACGCCCTTCGTGGAAACGGTCCGCAAGATTCGCAAGGCACGCAGCGCGCAGACGATTGGGAGCGGCGCGTCCCCAAGCGCTTCGTAGCCGGTGACGCGGGCGGGTCAGCCAAGGGAAGCCTGAAGCGGCTTCCCTTTTCATTTGCGGCAGGGAAATTGTCGGGTGCAGCAAGATTGTTCAAGCCAGCGAGCGCCCGGTTCTGCCACGCTGTCAGTACGAAAGACTGCAAAGAATCGCCATGTCCCAGACCACGCTTTACTCCCGCGCCTTCCTCAAGGGCGCCATCGACATCACGCCGCTGTCCCTGGCGGTGCTGCCCTGGGGGCTGCTCGCCGGCTCGCTGGCCATCGACGCCGGGCTCTCGCCGCTGCAGGGCCAGGGGCTGTCCGCCATCGTCTTCGCTGGCGCGGCGCAGCTGGTGGCCATTGGCATGCTCAAGGGTGGCGCCGGGTTCTTCTCGATCATGATCACCACCCTGCTGCTGACCTCCCAGCACCTGCTCTACGGAATGACCATGCGCCCAGTGATCTCCGGCCTGCCCGGCCGCTGGCGCGCGGGGCTTGGCTTTCTGCTCACCGACGAATTCTTCGCCCTCACCAGCGGCCACGACCGCGAGACCTTTAACCGCTGGTACGCCCTGGGCGTGGGCCTGACCTTCTACATTGCCTGGAACCTCTTCACCCTCGCCGGCGTGCTGCTGGGCAGCAGCATTCCGGGGCTGGAGCACCTGGGCCTGGACTTCTCCATCGCCGCCACCTTCGTCGCGCTGATCGCGCCGGTGGTAAAGAACGTGCCGACCGTGGTCTGCGTCGCTGTTTCGCTGTTCTGTTCGGTGCTGTTCAGTTACTGGCAATTGGGTTCGGCGCTGGTGCTGTCGGGGCTGGCGGGGATGTTCGCCGGTTTCGTCTGCCAGAAGTTCTCGGGGGTGCGCGCATGATGGTCTGGGCAGTGATCGTCGGCATGGGCCTGATCGTGTTCTTCAACCGCTACGTGTTCCTGGAACCGCGCCTGCCGATCCGCCTGAGCAGCAACGTGCGACAGTTCCTCGGCTTCGCCGTGCCGGGGATGCTCACCGCGATCTGCGGGCCGATCGTGTTCCTCCCGGAGCACCAGTTGAATCTGAGGCCGGACAATCCCTACCTGCTTGGCGCCATCGTCGCCGTGGCGCTGGTGCTGTGGACGCGCAATGTGCTGATCAGCGTGCTGCTGAGCATGGGGGCGTTCTATCTGTTGCGGTGGTGGCTGTAGGGGATGACTGAGGACAGGCTCATTTTCCCGACAGGCAAATGAGCTTATCCTCCGGCCCTCTCGGCGATATCCCGGCCCTCGGAGGATCGCTGCGAGACTCAGACCCGCCAAGGACTCGACATGCTTATCGGACGAATCGGATTTCTCCTCTTCATCGCCAACTTCCTGGTCATCTCGTTGGTCTGGCTGGTCCCGGAGAGTGATAGCGCTGCGTTGCTTTTCAGTGCAGGAGCTCAACTGCTTTCGTCAACCTGCAGCGGCAGCGGTGGCTACTGGTTGGACGATCGCCGGGCGTTATCCCTCGCACTGGGCATCCCGCTCTCAGCGGTTGGAGTCCTGTACCTGCTGGCCTTTGGCACATACACCAGTGAAGCGCTGAAGAGGAAGCGAAACGGCGCCAGCGTCATGACCGCCTGCTGGATGGCGGCAACCGCGTGCGTCCTTTTGAGCTTCTCATTCTTCCCTTGCAATGAGTTCTACGACGACTTCGCTGAAGCAGCTGGCCTATCCGCGAATCGCACGGGCCACGCACTGAGAAATCTCCTCGCTGGCAGCTGGCCCATATTCAACGCCTTTTATGCATGCCTGTTCTGCGCTATTTCCTGGACCATCGCGCTGGGATTGAAACTGCTGATCAGAACGCCTGGGAATCGCTTGAGCGGGCAATAACCCTCCCCCAATCCCGCTCACCAAGGCACAATCCGCCCCTCTCGTCTGGCTATCGCGCAAGGCACATCCCGAATGAAAACGCCCGGCGGCATGCTGCTCACCGGCATCGAGCTGGATCGCTCGAGCCCGATTCCCCTCTATCGCCAGCTGTACCTGCAGGTGCGCAAGCAGATCCTCTCCGGCCGGCTGCCCGGCGGCACGCGGCTGCCGTCGACGCGGACCCTGTGCAAGGAGCTGGGGCTGTCGCGCATCACGCTGCTCAATGCCTTCGACCAGCTGACCGCCGAGGGCTTCCTGGCCTCGCGCACGGGCGCCGGGACCTATGTCGGCAGCGAATGGGAAGGACGCAGCGCCGCCGATGCGCCGCGCAAGCCGCCGCGCCTGTCGAACCTGAGCCAGGCGGTGCATTCGCTGCGCAGCGAGCATTTCAGCGGGGTGTCGTACAGCACCTGGGCGCCGGATTGCCCGACCTCCTTCCTGCCCAGCCACCCGGCCTATGACGCCTTCCCGATGCTGGTGTGGAAGCGCCTGATGAACCGCCATCTGCGCAAGGGCAGCAAGGATTCGCTCGGCTACGGCGAGCTGAAGGGCCTGCAACGCTTGCGCGAGGCCATCGTCGAGTATGTATTCGACGCGCGCGGCATCGAATGCAGCATCGATCAGGTGGTGATCACCTCCGGCGCGCAGCAGGCGTTCAACCTGCTCGGCATGCTGCTGCTCAACCCCGGCGACAGCGTGTGGATGGAAGACCCCGGCCATATTGCCGCGCGCATCGCCTTCCAGGCGCAAGGGTGCGATATGGTGCCGCTGCGTATCGACGACGAGGGACTGGACGTGCAGCAGGGCCTGCGCGAGCGGCCGGATGCGCGCCTGGCGTTCACCACGCCGTCGCGGCAGCACCCGCTGGGCACCACCATGAGTTATGCGCGCCGGCAGGAACTGATCGACTGGGCCAGGCGCAGCCAGGGCTGGATAGTCGAGGACGATTGCGACAGCGAGTTCCGCTACGTGGGCCGCACGCTGCCGGCGCTGTTCGCGCTGGATGCCTGGGAGCGGGTGATCTATGTCGGCACCTTCAGCAAGGTGCTCTATCCGTCGTTGCGCCTGGGCTACGTGATCCTGCCGGAGGCGCTGGTGGAGCCGTTCTGCGCCATCCGCGCGGTGATGGACCGCAGCCCGTCGACGCTGCACCAGGCGACCACGGCGGACTTCATGCGGGACGGCCACTTCCTCGGCCATATCCGCCGCATGCGCAGCCTCTACCAGGCGCGCCAGGCCAGCGTGCTGGAGGCGATGCAGCGCGAGCTCAGCGGTTTCATCACGCCGACGCCCGCCGAAGCCGGGCTGCACCTGATCGGCTGGCTGCCCGAGGGCAGCGACGACACCACCGTCGCCCGAGGCCTGGCCGAGCATGAGGTGTACACCTACGCACTGCGCGACTACTGCATCCGTAATTACCTGCCGCCGGGGCTGCTGCTGGGCTTTGCCGCGGTGCCCGAGGAGCAGGCCGGACGGCGCGTGCAGGAATTCGCCCAGGCTCTGAAGGCGATGGGCTGGACGCTCTGAGGCCGGCACAGAGCCGCCGACAAAGTGGTTATACGATCAAAACAATAATGGCTATAGCGATAGCACCATTCCGGAGCGATAAAAGCACCGCCGGCCACCCCGGCGTCGCTATCAGGAATGACAATAATGAATGCTATCCAAGCCCGATTCGCCGACTTGCTGGCGCGTAACGCCGCGCCCGCAGATACGCCCCCTCCTCTGCTGACCCCCGATCTCGCCCGCCGCCTGCTCGACCGTCTCGACAGCCTGCGCCTGTTCGCTCACGGCTACCCGCTGCTGACCAACCTGACCCAGGGCCGGGTCACGCCCGGCGACATGCTCGACTTCGCCTACCGCCACGAGCTGGATGGCCTCTCCCTGCACCTGCTGGACGGCGAGCACAACAGCCTGTCGCAGATGACTCCCGAGCAACTGGCCGCCTTCGGTGAGAAGGCCCGCGCCCTGGGCCTGGCCCTGCACGTGGAGATCAGCAGCACCCGCCCCGAGGACGTCGACCAGGCGGTGGCCGTGGCCCTGGCCATCGGCAGTCGCAATATCCGCGTCTACTCGCGCTACGAGGGTCACCTGTCGCGGGTGATGGACCTGATCGAGCTGGACCTGCGGCGCCTGGCGCAACTGGCCGACCAGCACGACCTGAACTTCGACTTCGAGCAGCACGAGGAGCTCAAGAGCGACGAGATCGCCGCGCTGCTGCGCAAGGTCGGGCATCCGCGCCTGAACGCGCTGTTCGACTTCGGCAACATGATCAACGCCTGCGAGCGGCCGCTGCCGGCGCTGGCCCACCTCGCCCCCTTCATCCGCCAGGTGCATCTGAAGGGCGTGCGCGTGGTACCCGAGGCGAATGGCTTCGGCCATTACGGCGTGCTGCAGGGCAGCGCCGAAGATCAGTTGCCCGGCGCGCGGATGCTGCTGGAGCTGCTGCTCCTCGGCGATGCTGCCCCCCAGGTGGTGGCGTTCATCCTCGAGCAGGAGAACCACTACGTCGCCCCGGCCTTCCGCCAGAGCGACGAGGCCGCCGACCCCTTCATTCCCTACCGCGAGATGAGCGAAACGCCGCTGCCGCCGGGCTACAGCCTGGAACGCATGCTGGCCGACGAGCACCGCTGGGCGAACAACCAGGTGCGCCATATGCGTGGGCTGCTGAGCGAGTTCCGCCTGCTGGCCGAACTGACCCTGGCCGACGCCGCCTGATTCCGACGGCCGCTCAGGCGGCCAACCCTTATCCGTAAACGGTGGAGAACAACAATGACAGCACAGGCTAAAGCCAAGTGGCTCCGTTTCCTCGTCCTGGTCCTGGGCGGCGGCACCATCTACAAGCTCGCCAACCTCAAGGACGCCTTCTACATCCCCATGCAGGAACACATGGGGCTGACGCACACGCAGATCGGCACCCTGCTGAGCGTCAACGCCATCGTCGCCACCGCGCTGTTCGTGGTCGGCGGCTTCCTCGCCGACCGCTTCGAAACGCGCCGCCTGATCCCCGTCGGCCTGATCAGTATCGGTGGGCTGGGTCTGTACCTGGCGACCTTCCCTGGCTACAACCAGCTGCTGATCATCTTCAGCCTGCTGGCGATCTGCGCCGACTGCATCTTCTGGCCGTCGCTGCTCAAGGCAATCCGCAACCTCGGCAATGACGACGAGCAGAGCCGCATGTTCGGCTTCCTCGAAGGCGGACGCGGGGTGGTCGACACACTGGTGGCCTTCTCCGCCCTGGGCGTGTTCGTTGCCCTGGGCTCTGGTGCGGCCGGGCTGAAGGCAGCGATCCTGTTCTACTCGGGGATCGACATCGTGGTCGGCGCGCTCACCCTGTTCCTGCTGCGCGAAGCCCCCAAGGCCAACGGCGCCGCCGCTGCCAAGGCCGAACCCCAGGGCCTCTCCGGCCTGCTGGAAGCGGTGCGCACGCCGGGGATCTGGCTGGTCAGCCTGAACGTGTTCATGGTCTATATCGTCTACTGCGGCCTGACCTACTTCATCCCCTACCTGAAGGACATGTACCAGCTGCCGGTGGCCCTGGTCGGTGCCTACGGCATCATCAACCAGTATTTCCTCAAGGTGCTGGGCGGCCCGCTGGGTGGCTACGTCGCCGACAAGCGCCTGAAGAGCCCGAGCCGTTACCTGAAGTGGGCGTTCGTCGCGCTGCTGCCGCTGATGCTGGTGATCCTCAGCATCCCCCACGGCGAGAGCTACATCTACGCTGGCATGGCCGCCACCCTGTCCTTCGCCCTTGTGGTGTTCACGATGCGCGGGGTGTTCTGGGCGCCGATGAGCGAAGTGGGCATCCCCTCGCGCATCACCGGCTCGGCCTTCGGTATCGGCTGCCTGATCGGCTACGCGCCAGGCATGTTCGCCTACATCATCTACGGCTCGCTGCTCGACCATTATCCGGGTGAACAGGGCTACACCTACGTGTTCAGCCTGATGAGCATCCTGGCGGTGGTGGGCGTGGTGGTTTCCGGCCTGCTGCAGCGGATGGTGAACAAGCGTGCGGCCGCTCCGGTGGCGGAGGCGCTGGCTTAATCTCGAAGTAGCGGACTGCCAGCCACCTCCGGGTGGCTGGTGGTTTTTCCGCCGGCAACAAAAATCGTCCCAACGGCCGGGCTGCATACGACCTTCCTCCACATCCCCTCACCCGCTGTTTCATGGCACTCTGCACGGCACCGAAGAACAATAATCGGGGCCGCCACCAGCACAACTCAGCCGGCCCCGGCGCACGCGACGCGACTCCGCGAGCCAGGACGCCCATGCCTCAACCCCGCTATCTGCTGCTGACGTTGCTCGCCATGCTGGCCTTCGCCGGCAATTCCCTGCTGTGCCGCCTCGCCTTGCGCGAGACAAGTATCGACGCCGCCAGTTTCACCGGGCTGCGCCTGGTTTCCGGGGCGATCACCCTCGCCATTCTGCTGCGCCTGCGCGACGGCGGCTGGCGCCCGGGTGGCGACTGGCGCAGTGCCTGTGCGCTGTTCGTCTATGCCGCGGCCTTTTCCCTGGCCTATGTGCAGATGAGTGCGGCCAGCGGAGCGCTGCTGTTGTTCGGCGCGGTGCAGGTGGGAATGCTGGTGGCGGGCTACCTGAACGGCGAGCGGCTGCACGGCTGGCAGTTGCCGGGGCTGGCCCTGGCGCTGGGCGGCATCGTCGTGCTGCTGTTGCCAGGAGCCAGTGCGCCGCCGGTGGGCAGTGCGGCGCTGATGATCCTCGCCGGCCTCGCCTGGGCGCTCTACAGCCTGCGCGGTCGACGGGGCGGCGATCCGCTGGCGGCCACCACCGGCAACTTCCTGCGCAGCGTGCCACTGGCCGTCGCGATGAGCCTGGCGCTGTCGATGAAACTCGACCTCGACCTGCACGGGTCGATCTACGCGGTGCTCTCCGGCGCACTGGCATCGGGCGTCGGCTATGCCATCTGGTACAGCGCATTGACGGGCCTGGGCGCGCTCCAGGCCGCGTCGGTACAACTCAGCGTGCCGGCGTTCACGGCGCTCGGCGGCGCGCTGCTGCTGGGCGAACACCTGACCCTGCGCCTGGGTCTGTCGACCCTGGCGGTGCTGGGCGGCATTGCGCTCATCCTTGCCGGCAAGCGCAAGGCTGCCTGAACGGCAACGACTCAGTTCTCGTTGGCGCAGAACAGCCCCCACACCGGGTAGCGCAGGCGATGCAGCTGCCCGGCGCTGTCTTCGTAGACCATTTCCACTTCACGAATGCCGCAGAAGCTCAGGTCCGCCGGCTGCACCACGCGCTTGATGTCGAGTGTCTGGCCGAAGTGGTAGTCCTGCGCGGGCGGGACATCCTGTGCGGCAAGCGCCGCGCAGGTGAAGGTGAAGCAACCCAGTGCGATCAGTGTTCTCATGGCCGTTCTCCGGTCGGGTCGGGAGGCATGGGCGCGCCGGTCATGCTGGGCAGGACTGCATCGCGGCGGATGAGTCCGTGGAACAGCGCGGCGGCGAGGTGCAGGAGGATGGTGAGCAGCAGGGCGTAGGCGATCACGCTGTGGGCGCCGCGCAGAATCGTGTGCAATTGCACCGAAGGCGAGACCAGCGCGGGCAGTTCGAAGCCGCCCCAGAGCACCACCGGGTAGCCGCCGGCGGACTGCATGGTCCAGCCGACCAGGGGCTGGACCAGCAACAGGCCGTAGAGCAGCAAGTGCGAAAGGTGCGCGGCGCTGCGTTGCCAGCCGGGCATGTCGCCGGGCAGCGGCGGGACGCTATGGGTAAGGCGCACGACGATGCGCAGCAGCACGAGCACCAGCAGCGCGGCACCGAGCGGTTTGTGGATGGCCACCAGCGCGGCGTGACGCGGGGAGACGCTGGCGACCATGCCCAGGCCGATCAGCAGCATGGCCAGCACCAGGGGCGCCATCAGCCAGTGGAGCACGCGCAGGGAGAGCGGGAAGTAGGTTGGCTTCATCAGTTGTTCTCCTGGGCCTGCTCACGGGTGCGGCGATTGAAGGATTCCGAGTAGGCGGCCGAGCGGGCGCTGAGCAGCGGGTCGTCGGAGGCGCGAATGCCGTCGGGGAGGATCAGCGGGTCGTAGTTGATGTCGCGGCAGTCGCCGCCGATTTCCGGTTGCAGGCGTTCGATCACCAGCTCACCGGCGTCCACCTGCCGGCGCTCCTTCGGCCAGGCCTGGGTAGCATCGGCGGTGCTGTCGCCGGGTTCACCGAGGGTGAGTTGCAAGCGCCAGCGCAGCGGACCGGCAGCGAGGCGCTGGGTCAGCTCCGCGTTGAGGAAGTTGGCCTCGCCGCGCTTGTCCGCCGCCAGCGGTTCGTAGGGCGCGACGGGCTGCACGGACCAGCGCACCGGGTGCTCGCGACCGTCCCGGTCCACCAGGTAGAAGGCATTGAGGCCGTAGTAGGCGCTATTGGCGTAGCTGGAGGACGGTGTGGAGGATTTCGCCCAGTCACGGAAGGCCTGGGTTTCCGGATGGGCCTTGAAGAAGGCGCCGGCCTTTTCCGGGTCAGGCTTGCCGGTGCCGGGTTGCGGGGCCGTTGCCTTCTGCAGGTCGTAGAAGCTGGCGACATCGCGTACCACGAAGACCGGCATGGCATTCATGCCGGTGCGCCATTCCTGGCCGTCCTTCGGCAGGAAGCGCAGCGCGAGACTGCGGATCGGCGCGGCGCCGTCACTGGCCGCCGGGTTGCCACCGGGAATAGCCAGGCGCCCCACCACGGGCACGTTGCCCGGCGCGAAGACGCTGGCTCGCGACAGTGCGGCGGCACCGCCGTTGCTCTCGAAATGACCGATCACGCACAGGCCCTTGGCGTGGTTGCGCCGGTAGCCGGGGTGGACGCCGCCGTTGGCTTCCAGGGTGTCGATCACCTTGGCCGGGGTGAGTCGCTGGGGGTCGAGCCAACCGGCCGTGTAGGCGAAGACGGCGGCCACGCCGAGCACCACGGCGCCGATGGCGGCCAGGCGCAGGGCTGCGTTGGGCGGAGTTTCTGTCATTTCCAGCTCCTCAGGCTTAGGCTGAATGCGTTGAGCCGGTACGACGCACCGCAGAACGGGTTATTCCCGAGGCCCGCGCAAAATATTTTTTCGCCCGGGCGGGAATAGATCGCCAGGGCGTTCGTCCTTACCGCTCGAATCCACCCATGCCGACGTTGCGATGCACTCACTGGACGATCACTCACTTCGCGAACTGCTGCCCCGACTGCGGCGCTTCGCGCTCTCGCTGACCCGCAGCGCGAGCAGCGCCGACGACCTGGTCCAGGCCACCCTGGAAAAGGCGCTGTCGGCCTGGACCGGCCGGCGCGCGGACGGCGACCTGCGCGCCTGGCTGTTCTCGATCCTCTACCGCCACTTCATCGACGGGCAGCGCCGCGCAAGGCGCTACGCGCGCCTGCTCAGCCTGTTCGGCGCGGACAGCGCGGTAAGCGCCTCGCCTGAGGACATCGTCAGCGCCCGCTCGACCCTGGAAGCCTTCGAGCGCCTGCCCGCCGAGCAGCGGGCGCTATTGGCGTTGGTCAGCGTCGAGGGCTTGAGCTACCGCGAGGTGGCACAGGCCCTGGATATTCCCCTGGGCACCGTCATGTCCCGCCTGTCGCGCGCGCGCCAGGCATTGCGCGCACTGAGCGAAGGACAGGCGGCGACTCCCACATTGCGGGTACTGAAATGAACGAATGCATTCCCGACGAGCATGATCTGCACGCCTACCTCGATGACCAGCTCGACCCGGCGCGCCGCCAATGGGTGGAAGCCTGGCTCGCGAGCCATGCGGAGGACGCCCGGCGCGTGGAAGGTTGGCGGCAGGATGCCCAGCAGCTGCGTGCGGCCTATGCCGGCCAGGGGCGTGGAAGGCTGCCCGAGCAGCTCGATCCGACGCGGATTCGCCGAAACCTGCTGCAGCGGCGGCGCTCGCGGCTGGCAACCGCGGCGGCCGTGCTGATCGCGCTGGGCGTTGGCGGGATGGGCGGCTGGCAAATGCGCAGCGACAGCCTGGCGCGCAGCTCGGTGCCGATGCAGGACGCGGTGCAGGCTTACCGGCTGTTCGCCGATGTCGGTCAGAACGGCCTCGACCTGCACGACGGCGGCGACCTGCGCAATTGGCTGGCCCATTACCTGAAGGACGCCCCGCCGCCGCCGGCACTGGATCGGGTCGGACTGAAGACCGTCGGCGCGCGCCTGCTCGCCACCGAACAGGGCGCGGCGGCGCTGGTGATCTACGAGGACGGCCAGGGCCGCCGCCTGACCTTCTTCATCCGTCCACCGGGCCCGCGCCACGAAATGCTGCCGCAGGGGCAGCGCACCGACGGCGAGCTGCTGACGCGCTACTGGAGCCAGGGCGGGTACAACTATGCGGTGGTGAGCCGCAGTGATGATCCGCGCGCGGGGGTTGTGGGGGAGATGGTGGGGTTTTAGCGCGGCCTGACCGGACAGGGGCGGACGTTGTCCGCCCATCGCGGGCATGGCCCGCTCCTACATTGTTTCTGGGTCCCCGCGTTCGCGGGGAAGACGATTGCGGAGCGCGGTGCACGACATCGTCACTCCCGCGAACGCGGGAGCCCAAAAGACAGTTGCTCCTACAGGTTCGTGCGTCCCCGGGAGTGGAGGCGCGCCACGGATCAGCCGTAGACGCGCTCGCCGCACAGGTCGAGGGTGAACAGACGCTCCACCTCGGATGGAGCCAAGCCACTGCCCAGCAGGCTGAACAGCTTGCCCAGCGCAGCCTCGCGGGTCATGCCGCCACCGGAAACCAGCCCCGCATCACGCAAGCGACTGCCAGCGGCATAGATATCGAAAGCCACATGCCCCTGCGGGCACTGACTGATCGCCGCCAGCACTACGCCACGGGCATGGGCCTCGCGCAGCGCGGCCAGCAGCTCCTCGTTGTCCGAAGGGCCGGTACCGCTGCCGTAGCACTCCAGCAGCAGCGCCTGCACGCCGCTGCCCAGCAGCGCGCGCAAGTGTTCGGCGCGCAGGCCGGGGAACAGCGGCAGCACGGCGAGATTCACGCTTTGGCGCGGGTGGCGGTAATCCAGTGCAGCGGGAAGCGATTCGGCACGCTCGCCGTGGCGTTCGCGCGGCAGTACGGCGAAGGCGTCGAAGGCCTCGCTGCGCAGCTTGGTGACGCGGGCGCCGTGCATCAGCTCGCCGTTGAAGTACAGCCAGACACCCTCCGGCACGCCGGCCTGCAGGGTCGCCAGCGCACCATGGAGATTGCCGCAGGCATCGCTGCCGGGCGCGTCCATGGGCTGCATGGAGCCAGTCAGCACGACGGGCACGTCCAGGCCGAGCAACAGGAAGGACAACGCAGCCGCGCTATAGGCCAGGGTGTCGGTGCCATGCAGCACCAGCACGCCGTCATGGCGGCCCTGCTCCACCGCCGAGACAATCGCGTCGCGCATGGCCAGCCAGTTGGTCTGGGTCATGTTGGCACTGTCGAGCAGCGGCTGCAGTTCAGCGAAGCGCCAGGCAAGGCTGATCGCGTCCCGGCCCTTCAGCTGCTCACGCATCCGCGCCTCGAAGCCGCCGGCCGGCGCCAGGCCTTCGGCGGTCTGCAGCATGCCGATGGTGCCACCGGTATAGAGGACGAAAAGGTTCTTCACGCAACGCATGCCAGTGCCCTTGCAGGAAAAATCTGAGGATAAACCGCAAGGCCGGGAGAAGTCCCGGCCTTGCGTATCAGACCTTGGTCCGAGGATCAGGGTCGGATGGCTTTCAGCCCTGGGCCGGCAGGCTGCCGTGGGCCGGAGCGGTGGCGTTGACCTTGTGGGCGTCGCGCCAGGCATCGTGGTCGATGTCCAGGTCGGCGAACTTGCTGGCGTCGAACACCGGACGCTCGATGCCGGCGGCGCGCTGCTCGTCGTAGTCGCGCATCACGCGCAGGCCGGTCTTGATCAGCATCGCCAGGGCCACCAGGTTGACGAAGGCCAGGCAGGTCATGGTGATGTCGGCGAAGGCGAACACGGTGCCCAGGTTCTGCATCGAGCCCCAGAGGATCAGGCCCAGCACCAGTACGCGGAAGGCGATCAGCGCGGTGCGGCTACGGCCGACGATGAACTGCAGGGCGTTCTCGCCGAGGTAGTAGTTGTAGGTGATGCAGGTGAACACGAACAGCGACAGCGCGACGCTGACGAAAATGCGGCCCCAGTCACCGACCACGGCGGCCAGCGAGTTCTGGGTCAGGGTGATGCCGTCGCCTTCGAAGCCGGGGGTGTAGAAGCCCGAAAGCAGGATCAGCAGCGCGGTGCAGGTGCAGATGACGAAGGTGTCGAGGAACACGCTGAACGCCTGGACCACGCCCTGGGACGCCGGGTGACGCACGGCGGCGACGGCGGCCACGTTCGGCGCACTGCCCAGGCCCGCTTCGTTGGCGAACACGCCACGCTTCACGCCCATCACGATGGCGCTGCCCAGCAGGCCGGCGAAGGCCGGCTCAAGGCCGAATGCGCTCTTCACGATGGTGGTCAGCATGTCCGGCACCAGCTCGATCTGGGTGACGATCACGTACAGGGTCACGGCGATGTAGGCGAGGGTCTTGACCGGCACCAGCAGGTCGGACACGGCCGCGATGCGCTGGATGCCGCCGAAGAACACGATGGCCAGCAGCACGGCCAGGCCGATGCCGGAGTACAGCACCGGGATGTGGAAGGCGTTCTGCAGCGAGTGGGTCACGGTGAAGGCTTGCAGGCCGTTGAAGGCGAAGCCGTAGGTGACCAGCAGCAGGACCGCGAAGGTCATGGCCATCCAGCGCAGCTTCAGGCCGTGCTGGATGTAGTAGGCCGGGCCGCCACGGTACAAGCCGTCGCCGTCGCTGCGCTTGTAGACCTGGGCCAGGGTGCATTCGAAGAAGCTGCTGGACATGCCCACCAGCGCGGTGACCCACATCCAGAACACGGCACCCGGACCACCCAGGGTCACGGCGATGCCGACACCGGCGATGTTACCGGCGCCCACGCGGCCGGCGAGCGACAGCATCAGGGCCTGGAAGGAGCTCAGTTGGCCAGCCTGGCCGCGGATCGATTCCTTGAACACACCGAACATGTGGCCGAAATGGCGGAACTGGACGAAGCGGGAGCGAATGGTGAAATACGCGCCGAGTCCGACGATGAGGACGATGAGGACTTTCCCGGAGAGGAAATCGTTGATCGCGTCGAGCATGTGTTGGGGCCTCGATTGTTATTGTGGGAGCACGGACCTGGGGCTGGCCCGCTCACTGGGGGCGCATGGTTGCGCTCGAAGCCTGTCGAAACAATTTCGCGGCTTGTTCCGAGTTGATGCTACCTGACGCTATAATTGCGCCAGTCGCATCAGCCTGAACTAAGCCCCATGTCCGAAAACCTCGGCCCCAACCTGAAGCTCCTGTGCAGCCACTACCGCTCTATCTCGGAGGTTTGCCGGAAGCTCGCGATCAACCGCGCGCAGTTCAACAAGTACCTCGGCGGGCAGAGCCAGCCCACCGCGTACAACCTCAAGAGAATTGGGGATTTCTTCGGCGTCGAGGATTACGAGCTGCAATTGCCGCCCGAACAGTTCGCCCGCCTGATCGGTGCGCGCGGCACGTCCCAGGCCAACATCCAGCGCGGCGATCCTCTGCTGGAAATGCTCCGCCCGCTGCGCGACCACGCGGGCAACCTGTCGCGCTACTGCGGCTACTACTTCGAATACTCCAACTGCATGTCGGTGCCCGGCTCGATCCTGCTGTCGCTGGTGCACCTGTACGAGGAGGACGGCAATTTCCTCTTCGAGCGCCAGGAACGCCAGGAGCGCTCCAGCAGCACCGACGTGCAGGCCGAGGACTGGGTCCGCTGCCGCTACCTGGGTGCGGCCTTCCAGCTGCAGGACCGGGTGTTCCTGATGGACTACGAGTCGCTCACGGTCAACGAGATGAGCCAGACCATCCTCATCCCCAGTTTCAAGAGCCGCATCAACCGCCTGAACGGGCTGAAGACGGGGGTCTCCAGCGGCGACCGCCGCACCCCGGCGTGCACCCGCGTGGTATGGGAATACCTGGGGCCGGAGATCAACCGGATCAGCGCCTACCGCCAGGTCAAGCTGTACCAGCCGGATGATCCGCGCATCGATGACGACGTGCGCCAGCGGTTGTCGGTGGGGCCGATCCGGCATGGGTTGTTCGAGATCGAGTAGCGCCGGCTTTTTGTAGGAGCGGGCCATGCCCGCGAATGCCCGAGCGCAGGAACGTCGCAGGCGGCGGGTAAGGCTGGCAATGGAGAGCTTTCGTAGGAGAGGACCTTGTCCGCGATCGCGGGCATGGCCCGCTCCTACAGGGCTTGTGCCCGCCCTACCCCTTGCGGCTCTGCAGCCAGGCCGCCGCCAGCCCGCTGCCGCAGATCACGGCAATCCCCAGCAGCGCCGAAGGCTCCGGCGCGTGACCGAAGACCACCAGGCCCAGCAACCCGGCGAAGATGATCTGGCAGTAGCTGAACGGCGCCAGCAGCGCCGGCGCGGCATGGCGGAAGGCTTGGGTCAGGGCCAGGTGCGCGGTCATCCCGCAGGTGCCCAGCGCCAGCATCAGCAACGCGTGCCCCGGACTTGGCCACTGCCAGAAGAACGGCACCAGGGCGCTGACGATCAGGGTATTGAACAGCCCAGCGAAGAAGTTGCTGGTGGTGGCGCTGTCCACCCGGCTGAGATGGCGCGTCAGCAGCTGGTAGCAGCTGAAGCACAAGGCCGAACAGAACGGCAGCAACACCGCCGGGGTGAACAGCGCGCCACCGGGGTGGACGATGATCAGCACGCCGATGAAGCCGACGACCACCGCCGCCCACTGGCCCCGGCTGACCCGCTCACCCAGCAGCGGTACGGACAACGCGGTTACCAGCAGCGGCGAGAGGAAGTTCACCGAGGTCGCCTCGGCCAGCGGGATGTACTGCAGCCCCGTGGTGAAGAAGAAACTGGTGCCCAGCAGGCACAGCGCCCGCGCGGCCTGCAACAGCGGATGACGGGTACGCAATACGCCCAGGCCCGAACGCGGCAGGAAGATGCCGGCCATCAGCAGCGTATGCACCACGTAGCGCGCCCAGACCACCATGACGATCGGGTAGATGCCGGCCAGGTACTTGGAGAGCGCGTCATGGCTGGAGAACAGGAAGGTGGCCAGGACGATGAGCAGGATGCCCTTCAGCGGCTGGTGGGCGCCGGACAACGGCGATTGCGGGGTACTCATCGGCTTGGGCGTGTGGCTGGTGGAAACGGGCACGACAGACTACCCAAGAAGTACGCCGGAAGCACCCACGACCTCGCCCCTCACCCACCGCGCCGTGCTGGCGTAGGGCCTATGACGCTCCGAGTTATACGCAGACTTTCGTGGTACCAGGGGTGCCGAGTCAGATCACAAAGCTGGCAATCAGGCGGGGTAAATAGGCGGAATCGGGAATCCCATCGCGGACGGAGTCCGCTCCTGCAAGATCAAAGGCCCCTCACCCTGACCCTCTGGGAGACGACGGCATGGATGCAGGAGGTAGAGCGACGCAGGATGCCAAAGCTGAGGCTGGGGTGAGGGGAAGCGCAGGCAGGGATTAACCCGGTAGACGACAGTTGCTCCTACGAGAGCAACGCGTGCCTCGTTACCTGTAGGAGCGGACTCCGTCCGCGATGCCTTTGCACTTCGCAGGGTGTGCTTTTCATACGGAATCAAGGTGCAGCGTTATCCGCCTGGACGGGTACCGTTTCGCCCTACGCCATCCTGCGAACCTTTCAAAGACCGTTGTCCCCGCACAGGGCACAAAAGAAAGCCCCGGCATGCCGGGGCTCTTCATCGACGGAGCGCGACCTATTGCCCGGCCTGCTTGCTCTCCGCGTCCTCGGCCTCGATCTCTTCCAGTGCCAGCTCCAACCCCCAGCTGGAGGCTTCCGTCACCGGAGCCGCCGCAGCAACGGACGCCGGCGCGGGGGCGGCAGCTGCCGCGGAGTTGGTCACCATGGCCGGGTTGTCCTTGTAGAGCTTGAGTTTCAGACGCAGGTTGTTCGCCGAGTCGGCGTTCTTCACCGCTTCGTCTTCACTGATCGCCCCTTCCACCGCCAGGTCGAACAGCGCCTGGTCGAAGGTCTGCATGCCCAGGGCGCGGGACTTGTCCATGATTTCCTTGATCGAGCTGAAGTCACCGCGCTTGATGATGTCGCTGATGGTCGCCGTGCCCAGCAGCACTTCCACCGCGGCGCGACGCTTGCCGTCCTGGGTGCGTACCAGGCGCTGGGAAACGAAGGCCTTGAGGTTGTTGCCCAGGTCGTTGAGCAGTTGCGGCCGGCGCTCCTCGGGGAAGAAGTTGATGATGCGGTCCAGCGCCTGGTTGGCGTTGTTGGCGTGCAAGGTGGAGATCGCCAGGTGGCCGGTGTCGGCGAAGGCCAGGGCGTGCTCCATGGTCTCGCGGTCGCGGATCTCGCCGATCAGGATCACATCCGGCGCCTGGCGCAGGGTGTTCTTCAGCGCGGCATGGAAGCTGCGGGTGTCCACGCCCACTTCGCGCTGGTTGATGATCGACTTGCGGTGCCGGTGCACGTACTCGATCGGGTCTTCGATGGTGATGATGTGGCCGCCGCTGTTGCGGTTGCGGTGGTCGATCAGCGCCGCCAGGGAAGTGGACTTGCCCGAGCCGGTACCGCCGACGAAGAGCACCAGGCCGCGCTTCTCCATGACGACCTTGAGCAGCACTTCCGGCAACTTCAGGTCTTCGAACAGCGGAATGTCCAGCTTGATGTTACGCGCCACGATGGACACTTCGTTGCGCTGCTTGAACAGGTTGATACGGAAACGGCCCACGCCCTGCACCGAAATGGCCAGGTTCATCTCCAGTTCGCGCTCAAAATCGGCACGCTGCTCCTCATCCATCAGGCCGTAGCCGATGCGCGCCACGTCACCGCTCTTGAGCGGTTCGTTGGACAGCGGCTTGAGGACCCCGTTGAACTTGGCACAGGGCGGCGCGCCGGTGGAAAGGTAGAGGTCGGAACCATCCTGGGTGGCCAGGATCTTCAGCATCGACTGGATATCCATAAGAACTGCATCCGTTCGCAAGGAGAGGTGAGGGGCGTCGTCCGATTCAACGACGCCTTCGGTATCGGAATTTTCCTTCGACTCTAGGCAGCGGCCAAGTAAGGCACAATGCCACCCCCTGAAAAATGCGACGTACGTCACCGCTCCCGTACAATGCCCATCCCGCCTGACTTTCCGAGGTAATACCTATGCCCGTCGCCATGGCCCGCCATATCCTGGTCAAGACCGCCGCCGAAGCCGAGCAGATCAAGCAGCGCCTGGCCCGTGGCGAGGATTTCGCCGCGCTGGCGCGCAAGCACTCCACCTGCGCCTCCGGCAAGCGCGGCGGCGACCTGGGGGAAGTCCGCCCGGGGCAGATGGTGCGCAGCATTGACCAGGTGATTTTCAAGAAACCCGTCGGCGTAGTGCACGGTCCGGTGAAGAGCCAGTTCGGCTACCATCTGGTCGAAGTCTATTTCCGCGACTGAGCCCGGTATGACCCCACAACAGATCGCCCGTTTCTGCCTGCAACTGCCCGGCGCCCGCGAGGACATCAAGTGGGGCAGCAACCGCGTGTTCTCGGTGGCGGGCAACAAGATGTTCGCCATCCTCGACTTTCTCGACGAAGGTGCCGGCGGCCTGGCCTTCAAGGTCGGCCCGGAGCTGTTCCTGGGCTATGTGGACCGCCCCGGCATCCGCCCGGCCCCCTATCTGGCGCGGGCCTTCTGGGTCGCCATGCAGCGCCCCTACCCCATGGGCGAGGCTGAACTGCGCGAGGCCCTGACCCGCTCGCACCAACTGGTGGTGGCCCGCCTGCCCAAGCGGCAACGCCTGGGCCTGCTGCTGGACGACGTACTATGAAGACCTTGAGCTGGGAAGGTCTCTGGCACTCGCCGAACGCCAGCTGGGAGTCGCTGCAACTGGGCGACGGCAATGCGCAAAGCCAACTGCGCGCCATCGACGAAGGCGGCGGCCCGTCCTATCAGCTGGACTATGAACTCAAGTGGGATGACCACTGGCGGCTGCGCGAGGCGCGCTTTGCCGTCGAGAGCAGCCGTGGCGTGCGTCAGCTTCACCTGCTGACCGATGGCGAAGGCCACTGGCGCACGGCCGAAGGCGAAACGCTGGGCGAGCTGGAGGGTTGTCTGGATATCGACATCTGGCCCACGCCCTTCACCAATACCTTCCCGATCCGCCGTCTGAATCTGGAAGACGGCCAGCGCGTGGAACTGGCCGTGGTCTACCTGGAAGCCCCGAAGCTGAAGCCGGTGCGCATGCGCCAGGGCTATACGCGGGTGGATGCGCGGCATTACCTCTACGAAAACCTCGAAGGCACGAATTTCCAGGCACTGCTGACCGTAGACGATGACGGGCTGGTGCTCGATTACCCGACGCTGTTCCGACGGACCTGAGGCCAATCGGCGTATAACGCGGGGCTTTATACGCCCTACGCTCGGCCCACCACCTACCTCTTCGTCCTACGAGAGCCTCTTCGACCGGTTTGCACGACACATCCGGCGCATTCCCTGTAGGAGCGAGCTTGCTCGCGAACAATGCCCCGCTGCGGAGCCAGGTTCGCGAGCAAGGACTGGGCGTCCCCCTCGGTCCTATAAAAACAGCCTCCGGAAAGAACGGCACTCATACATCCTCAAGGTAGTTCGTTAGCTTTCTTTCCTACACGCCTGGGCGGGTCCATCATGTCTTACCCACCCGCCGTTCCGATCCAAAGCTGCACATGCCCGCCGAATCCCGCTCCAGCGCCGCCACCACCCTGCAGGTGGTTTCCGTCGTCCTCTTCACCTTCCTTGCCTACCTGACCATCGGCATTCCGCTGGCGGTGCTGCCCGGCTACGTGCACACCGACCTGGGCTTCGGCTCGGTGCTGGCCGGTCTGGTGATCAGCATCCAGTACCTCGCCACCCTCCTCACCCGCCCCTATGCCGGGCGGGTGATCGACACTCTCGGCCCCAAGCGCGCGGTGCTCTACGGCATGGCCGGCTGCGCCGGCAGCGGTGCGCTGATGCTCGCCTCCTGGGCAACCCAAGGCGTGCCCTGGCTCAGCCTGGCGATTCTGATGCTGGCGCGACTGGTACTGGGCACCTCGGAAAGCCTGGTGGGCAGTGCGTCTATCAGTTGGGGTATCGACCGGGTCGGCGCGCCGCACACCGCCAAGGTGATTTCCTGGAACGGTATCGCCAGCTACGGCGCGCTGGCGGTCGGCGCGCCGCTCGGGGTGCTGATGGTCCAGCACCTGGGCCTGGCCAGCATGGGCCTGAGCATCATCCTGCTGGCGGCCCTGGGCTTCGCGCTGGCCTGGCCGAAGCGTCCGGCGGCACTGGTGCACGGCGAGCGGATGCCCTTCCACCATGTTCTCGGCCGCGTGCTTCCCCACGGTATGGGATTGGCCCTGGGCGGCATCGGCTTCGGCACCATCGCCACCTTCATCACGCTGTATTACGGCAGCCGCGGCTGGACCGACGCGGTGTATTGCCTGACGGCCTTCGGCGGCTGCTTTATCGGTGCGCGCCTGCTGTTCGCCCAGGCGATCAACCGACACGGCGGCTTCCGCGTCGCCATCGTCTGCCTGTCAGTGGAAAGCCTCGGCCTGACGCTCCTTTGGCTGGCACCCTCCCCCTGGCTGGCACTGGCCGGCGCGGCGCTGAGCGGATTCGGCTTCTCCCTGGTGTTCCCAGCCCTGGGCGTAGAAGCCGTCGGCCTGGTGCCTGCCTCCAACCGTGGCGCTGCACTGGGCGCCTATTCGCTGTTCATCGACGTGTCACTGGGCATCACCGGCCCATTGGTGGGGGCCATCGCCGGGGTCTTCGGCTTCGGCTCGATCTTCCTCTTCGCCGCGCTGGCGGCACTCAGCGGACTCGCACTCAGCCTGGTGCTGTACCAGCGCTCGTTCCGTCATTGAGCCTGGCGCCAAGGGCGCACAGCACTCGCTGAACCCGTCGGGGGCGCGCACGCGCAGCCCGACTGGCCGAGCCCGGACAGGCGGGGTATCACCCATGCCGGGGAAAATGCTCCTGCCTGAGGACCAGCAGCAAGGTCAACCTTGGTCGTATCAAGTCCGAAAAGTTTCGACCCCCTGCTATCATCGCGCCGCTGCGGCCTGCAAGAGGCCGACTACAACCAAAAGAACCAGCCAGAACAAGACGCCACTTCCCTGGTGACACACACCGGGGCGGGACGCCTTTTTCGTCTTGTCGGCACTGCACCATTAGCACAAGGGATACACCATGCTGCACCACCGCATCAGCCTGCTCGCGCTGGGCATTCTCGCGTCCACCGCGGCCCTGGCCGACGACCAGTCCACCGCCAAGGGCTTCGTCGAGGACGGTCACCTCGACCTGTTCTTCCGCAATGGCTACATGTACCGCGACTACAAGCACGGCCGTGACGACAAGTCCGAATGGGGCCAGGCCGCCACCGCGACCTTCACCTCCGGCTTCACCCAGGGCACCGTTGGCTTCGGCACCGATGTCTTCGGCATGTACGCCCTCAACCTGGACAAGAACGGCCAGCGCGCTGGCGCTCCGGGCATCGACTTCTTCAAGGTCGACGGCGACGGCAACCCGGCCAGCGACCTCGCCCGCGCCGGCGGCGCGGTGAAAGCCCGCGTCTCCAACACCGTGATCAAGTACGGCGACCAGATGCCGGCCCTGCCGGTACTCAGCTACGACAACTCCCGCCTGCTGCCGGAAACCTTCTCCGGCACCCTGGTCACCTCCAAGGAGATCGAAGGCCTGGAGCTGAACGTCGGCCGCTTCACCTCGGAAGTCCGCAAGAGTGCGGAAGGCCATGACAGCGGCGGCCTGAAGCGCATCGACGTCTACGGCGGCAGCTACAAGTTCACCAACAACTTCAGCGGCGCCCTGTACGCCCAGGACAACGAAGACGTTGCCCGTAAGCAGTACATGAACCTGAACTATGTCATCCCGATGGCGGATCGCGAGTCGGTGACCTTCGATTTCAACGGCTACAAGACCAAGCTGAACAAGGACTGGGCCGACGAGTTCAACAGCGGCAACCGCGACAACACCATCTGGAGCCTGGCGGCGACGTACAACATTGGCGTACACACCTTCATGGTCGCCCACCAGCGCAACAACGGCGATACCGGCTACCTGTACGGCGGCTACCAGAGCGGCGACTACATCGGCGACGGCGGTACCACCATCTGGCTGGCCAACTCCTACTGGTCCGACTTCAACGGCGAGGACGAACGTTCCTGGCAAGGCAGCTACAGCCTGGACTTCTCCGAGTACGGCGTGCCCGGCCTGAGCTACACCGTGGCCTACGTCTACGGCGACAACATCAAGACCGCCGACACCAGCAACGGCAAAGAGCGCGAAATCTTCAACCAGCTGAAGTACGTGGTACCCAGCGGCCCGGCCAAGGACCTGTCGGTCAAGCTGCGCGGCTCCTGGCTGCGCGTGTCCAACGACGCCCGCGCCTACAACGACGACGGCAACGAAGTCCGCGTATTCGTCGAGTACCCGATCAGCATCTTCTGATGCATTGACCGACGCTTGATGTGCAATGCCCCGTGGCAGCGATGCCACGGGGCGTTTTTCATTCCAGGCCGCGACGGCTGCGTAAACGCGACGGGCTCAGGGGCGTCAGTGACAGACGCGGGATAAGCAGGCACAGCAGCAGGATCAGCATGCCGGCCACGAAGAAGCCCAGGCGCCTGCCGCAGGGCCAAGGCCCGCAGCAGCGCCAACCGATGAACGGCGGGACTCAGCGCACCACGCTGTTGATGTCGTGGCGGTTGAGCGAGGTACGCATTTCCTCGTACCACTCCGGAATCGATTCCTTCAGGCGGTCCTTCGCCTCTTCCAGCTTGAACGGCTGGGTGTAGCGCTTCTTGCGGTACGAGTAGATGTAGTAGGTGCCGTTGCGGTAGAGGATGCGGTCGAAGGTGTAGAAGCCGATGTGCGTGCCGTTGCAGCGCGCAGTCAGCACCATGTCGCCCTCTTCGTAGGGCAGCACGCCCTCGGCGCATTCGTAGGTGAAGAACTCGCGCACGTCGTCCCAGTCCACGCCATCACTGCTGGCCCGCAGGAAAGCCTCGGCCTTTTCCTCGGAATCATCGGAATGATCGCTGTACCAGATGAACAGCGGGATACTCTGGTTGGTCTCGTCACCCAACCAGCTCTCGCCGTCCAGGTACTGCGCACCGCGCGCCAGGCTCGCCTGCATGCGGCGATGGCTCTGGCGGTACTCCTCCAGCGCCTCGTCAAAGGCCGGGTTGTCCTCGCCGAGCATCACCCCATCGATCGCCTTGATCGCAGCCACGCGTGCCTGGTAGTCGGCGTACAGCGCGGCATCCTGGATGACGGTGCAGGTGTCACGGGTCAGGCTCAGGCCAATCTCGGTGAAGTTGGCGCTGCCAAGGATCACAACGTCCGGTTCGACCAGGATCAGCTTCCAGTGCACGCTGTTCTGCGCGCGGAAGTCCACGTGCAGGGTCACGTTCGCGTCGGTGTCGCGCACGCAGAAATCGATGAACTCCGGCGACGAGAAGGAGTTGATGGTGCCGACCAGCAGATCGACCTTGTTGCCGTTCTCCACCAGGGTCTCGACCAGCGACTCGGTTTCACTGGCGGAGGCCGAGACAATGGTGATCAGCTTATCGCTGACCTGCTCCAGGTACTGCCTGAGCGAATTTTGCGCGTTTAAGATTTTCATACAGCCCCCACCGGAATTCTGAACACCCGAATTCTGAGGCAGGACAATGGGGGGTTTCAACTCTCACGCCGCTGACGCATGCAGGGAAAGGCCCTTCACCGACAAAATGAGGCCACTAGCGCCTCGGAGATCCCCCCGACTACCACAACCTATCCAACGACCGCAACCTCCAACCGAAGGGCCGGCGCCATTGTATTTACTCTGAAATAGAACTGACCTATTGTCAGAAGCTTCTTACAAGAAGTACCTGCCAGCCGAAGGAACGTGCTATGCATCTTGACGAGCTTAAGAATGCTGTGCTGCATCGTTGGAATCTACAACAGATCCATGACGTCGACTTCAACGGTCTTCCCCTGCTCCAACGCAGCCCAAGAACGATACTGGACATCGGTGCCAACCTGGGACAAAGCATTGTCTCCCTTCGCGTCCTCTTCCCGGATGCAGTGATTCACTCGTTCGAAGCCAACCCTCTGCTACTGCCCAGCCTCACTGAAGTGTCACAAGCCCTTCCTGGCACCAATTCAGTTCATGGCTTTGGCTTGAGCAACATAGAAGGGACGTTCGAACTGAACGTGCCGTACTCCGGCGAGACGCCCTATCTAGAAGAGTCATCCATCAAGATCGATTACTACGAACTCCCTTGGGTAAAGGAGAAATTCGAAGAGCGCGGCGGACTTTCGAAGCTCGAGAAAATTGAATGTCGCATCAGAAAAGGAGACCTGTTGCAGCTCTCACCAGACATCATCAAGGTGGACGTGGAAGGTGCAGAGGCGCTGGTACTGGAAGGCCTTCGCGAGACGATCCACAAGTATCACCCCACCATTCTCGTGGAAAACTCGGACTGGGCGAATGTCACGCAGCTTCTGAATTCACTGGGCTACCTACCGAGGAAATACGATCCGACGACGGCATCCATAGTTCCCATGGACGGCCCCACCACCAATACCTTCTATATCCACGAAACATCGCTCGCTTAGAGCCGCGGCTGCAATTTCAACCGAGTAGTGGCGACGCATCGGTAGCGCGCCACACTCTCCAACCTGTACACCGGGCCAGTCATGGCTGGGCCGAAACGGCTCGCTGGTTCAGCTAGGAAAGCGACACGTTGTACATCGCCGCGACGTTAGCGAAGCGCCCTACCAGTTGCCGGACATCTGCCTCTGCGACCGCCCTCCGGGGCTTGCCGCGCGCGAGGATGGACGTCTTCAGCGACGTCTCCCAAAGCGCTCTCTTCTTTGCTCGACCCTGGTCGTCGCCCTCGATGATCCAAGGGGCGACGACCAGCAGAAGCCGACAACCTGTCAACCGCACCGTGGGTGATGCCGTCCCAACACAACACTCAACAACTGACTGCGCTGCCTCTACGGCGACCGGGGATCAGTTCGAGTGAATGAAGGCCTGCAAACGCGATGGCGACCCTTAGGTATTCAGGGTGACCGGAGCTGCTGGCCGAGCGCGATTACTAACCCGCATTTCGCCGCGCAATATTCGCTGCTCGCGCCCGCTCCAACATCTCGACTTGCCTGCGAGCTTCCCCACGCTTTCGGGAGCGGGACACAAACGAGAGGATTAACAACAAGACTGCGGCCCCATAGGAAATGAATATCTGCATCAGAATGCACACAACCAATTCATCTCGGCCAAGCCGCTGACCACGTGTCATCAACAACGTCGGCACAACGGTGAGGCAGATAAAGGACAACAGCATCACGCTGAAGCGCTTCATCCAAGCGGTGGCAACAAGCATCAGCAAGGCTGGGATTAGCGCAAACACCGCCACATAGAACAGAAAGTTAGAAAGGTACTCAAGAGTGACCGGCTCTCGGTTCGATATGGGCAAAAGCGTAGCGTTGAACAGGAACGCAATTGCTATCAGCAGCAAATTGCTTGGTGCGCCGAGCTTCGGCACGGATTCCCTTCTCCTATTTGGCTCGTGGCATTCAAGCACGAACTTCATCTAATAGCTTCTCCGTTTCCCCCCATCTTCGCCCAACCCCGGCCGGGCTCTTTCCCCCATCTTCGGGAGCAATCACCTCCGCTCCCGCCGGCATCCAGCGGAGCGATCGACTGCTGCCGAATGCCGACACCGCCATTTGGCTTTCCGAATCCCGCTGGCGCGCTCACTTCCGCAGCGCCCAGGCGGCCTACGACCCGCGCGGCGATCCCTTGCGGGATGGCTCTGACCCCGAACCCGAAGAGCTCGACGAGCCCGAGGAGCAACCCCATGTGAAGCCGAGCGAACAGGGCCCTGCAGCTGATCAAGCAAGAGATCGAGCGGCTGTCGTGGTCGCGGCTCCCTAACGACAAGATGGCCGTCGGGATGATCCAGATGGCCTACGCCCAGGGCGACATCACCAACCAGCAGGAGCTGAACCTCCCCCAGGAGGCGGCCGACACCATTCACTGGCGCCACGCCGAGCTGCGCGAGACCCACATCAAGGCATGCATTGAAGGAACCGCAACATGACTACCCACCCCGTTGCTTCGATCGTTGACGACCAGGTCGCCGGCCTGATCATGCCGGCTGGAGCCAACATTGCCGCCGTACTCGGCCTGCCGCGCGAGACGCTGGTGGTAAATCTGCGGCGCCGTATGGCGCTAACCATCAAGCGGGACAGCAAGAACCTGGGGTGGGCCGTGAACGCCAAGCGTACAGCCACTCTCATCGGCGCCCTGCACACCTGCGCCTTCTTATTGTTCCTGATCATCGGCCCCGCCACCGCCGACCACATCACCGGCGAGCAACCCACGACGGCATTCGCCGCGAAGTGAGTCCACATGCAATCGGTCACCACGGTGCGCGCCTCATCCTGGGGCGCACTGTTCGACTGTGCCTTCAAGTGGGAAGGCATCCACCTCCGCAATATCCGCAGCCGTTCGGAGCCACGCGCTCTGCTCGGCACCGGGATCCATGCCAGCACGGCCACCTTCGACGCGGCACGGGTGAACCGCGAGCCGATCAGCGCCTATGACGCCTCCGAACTGCTGGCGCACACACTGCTTCAGCCGGAATTCGATGTGGACTGGCGCGGCTCCGACATCACTATGCGCGATGCCGAGTCCATCGGCCTCGCGCTGCACACGAAGTACTGCAACGACATCAGCCCCCCACTACGACTTCGTGGCCGTTGATCAAGCTCGCCAGCATCACAGCCGCCGCAATGAAAGAAGGCCTGACGACGAAGGACCCTGCGACGTCGATTGAGGAGCCTGGCCGCTCCAAAGAGCTGGCCGATCCCTTCAACCGGGAAGAGCCCGAGCGCGTCATCGCCCACCTCTACGAGAACCTTGGCAGGTACTCGCGCATCTACGCGGCGCTCTATGAGTTCCTGTTCTTCACCGGCATGCGGCCTGGCGAAGCCTTCGCTCTGCGTTGGGATGAGGTGGACGAGGAAGCCCGGCGCGCGCACGTGTGCCGAATCGTCGTCGATCGCGGCATCGAGGAGCGGGTCAAGACCAGGCACGAGCGGGACGTGCTCCTCAACGAACGGGCCCTGGGAGCGCTGAAAGAGGCCCGGCGGATCGCAAAATTGAAGGAGATGTCGTCGGTTTCTGAGTACTCCACGAGCCCATTCGTCTTTCCTCCAAGCAAGGGTGGGCTGTGGATCAAGGAGCCAAGTGTTACCATTAAGCACTTTCACGCCGCTCTTGATGTCCTTGGCATCCGCAGACGCCGGCAATACGACGCCCGACATACCTACGCAACCATGTGCCTAATGGCCGGGATGAATCCAGCATTCATCGCGGGACAGCTCGGCCATAGCGTTCAAATGTTGCTCTCGACCTACGCCAAATGGCTGAGTTCTACCTCCGATTGGAGCGAGCTCGAAAAGCTACCGACCAGAATCAAAAATGGTACGGAATTGGTACAGGAAGCAGAGGTAGGCAATTAAACACCTCTGGAAAGCCCGCAGGATAAGGTCTTGATCTCTACCGCTAACATCACCATGCAGTTCGGCGCCAAGCCGCTGTTCGAAAACGTTTCCGTCAAATTCGGCAACGGCAACCGCTATGGCCTGATCGGCGCCAACGGTTGCGGTAAGTCCACCTTCATGAAGATCCTCGGCGGTGAGCTGGAGCCGTCGGGCGGCCAGGTGATGCTGGAAAACGGTGTGCGCCTGGGCAAGCTGCGCCAGGATCAGTTCGCCTATGAAGACTTCACCGTGATCGACACCGTGATCATGGGCCACGAGGAGCTGTGGAAGGTCAAGGCCGAGCGCGATCGCATCTACTCCCTGCCGGAGATGAGCGAGGAAGACGGCATGGCCGTGGCCGAGCTGGAAGTCCAGTTCGCCGAGTTCGACGGCTACACCGCCGAATCCCGCGCCGGTGAGCTGCTGCTGGGCCTGGGCATTCCGCTGGAACAGCACTTCGGCCCGATGAGCGCCGTCGCTCCGGGCTGGAAGCTGCGCGTGCTGCTGGCCCAGGCGCTGTTCTCCGATCCGGATCTGCTGCTGCTCGACGAACCGACCAACCACCTGGACATCAACACCATCCGCTGGCTGGAAAACATCATCACGGCGCGTAACAGCACCATGATCATCATTTCCCACGACCGTCACTTCCTGAACAGCGTCTGCACCCACATGGCCGACCTGGACTACGGCGAGCTGCGCCTGTTCCCGGGCAACTACGACGAGTACATGACCGCGGCCGAGCAGGCCCGCGAGCGCCTGCTGTCGGACAACGCCAAGAAGAAAGCCCAGATCGCCGAGCTGCAGACCTTCGTCAGCCGCTTCTCGGCCAACGCCTCCAAGGCCAAGCAGGCCACCAGCCGTGCGCGCCAGATCGACAAGATCCAGCTGGAAGAGGTCAAGCCGTCCAGCCGCGTCAGCCCGTTCATCCGTTTCGAGCAGCACAAGAAGCTGCACCGCCAGGCGGTGACCCTGGAGAAGGTCAGCCAGGGCTTCGACGGCACCTCGCTGTTCAAGAACCTGAGCATGCAGGTGGAAGCCGGCGAACGCATCGCCATCATCGGCCCCAACGGTATCGGCAAGACCACCCTGCTGCGCACCCTGGTCGGCGAGATGGCGCCCACCGCCGGTGAAGTGAAGTGGACCGACAGCGCGGACGTGGGCTACTTCGCCCAGGACCACGCCGAGGACTTCGAGGACGACTACAACCTGTTCGACTGGATGGCCCAGTGGACCCAGGGCGGCGAGCAACTGGTGCGCGGCACCCTCGGCCGCATGCTGTTCTCCAACGACGAGATCAAGAAGTCGGTGAAGGTGATCTCCGGTGGCGAACAGGGCCGCATGCTGTTTGGCAAGCTGATCCTCAAGCGCCCCAACGTGCTGGTGATGGACGAGCCGACCAACCACCTGGACATGGAGTCCATCGAGTCGCTCAACCTGGCGCTGGAGAACTACCCGGGCACCCTGATCTTCGTCAGCCACGACCGTGAGTTCGTGTCCTCCCTGGCCACCCGCATCATCGAGCTGTCGGAAACCGGCGTGACCGATTTCAGCGGCACCTATGATGACTACCTGCGCAGCCAGGGCGTGATCGTCTGACGCTTCGCCGTTCATGAAAAAGCCCCGCCGATGCGGGGCTTTTTTCTGTGCGCTTTTCGCGGGCGCGGACTTTGTCCGCGATCGCGGGCATGGCCCGCTCCTACAGGGGAAATCCCAGGCCTCTATCTTCTTAACGTGACCTGCTTTCGTAAGAGCGGAGCAAAAGCGCAGCGCCTGTCAGCGCCCGGATGTCTGCATCAGCGCACTGCCCAGGCTGACGTCGAAGAACTGCGCCGCCGACGCCGCGAGATCACGGTGGATGGCTTTGCGATCCAGCCCCTGGCTGTCCGTACACAGGTCCGGAGTAGCCTCCAGCTCCTCTTCGGAACAGGGCGACATGAACACGAAGTGCCCCGCGCCATCGAGCACCCGCAGGTCCGGCTGCTGCGGCAGCTTGCGCGCCAGCGCGCCGGCATTCTTCTTCCAGTCCAGGACATGATCCTGGTTGCCGGTATAGAGCAGCACCGGCACTTGCACGTCTTCCAGCTCGCGGGCGCCGTACATCAGACTCAGCGGCGCCAGCAGCAACAAGGCCCCGACGCGGGGGTCGGCCATCGGCACCAGGTCGCTGCGGTCCGCGCGCAGTTTGCCCTGGTCGCTGCAGGCGTCGGCGTCATCCGGATGCTTCTGGCAGTACTTGATCAGCCGATCCAGGCTCGGCTGCGCGCCAGCGAGGATCAGCGCCGTCTCACCGCCCGCGGAGTATCCGATCACACCGATCTTGCGCGGATCGACAATCCGCGCGACCTCAGGGTCGAGCAGCGCCGCACTGATGGTTTCCGAGACCTGCAAGGGTCGGCCGTAGAGGTTGCTCACGGCGCCCAGGCGGCTGTGGTCATGCAGGTTGTCGCCGGGATGCAGCAGCGTCACCACGACGAACCCCTTGCGCACTAGCGCCTCGATCAGGTCACGCTGCGCCAGGGGTGTGCCGTAGTTGCCATGGGACATCACCAGCAGCGGAAAGCGACCGTTGGCAGTCTTGCCTTCATAGGCGACATCAACAATGAAATTGCCCAGGTGCAGCGGTCGCTCCGGGGCGCGCGTTGGATAGAAGGCAATGGCCTTCATCGGTTCCAGGTCCAGCGGATCACTTACCTGCAGGCGATGAAAACCCACGTTCCAGCCCGACACCGCCCAGGCTCCGCTACTGAAGGTAACGAGCAATAGAATCCACAACAGACGCTTCGCCATGGTGCAGTCCGCCCCGATGCGCATCCAGCTCAGGCGCCACGGGCCTCCACCACGCGTCATTTGGGAGCCTTGGGCGCCGCCTGGGAGATTCCTTGCATACTACGCGCCAGCCTGCAGGCGCCGGGAGAAGCGGACGGGCGGCCAACCCCCACAAACAAAAAAGCCCCGCAATGCGGGGCTTTTTCCTGATGCCTATTCGATCAGGCAGCGGCGAACTGGCTCGCGATGCTCGCCTGGGCGCCAGCGATGGCGTTGCGGCGCGGCTCGTCACCGTAGGCCAGACCTTCGGCGCGCACCACTTCGATGTCGGTGATGCCGAGGAAATTCAGCACCAGCTGCAGGTAGTTCTCGTGGGCGACACCGGTCGGCTGGCCGGCATGGATGCCGCCGGCGGTGGAGACGATGATCACTTTCTTGCCACCGGCCAGGCCGACCGGACCGCTTTCGGTGTAGCGGAAGGTCTTGCCGGCGACAGCGATGCGGTCGATCCAGACCTTCAGCTGGCTGGGGACGGAGAAGTTGTACATCGGTGCGCCGATGACGATGGCGTCGGCGGCCAGGAATTCTTCGATGCTGGTTTCACCCAAGGCCGCTTCGTGCTTCTGCGCGGCGTCGCGCATTTCAGCCGGGGTACCGGCGGCGACCAGGCTGGCGGACGACAGGTGGCTGATGGCGTCGGCGGCCAGGTCACGGTAGGTGACTTGAACGCCCGGCTCGGCGGCAACCCAGGCGGCAACCAGTTCGGCGCTGAGCTGACGGGAAGCGGAGTTGTCGCCGAGGATACTGGAATCGATGTGCAGAAGTTTCATGTGTGCGTTCTCCAAACAGGTAAGCCAGGTGGGTGGCGGAGTAATTCGTCGTTGGAGAAAAGACTACGCATGTAGCCAATCATCGATAAGTCAGCAAAAATGTGATGATTCGTCTCACCAGTAGGACAATCCCATGCAGGACCTCAATGATCTCTACTATTTCGCCAAGGTGGTGGAGTCCGGAGGGTTCGCCGCCGCCGGCCGCCTGCTGGGGCTGCCGAAGTCACGCCTGTCGCGGCGCGTGGCTGAGCTGGAAGCGCGCCTGAACGTGCGCCTGCTGCAGCGCACCACGCGCAAACTGGCCCTCACCGACCTGGGCGAGCGCTACTACCGGCACTGCCAGGCGATGCTGGTGGAGGCGGAAATGGCCGATGAAGTGGCCGCCCAGCTCAGCGCGGAGCCACGCGGGCGGGTCCGGTTGACCTGCCCGGTCGCCCTGGCGGAGACCTCGCTGAACGAGATGCTGCCTGGATTCCTGGCGGCCTATCCGCAGGTGAATCTGGAGCTGGTACTGACCAACCGTCGCGTCGACCTGCTCAACGAGGGGGTGGATGTGGCCTTGCGCGTCCGCGCGCCGGGCGATGAGGATCTGTCGCTTATTTCGCGCCGACTGCGCCCGGCGATGGCGGCCCTGGTGGCGGCGCCTGCGCTCCTGCAGGGACGGCAGCTGAGCCACCCGCAGGACCTGGCCAGCCTGCCCATCCTCGGCGCCATCGAGAGCGACCGGAAGGTGCACATGAAACTGCTCGGACCGCAGGGGGAAACCTGCGAATTGGCGCTGGAGGCACGCCTGGCGGTGGAGGACTTCAACCTTCGCAAGAACGTTGCCCTCGCAGGGCTCGGCGTGACCGTGCTGCCGAACTACTACTGCATCGAGGAACTGGCGGATGGGCGCCTGGTGCGCGTGCTGCCGACGTGGCGCGAGCCCGAAGCCAACCTGCAGGCGGTCTACCCGCACCGGCGCGGCGTTCTGCCGGCGGTGCGGGCGTTGCTGGACTATCTGGAAGAAGAGTTCTCGAAGGACGACTCGCCGTTATGAGGCGCCCTGCCCCAATCCCAGCACGACGCCAACCCAACCCAGCAGGCGCCCGCCGCTGAGCCAGTCGATCCAGAACAGCTGGTGCACCAGGACAATCGCCCAGAACACCAGCTGGAACGACAGCTTGCGGGTCTTGTGGCGGAACACCTGCTGGGCAAGCAATGCGCCCGGCCAGCCGCCGAGCAGCTCCAACAGGTGCAGGCTCTGTTCGGGGGTGCGCCACGCGTCCCGCTCGGCGCTGCGCTTGTCCCGCCAGTAGGCGAGGAAGGTCAGTACGCTGAACAGCGGATAGAGCAGCAGGAACCAGGCGAAGTAGCCGTCCTTCAGCCACACCATCGCGCCGCTGACCGGCAGCGCCAGCAGCACGGCCAACAGCAGCAGGGCCCGGCCGATGGAGCGTCGAGGTGGCGTCGGGAAGGCGACTTCCCGACCGCTGCGGGCCCGCTCACGGGTCGCCGCAGCACCCGGCTTGCGGCGGATATCCGGCTGGTCGATGGCCAGGCCAGCGAGTCGCGCGTGCTCCGCGCGGAGCCGGCCCTGCTTGTCTCTTCCCGGGACATAGCACACCGGGTCGCCACTCTGCGGACGGCGGTCGCCGCGAAATGCCGAGATGTGCAGGAAGAGTTCTTCGCCACCGGATTGCGGACGGATGAAGCCGAAGCCCTTGTCATCGTCCCAGCGGCTGATGATGCCGTTCTTTTCCATCGCCTTCGGACTCAGGGTTTGACGCTGCTCCAGTCGATCAAGCCGAACTGCCAGGTCGCCAGAATCAGCAGGCCGAACGCGATACGGTACCAGGCGAACACCGAGTAGCTGTGGCTGGCGATGAACTTCAGCAGGCCGCGCACGGCGATCATGGCGAAGATGAAGGAGGTCACGAAGCCCACGGCGAACACCGGCAGGTCATCGTGCTGGAACAGATGACGGTACTTGTACCCGGAGTAGACCGCCGCCCCCACCATGGTCGGCATCGCCAGGAAGAAGGAAAACTCGGTGGCGGCCTTGCGCGACATGCCGAACAGCAGGCCGCCGATGATGGTGGCCCCCGACCGCGAGGTGCCGGGCACCAATGCCAGGCACTGGGCACAGCCGACCTTGAGGGCATCCTTCCAGGTCATGTCGTCCACCGTCTCGGCACGGACAGTGTGCTCACGCCCCTCGGCCCAGAGGATCACCACGCCACCGATGACCAGTGCCACGGCGACGGTAATGGGGTTGAACAGGTAGTGATGGATCTTGTCGGCGAAGGCCACACCCAGTACCACGGCCGGCGCGAAGGCGATCAGCAGGTTGACGGTGAAGCGCTGGGCCCGCGCCTGGGTGGGCAGGCCGACGACGATGTCGAGGATCTTGCGGCGGAATTCCCACATTACCGCCAGGATGGCCGCCAGCTGGATGATGATGTTGAACGCCTCGGCGCGTTCACCGCCAAAGCCGATGACGTCCGCCACGATGATCTGGTGGCCGGTGCTGGAGACTGGCAGGAACTCCGTGAGCCCCTCGACCACCCCGAGAACGAATGCCTGGAAGGCACTCCACAAATCCATATCGCTTCCCCCGCGCGGCTCGATGGCTCGCCTTTTCTAATGATGTGTTCCGGCTGGGCCGGCCAACGAGGCCAGGACACAGGGTCCTGAACCTCGACAAGGCGTCGGCATGCTAAAGCATTGGCCACTGCTTACTACGTATTTAACGAAAAATTCTCATCCAGCCGGTACCTCCGATGGCCCCGGCCGCGACAGTCTATCGGTCGCGTGAAGCAGACCACCGAAGGGAGATGGCGTTCGCCAGGCGGTGAAAAATGCCCGCACGGAGTGATGCAATGACACACACCCGCCGGAAAGCCCATGGCCAGAGCCAGTTGTTAAATCCTTGAAACAGCTCGATCCCGCGCAAGGCCCGGCGAGCCGGGAAATACCAACCCAGGTCCGGCGAGGTGTTTCATCCACGAAACAGTAACTGATTCATCCTTGATCCAGGCCCGATTCCAGAGCCTTCGCCTGGATTTCCCCACGGCGCCACTGTAATGCCGATGCAACAGCTGCCCCACTACAGCGTCGACCGGACTCTCCAAGTCACTGATTCTGCAAGACAACGTAATTCCGGCACAGCAACTGCTTCCGCTCTGCATCGCTGGTACCAGCTCGGTGCATCACGTAGGAGCTACGGGCATGCCGGAGAGTATTGCAAGGACAATCGCCACCTGCTCGGCCCTGGTCGCAGTCTTTTGCGCCGCGCTTGCGCTACTGCCGTGGGCGGTGGCTCAGGGCGCCCAGGAGTCTGCGCTTCTCGACGGTGCCGGCCACGACGTCCATGGCAACCTCTCCAACGGCGCCGGGAACCCACGGGTAGCTGACGACGGTGAGCAACAGGTCTCCGAAACACTCGGCAGCGATTCGACCGCCGCCTTCAGGAGCCTGGCGAACTCATCGCAACGCACGACCAGCAACTTCCGCATCGACATGACTGCGGCCATCGATCACTCACAGAAAAACAGCAAGGCGGCAACCAGTCCCTACGGTCAGCACGCCAACTCCGCTGGCAGCGCAATGCGGCCCAGCCCTGGCAACATCACCGTCAAAGACGCCACCCTCCAGACCGGATCTGCATCAGCCGGCATGACCTTCGCTAATGACGGTTGCTACTCGGGTATCTCCGAGCACAATGGCGATACCTATCCCAATACCTGGAGCAACATGCTATGCCCCGGGGGCAACGAAACCGGCAATGCGGACAGCCGGGCCCTATACGCTCAGGGCCACCAGAACGGCTCCGCCACCGACAACGCAAGCGTCCATATGGCAGCCAGTGGTGGCCCCCCGCACCGCCACTCGCTGCCCATCGACGCCGGCTGCCCAGCCCGCGTTTCCGCCGGCAAGTCTCTCTTCAGCTAAACACGAAGGCCCCGTTTCCGGGGCCTTCGCCTTGTTCTCGTGAATCGCAAGCTCGCCATCCTGATGCCAGCCCTTGCAGGAGCGGGCCATGCCCGCGATCGCACGCTTGGCGTGCTCCTGCAGTGGAGCCTGTGCGTGGGAACATCCGCGATTGACTCGGCATGGAGCATCGCGGACAAAGTCCGGACCTATCGCAACTGATGCTTGTGCAGCAGCCGGTAGAACGTCGGCCGCGAAATCCCCAGCATCCGCGCCGCCACGCTAAGGTTGTCGCCGTGTCGCGCCAGGGCATCGCACATCGCCTGGCGCTCGGCGCCGAGCTTGTATTCCTCCAGGGTCACCAGCGGCTGGTGCGTGGGCTTGCCCTTCTGCCGCTCCAGACCCAGGTCGCGTGCTTCGATCTGCCGCCCCTCGGCCAGCACCAGTCCCCGGCGCACCCGATTGGCCAATTCGCGGACGTTGCCAGGCCAGTTGTGCTCCGCCATCGCCGCCAGGGCATCGTCGGAAAAACGCCGTGGCCGGCGGCCGGTCTCAACGCTGTAGAGGTGGGCGAAGTGATTGGCCAGCAGCGCCATGTCGCCATTGCGGTCGCGCAGCGGCGAGGTCGAGACCTGCAGGACGTTGAGGCGGTAGTACAGGTCCTCACGGAAGGTTCCCGCGCGAATCGCCGCCTCCAGATCGATATGGGTGGCCGCCAGCACCCGCACGTCGACATCGATCGGCTGACTGCCACCGACCCTCTCGAATTGCTTCTCCTGCAACACGCGCAACAGGTTGGCCTGCAGCTCCAACGGCAGATCGCCTACCTCGTCGAGGAACAGCGTGCCGCCATTGGCCTGCTCGAAGCGACCAATCTTGCGCTGGTGCGCGCCGGTGAACGCGCCCTTCTCGTGACCGAACAGCTCCGACTGGATCAGGTTTTCCGGGATCGAGCCGCAATTGATCGCCACGAACGGACGCACCGAGCGCCGCGATAGCCGGTGCAGCGTGCGCGCCACCAGTTCCTTGCCGGTGCCGCTCTCGCCACGTATCAGCACGGGGGATTCGGTCGGCGCGAACTTCGCCAGCAGTTTGCGCAGCTCGCGAACCTCGCGGCTCTCGCCCAGCAGCTCGTGCTGCCCTTCCTCGCTATGCACGCTGCCGCGCCCACGCAGGCGCGCCATGCCGAAGGCGCGCCCCAGGGTGACCTGCACCCGCGCCACGTCGAACGGCAAGGTGTGGAAGTCGAAGAACCACTCGCTGACGAAATCGCCGACCTCATGGATCGGCAATATGTCGGGACTCAGCACCGCGATCCATTCAGTGCCGCTGCGACTGATGAGCTCCTTGATCGACTCGGGACGATCCAGGTGCTCGGGCTGCAAGCGCAACAGACCGACGTCGCAGCTGCGCTCGCCGGCCAAATCCAGCCCGCAACTGTCCACCTCCCATCCAGCCGCCCGGAGTCCGGGTAATAGCCGCCGACAGTCATCGCAAGGATCAACTACCAGCAAGCGTCGAAGATTCGATGCCGCCTCAAGCATGCTCCCTTCCTTGGCGCCATTTTTTTGAAAAACTTTAAAAAACAGTCGTTTGGCGCTCCAATTTGTAACGCTAGCAATATATTGACGGCTCCATCGACCGTTTTTCTATAAGGTCAATGCCGAATCGGTCTCACCAGCCAAGCCCGCGCCGCTTGACTTCGAGACGGCGCACGAACTCCTCCAGCACCAGCTTGTAAAGTTCGTCGCCGAGGTACACATCCTCCACGCCGCAGTCGATATTCGGGTTGTCATTCACCTCGATCACCACCACCCGATCCCCGGACTGCTTCAGGTCCACCCCGTACAAGCCATTGCCGATCAGATTGGCGGTCTTCACCGCCAGCTCCACCACCTTGCGCGGTGCCTCGTGGACCGCCATGGTGCGGAAATCTCCACTGAGCTCTTCGGCCTCGGGGCTGTGGTCGTAGATCTGCCAATGGCCCTTGGACATGAAGTACTGGCAGGCGAAGATCGGTTTCTGGTTGAGCACGCCGATGCGCCAGTCGTACTCGGTATAGAAGAACTCCTGGGCCAACAGCAGCACCGAGCGCTCGAACAGCTCGGCGCTGGCGCTGAGCAGCTCCTCCTGGTTCGACACCTTGATCACCCCACGGGAGAAGCTGCCGTCGGGAATCTTCAACACCAGCGGGAAGCCCAGCCGCTCTCCAACCTTCTCCAGCTCCTGCGGGTTGTCCTTGTAGAGAATCTCGGTGGCCGGCATGCCCAGCTTGTGGCTGCGCAGCAGGTCCGCCAGGTAGACCTTGTTGGTGCAGCGCAGGATCGACACTGGGTCGTCCATCACCACCATGCCCTCGCTCTCGGCCTTCTTGGCGAAGCGGTAGGTGTGGTCGCTGACGCTGGTGGTCTCGCGGATCAGCAGCGCGTCGTATTCGGCCAGCCGCGAGTAGTCCTTCTTCTCGATCAGCTCGACGTCAATGCCGAGGCTGCGGCCGACGCGGATGAAGTTCTTCAGCGCCTTGGCGTCCGACGGCGGGAAGGCCTCTTCCGGATCGTGGAGGATCGCCAGGTCGTAGCGGTACTGCTTGCGCGAGCGCGGCTTGCGCCAGATCTGCCGGCTGAAGCTGTCCAGCGCATTGGCGAACAGGTCTTCCTGATCCTCGCGCAGCTTATGGATGTTGCCTGGCTTTACACCCTCGATGTGCCAGCCGCGGGTCTTGCGGAACTCCACCAGCAGAATCGGACAGGGAAACACCTCGAACAGCTGGCGCGCCAGGTCCTGCAGCGGCTCCATGTCGGTGCGACCGAAGTACAGGGTCAGGGTGAAACCGTCGGTATTGCCGTAGGGATGGTCGGCCAGCGCCTTGTCGAGGGTCTTCTCCAGGTCTTCCAGGGCCAGGCTGTAGAGGGATTTCTTCGCCAGCTCGCTGATGCTGCGTACCGACGGAATCACCTTGTGCCCGCGTGCCTCGGCCAACAGCGAGCAGTAATAACCGTGGCCCAGGTATTTGTAGTTGCGGCACAAGTTGATCACCTGCACACGCTTACCGTTGTCGTCATCGATGGGCATCTCCAGGTATTCCTGGGCGCTGACCACATCTTCACTGGGGTAGTAGGACGCCCAGTCTTCCTTGCGTTCGACGATGATGAACAACTTGCTCACGACACCTCCAGGGCGCAGGGGATAGCGCTTGCCGCGCTTTGAGTCAGGGACAATACTCCGCTGAATGCTGCTTCGACCGCGTGGCAGGGCAGTACGTTCGCGCCCTTCACCCAACCAACGTGCTCCATTCAGGTTAACGAATCCTTACCGGTATGAACCTGCACCTTCGCGCCGCCACCGCTGATGATCTGAACGCCCTGGTCGAGCTGGAAAACCGCTGCTTCGACTATGACCGCCTGTCGCGGCGCAACTTCCAGTGGATGATCACCCGGGCCCACGCCTCGCTGATCGTCGCCGAAGCCGACCGCAGCCTGCTGGGCTACGCCCTGGTGCTGTTCCACCAGGGCACCTCCCTGGCCCGTCTGTACTCCATCGCCCTCGACGAGCGCGCGCGCGGCATTGGCCTGGGGCAGAAACTGCTGGACCGTGCCGAGGCGGAAGCGATCGAAAACGACTGCGCCTACATGCGCCTGGAAGTCCGTCCGGACAATCGCGGCGCCATCATCCTCTACCAGCGCAACGGCTACCGTCCCTTCGCCACGGTGCGCGACTACTACGAGGACCACAGCGAAGCGCTCCGCTTCGAGAAACGCATCCGCCAGATCAGCGGCCACGCACCACGGCACGTGCCCTTCTACCGCCAGACCACCGAGTTCACCTGCGGTCCGTCCTGCCTGCTGATGGCCATGGGCGCACTGGAGCACGAAAGGGTTCTGGAGCGCCGCGAGGAGCTGCGCCTGTGGCGCGAAGCCACCACTATCTATATGACCGCCGGCCACGGCGGCTGCAGCCCGCAGGGCCTGGCCCTGGCCGCCTGGCGCCGGGGTTTTCGCGTGCAGCTGCAATTGTCGGAGGACGGCCCGCTGTTCCTCGACGGTGTACGCAGCGAAGAAAAGCGCGAGGTGATGCGCCTGGTGCATGACGACTTCACCCGCGAACTGGCGCAGAGCAACGTGGAGCAACTGCTGGTCAGTCAGCTGGACATCGACACCGCGCTGGAAGCCGGCGGCCAGCCACTGGTGCTGATCAGCAGCTACCGCCTGACCCGATCCAAGGCGCCGCACTGGGTGGTGGTCACCGACTGCGACGAGGACTTCGTCTACCTGCACGACCCCGACGTCGATCACAGCCAGCACCGCGAGCCACTGGACTGTCAGCATATTCCGGTGAGCCACGGAGAATTCGAGCAGATGAGCCGCTTTGGCCGCAGCAAGTTGCGGGCGGCGGTGGTGCTCTACAAGCGCTGAACGACAAAAATCGCGGGCATGGCCCGCTCCTACAGGGAAGCACCACGCCCCAGGCGACTGTAGGAGCGGGCCATGCCCGCGATAAGCGACCGGAGGACGCTCCAAATACGAAAAAGGCGCCCGCAGGCGCCCTCTTCCATCAGTCCCGATTCAAGGCACCAGCGCCATGCCCACACCAAAGCGGTTCCACGCATTGATCGTGGCAATCGCCAGGGTCAGGTTGACGACTTCCACCTCGCTGAAATGCTCGCGCAGGGCGTCGAACTGGTCCTGCGGCGCGTGTTTCTCGGCCAGCAGGGTCAGGCTTTCTGTCCAGGCCAGCGCGGCGCGCTCGCGCTCGGTGAAGAAGCGCGTTTCACGCCAGGCGCTCAGGGTCTGCAGGCGCGCCTCGGTCTCGCCGGCCTTGCGCGCGTCATTGGCGTGCATGTTCATGCAATAGGCACAGCCGTTGAGCTGCGAGGCGCGCAGGCGCACCAGTTCCAGCAGCGGGAGCTCCAGGCCGGATTTTTCCAGTGCCTGCTCCAGGCCGAGCATGGCCTTGTAGGCATCGGGGGACTTCTTCGGCCATTCGATACGTGCACTCATGATCTTCTCCAGTGGGTCCGCGGGATTGCGGGAATGGCGCTACGTTACCGCTGCGGGGCGCCGCTTCGAATAGCCAATTCCCGGCAATACCGGCAGACCAATGGGACCAATCGCCCGGCAGGCCTTGTAGAAGCGCGCCATGCGCGCGATTCGCGGGCATGGCGCGCTTCTACGGCAGGGCACAGATTCAGCGATCGATCCGCGTCGACAGGATGATCGACGACATGGTCCGCTCCACCCCGTCCAGCGCGCCAATGCGGTCAAGCACCGCATCCAGGTCGCGGATCGACAGCGCCTCGACGATCACGATCATGTCGAAGTTGCCGCTCACCGAATGCAGCGTCCTCACCTCAGCGATCTTCTCCAGCGCCTGCACCACCTGGTGTGACAGCTTCGGCAGCGCCGTGACCAGCACATGGGCACGCACCAGGGACTGCGCATAGCTGTCCGACACCTTGATCGAATAGCCGCTGATGATGCCCTGCTGCTCCAGCCGCTCGATCCGGCTCTGCACCGTGGAACGCGACACACCCAGTTTGCGCGCCAGCTCGGAAATCGACTCGCGGGCGTTGGCGCGCAGTAGGTTGAGCAGCATGGAATCGGAGTTTTTCGTGCTTTTGTTCATTTCATCTATCAATCTGTATAAAAGCTCTTAAGCATTTTGCAGATTCACGGATTCATTTCAACGACCCCCTTTGTAATAGTTAGCGCCAAGGCGAGCCCTCACAGCTCGCCATTTCTTTGCCCGCGCACCATCCATCGACTGGTCCCTGCGGGCCGCGATAAGCCTTGCCAAGCTGGTTGATCAAAACCGGCACGCCGAACAAAAGGGAGCCTCCAATGCACAAGAACCGCCACCCCCACACCCCCGGCAAGAAACCGGTAACCATCTTCGGTCCGGACTTCCCCTTCGCCTTCGACGACTGGATCGAACACCCCGCCGGCCTGGGCAGCATCCCCGCCGACAAGCATGGCCAGGAAGTGGCCATCGTTGGCGCCGGCATCTCCGGCCTGGTGGCGGCCTACGAGCTGATGAAGATGGGCCTCAAGCCCGTGGTCTATGAGGCCTCGAAGATGGGCGGTCGCCTGCGCTCGGAGACCTTCGAAGGCGCCGACGGCATCATCGCCGAGCTGGGCGGCATGCGCTTCCCGGTGTCGAGCACCGCCTTCTACCACTACGTCGACAAGCTCGGCCTGGAAACCAAACCCTTCCCCAACCCGCTGACGCCCGCCTCCGGCAGCACCGTGGTGGACCTCGAAGGCACCAGCCACTACGCCGAGAAGATGGCAGACCTGCCGGAAATCTTCCGCGAAGTGGCCCAGGCCTGGGCCGACGCCCTGGAAGACGGCGCACGCTTCTCCGAAATCCAGGACGCCATCCGCGAGCGCGACACCGTCAAGCTCAAGGCCCTGTGGGACGAGTTGGTGCCCAAGTGGGACGACCGCACCTTCTACGACTTCGTTGCCACCTCCAAGGCCTTCTCCCGCCTCTCCTACCGCCACCGTGAAATCTTCGGCCAGGTCGGTTTCGGCACCGGCGGCTGGGACTCCGACTTCCCCAACTCCATGCTGGAAATCTTCCGCGTGGTGATGACCAACTGCGACGACCACCAGCACCTCGTTGTCGGCGGCGTCGAGCAGGTGCCGCGCGGCATCTGGAGCCACGTGCCGGAACAATGCGCGCACTGGCCGGCCGGCACTTCCCTCGCCACGCTGCACAATGGCGCACCGCGTCCGGGCGTGAAGAAGATCGCCCGCGCCGCCGACGGCACCTTTGCCGTCACCGACTACTGGGGCGATACCCGCCACTACGCCGCCGTTCTGGCGACCTGCCAGACCTGGCTGCTGACCACCCAGATCGAGTGCGAAGAAGCGCTGTTCTCGCAGAAGATGTGGATGGCCCTGGACCGTACCCGCTACATGCAGTCGTCGAAGACCTTCGTGATGGTCGACCGCCCGTTCTGGAAGGACAAGGATCCGGAAACCGGCCGCGACGTGATGAGCATGACCCTCACCGACCGCCTCACCCGCGGCACTTACCTGTTCGATAACGGCGACGACAAGCCGGGCGTGATCTGCCTGTCCTACTCCTGGATGAGCGACGCCATGAAGATGCTGCCGCACCCGGTGGAGAAGCGCGTGCAACTGGCCCTGGACGCGCTGAAGAAGGTCTACCCGAAGGTCGACATCGCCAGCCACGTCATCGGCAACCCCATCACCGTCTCCTGGGAAGCCGACCCGCACTTCCTCGGCGCCTTCAAGGGCGCGCTGCCGGGTCACTACCGCTACAACCAGCGCATGTACGCGCACTTCATGCAGGACGACATGCCGGCCGAACAGCGCGGCATCTTCATCGCCGGTGACGACGTGTCCTGGACCCCGGCCTGGGTGGAAGGCGCGGTGCAGACCTCGCTCAACGCCGTGTGGGGCATCATGAAGCACTTCGGCGGCGCCACCCATCCGCAGAACCCCGGCCCGGGCGACCGCTTCGCCGAACTCGGCCCGATGGAGCTGCCTGACTGAGCCCCCGGCTTCCAAAGACGGTTACCCAAGCCTGACTCGCGCGGGATCGGAAGAAAGCGCACACTTTCCCGATCCCGCCTGCGCTCATTCGAGGAGATCACCATGTACCTGGCCCTATACCAGTGCCCACCCGGCCCCGACGACGTCGCCGGCAACCTGCGCCGCCTCGAGCAGGCCGCCCGGCAGGCGGTGCAGAGCGGCGCGGATCTGCTGGTCCTGCCGGAAATGTTCCTCAGCGGCTACAACATCGGCGCCAAACGCGTTGCCGAACTGGCTGAAGCCAGCGACGGCCCCTCGGCGGCACGCATCGCCGAAGTCGCCCGCCAGCACAGGATCGGCATTCTCTACGGCTACCCGGAGCGTGATGCCGGCGGCGCCATCTTCAACAGCGTGCAGCTGATCGACCGCCAGGGCGAACGGCGCGCCAACTACCGCAAGACCCATCTCTACGGCGACCTCGACCGCACCCAGTTCAGCGCCTCCGACACGCCGCCGGCGATCTTCGAGCTGGACGGCTGGAAGATCGGCCTGCTGATCTGCTTCGACGTCGAATTCCCCGAGGCCGTGCGCACCCTGGCACTGGCCGGCGCCGACCTGGTGCTGGTACCCACCGCCAACATGCGCCCCTACGAGTTCGTCGCCCAGGTGCTGGTGCCCACCCGCGCCTACGAGAACCAGGTGTTCCTCGCCTACGCCAACTACGCGGGCCCTGAAGGCGAACTGGAGTACTGCGGCCTGAGCTGCATCGTCGCGCCGGATGGCCAGGTGATGACCCAGGCCAAGCACGGCGAGGAACTGCTGGTGGCCGAGCTGGACCCGCAACGCATCGCCCTGGCGCGCGAAGGCTACAGCTACGTGCACCTGCGCCGGCCGGTGCTGTACCGGTCGTAAGCGATCAGCGCATTCGCACCCGGAAAAGTATCGCGGGCATGGCCCGCGATCAGATTCAGCCCCGCCTGAAGCCCCCCACAATGAACAACGGCGCCCGCAGGCGCCGTTGTTCATTCAGCCACGATCACCCATTGGCCTTCTTGATGATTGCCTCGGCGATATTCGCCGGCGCCTCGGCGTACTTGGTGAACTCCATCGAGTAGCTCGCCCGCCCCTGGGACATCGACCGCACGTCCGTGGCATAGCCGAACATCTCGCCCAGCGGCACCTCGGCGCGGATCACCTTGCCCGCAGGGGTGTCTTCCATGCCCTGGATCAGGCCGCGCCGGCGGTTGAGGTCGCCCATCACATCGCCCATGTATTCCTCCGGCGTCACCACCTCGACCTTCATCACCGGCTCCAGCAGCACCGCGCCGCCCTTCTGCGAGAGCTGCTTGGTGGCCATGGAGGCGGCGATCTTGAACGCCATCTCGCTGGAGTCCACGTCGTGGTAGGAGCCGTCGAACACCGAGGCTTTCAGGCCGATCAGCGGGTAGCCGGCGAGCACGCCGTTCTGCATCTGCTCCTCGATACCCTTCTGGATCGCCGGGATGAACTCGCGGGGGATCACGCCGCCCACCACTTCATTGACGAACTCCAGGCCATCCTTGCCTGCCTCGCCCGGTTCGAAGCGAATCCAGCAGTGACCGAACTGGCCGCGACCGCCGGACTGGCGGACGAACTTGCCCTCGATCTCGCACTTCCTGCGGATCGCCTCGCGGTAGGCCACCTGCGGCTTGCCGATGTTGGCCTCGACGTTGAACTCGCGGCGCATGCGGTCGACGATGATGTCCAGGTGCAGCTCGCCCATCCCGGAGATGATGGTCTGCCCGGTCTCCTCGTCGGTCTTCACACGGAATGACGGGTCTTCCTGGGCCAGCTTGGACAGGGCGATACCCATCTTCTCCTGGTCGGCCTTGGTCTTGGGCTCCACGGCCACCGAGATCACCGGGTCCGGGAAGTCCATGCGCTCGAGGATGATCGGCTTGTCGATGGCGCACAGGGTGTCGCCGGTGGTGACGTCCTTCATGCCGATCAGCGCGGCGATGTCACCGGCACGGCATTCCTTGATCTCCTCGCGCTGGTTGGCGTGCATCTGCACCATCCGCCCGACGCGCTCCTTCTTGCCCTTCACCGAGTTGAGCACGGCGTCGCCGCTGGAGAGCACGCCGGAATAGACGCGGGTGAACGTAAGGGTGCCGACGAAGGGGTCGGTGGCGATCTTGAAGGCCAGTGACGAGAACGGCTCGCTGTCGTCAGCGTGGCGCTCGTCGTGCTTCTCCTCGTCGTCCGGGTGGGTGCCCTTGATCGCCGGGATTTCCGACGGCGCCGGCAGGTAATCGATCACCGCATCGAGCACCAGCGGCACGCCCTTGTTCTTGAACGAGGAGCCCAGCACCGCCGGGACGATCTCGTTGGCCAGGGTGCGTTGGCGCAGGCCGGCCTTGATCTCCTCGACGCTCAGCTCCTCGCCTTCGAGGTACTTGTTCATCAGCTCCTCGTTGGCCTCGGCGGCGGCTTCGATCATGTGCGCGCGCCACTCTTCGGCCAGGGCCTGGAGTTCGGCGGGAATCGGTTCCTCGATGTAGCTGGTGCCCTGGTCGGCGTCGTTCCAGACGATGGCCTTCATCTTCACCAGGTCGATCTGCCCGGCGAAGGTTTCCTCGGAGCCAATGGCCAGCTGGATCGGCACCGGGTTGTGCCCCAGGCGTTGCTGGATCTGCTTGACCACCCGCAGGAAGTCGGCGCCCTGGCGGTCCATCTTGTTCACGTAGGCCAGGCGCGGCACGTGGTACTTGTTGGCCTGCCGCCAGACCGTCTCGGACTGCGGCTCGACACCGTCGGCGCCGCTGAACACCACCACCGCGCCATCGAGCACACGCAGGGAGCGCTCCACCTCGATGGTGAAGTCGACGTGACCGGGGGTGTCGATGATGTTGAAGCGGAACTTGTGGCCGTACTGCTTGGCGGAACCCTGCCAGAAGGCCGTGGTCGCCGCCGAGGTGATGGTGATGCCGCGCTCCTGCTCCTGCACCATCCAGTCCATGGTCGCCGCGCCGTCGTGTACCTCACCCATCTTGTGGTTCACCCCGGTGTAAAACAGGATGCGCTCGGTGGTGGTGGTCTTGCCGGCGTCGACGTGGGCGACGATGCCGATATTGCGGTAAAGCTCGATGGGCGTGGTGCGAGCCATGGCGTGCTCCGTATCTACTGGTTGACTGCCGGGCCTGCAGCTGCAGATCCGTTGCCTGCGCGGGACGGCGGGAAGCGGTGCGTCGGAAAAATCTACGCACAACAGGGTCAAGGTAGCGCGTCTTCGTGGCAATTCCAGTAGCGCAACGTTGCCGTCATGACCGTCCGACCGATTGCGTCGGCGGGCGCGGATAGCGTCGACTGACAGGCGTTTGCAGCGGACATGCAGGGTCGTTCGGCGCCCTGGTCCTCAGCTGTCCCGATGTTCTTCGCAAGCAGAAGCGGCAGCCCTGGGAACAGCCTGCGCCGGCCGAGACACCGCCGCCGCAAGCCTCCCACAACCAGACGAATACAAATATTTTAAATATCAACTACTTATAGATATAACTTAATCCATAAAATTACTATCATCCTGGAAAAACAATCCTCCCCACAGCCCTGGAAAGCCCGCATCCCTAGGCGTGCAGACCTAGGGCAGGCGCCAGACTGTCGCGACAGTTAAAGTAATTTCTAGAATATATTAATCGTTACATATCAATGTTTTATGGAATATTCAGAGAAATTACATAAGAAACGACCCAGCCTGACAACTCCGCTACTGGATTCGAACACCCTTCCGGGTCCATCCTTGAGCCACGCCCATTTGCCGGAGATCGCCACCATGAGCGATAGCATCACCATTGATTTCGTCTCCGACGTGGTCTGCCCCTGGTGCGCCATTGGCCTGAACGGCCTGCTGGAAGCCATGCGCCGCGTGGACGACGAACTGACTGTCGAGCTGCGCATCAAGCCCTTCGAACTCAACGCGGACATGCCCGCCGAGGGCGAGGACCTGGTGGAGCACCTGCAGCGCAAGTACGGCAGCAGCGCCGAGGAGATCGCCCGCAATCAGGAACACCTGCGCGCCATGGGCGAGGAAGTCGGAGTGCACTTCGACCTGAAGAAGCGCAACCGCATCTACAACACCTTCGATGCCCACCGCCTGCTGCACTGGGCGGCGGAGTCGCACCGAGACGTAGCCCTCAAGCAGGCCCTGCTGCACGCCTACTTCGGCGAAGGGCGAGACCCGAGCGATGCTGAAGTGCTGCTGGACGTAGCGGTCAGCGTCGGCCTGGATGCAGTGCGGGCGCGGGAAATCCTCGACAGCGACGCCTATGCCGACGAGGTGGTGAGCGAAGAGGACTTCTACACCAGCCACGGCATCCGTGCCGTGCCGGCGGTGATCCTCAACGGTCGCCAGCTGATTTCCGGCGCGCAGAGCGTGGATTACTACGAACAGGCGCTGCGCCAGGTAGCGCGCAAGCAGCCGCTGCCGGAGTGACGGCCGGCTCGCAGACCTGGGCGATTGGCCATACAGGCTTCATAGCGCCGCTACGGTAGCTTTCCCGAAGCGGGGTACAGCGCCGCCTGAGACTTGGCGGCAGCGTCATGGGCGGCGGCCGAACCTGGCGAATCCCTCCAGCAACACCATGATCGGCCTACCACCCTGGCCGCCAATCCGCTCATCGCAGATGGGCGCCTGCCTGACCGGCAAGGCCATCCCGGTCGCTGGCTGCTTCGTCCTGCCCCCCGGTCGGCGGGCCCTTCGGCGTGGGTGGTGTCTGCTAGCGTTATTAATGAGGGCAGTATCCGCTTCAGATCAATCAATGAGGAGGTGCGCCATGGCGATGGCTGACTGGCGCCTCGAAGGCGTCGAGTTCGTGTCCTGTAACTGCAACTGGGGTTGCCCGTGCCAATTCAGCTCCCCGCCGACCCACGGCAAGTGCGAAGCAGTGGTGAGCATGCGAATCGACAAGGGGCATTTCGAGAACCAGGTGCTCGACGGGCTCTGCTGGGTCGGCACTTTTGCCTGGCCTGGCGCCATTCATGAAGGCAATGGTCGCTGCCAGGTCTTCATCGAAGAGCGCGCCACCCCGGAGCAACGCGCGGCCCTGCTGACCATTCTGTCGGGTGCGGAAACCGTGCCGGGCGCTACGGTGTTCCAGGTATTCAGCACCACCCTCTCCGAAGTCCTCGAGCCTTGCTTTGTCCCTATCGAATTCACGATCGACATCGATGAGCGCAACGCGCACACCCGCATTCCAGACGTACTCGAGGTCAAGGGCGAACCGATTCGCAATCCCGTGACCGGTGAGCCGCAGCGGGCCCGCCTGACGTTGCCGGATGGCTTCGAGTTCACCGACGCAGAAATGGCCAGCGGCAGCTTCAATGCGCAGGGCGGCATCAGAATCAGCTCGCAAGGCAGCCACGGGCACTTCGCCCGCTTGCGCTTCACGGGACAGGGCGTGGTGCGCTGACGGTGTCGGAGCCCGGCTCCGGCCCCCGTGCGGCGTCCAGGTGGTTGAGCCGGCAATCGGCATTGCTGGTGATGTTGCTGTCCGTCCTGACCATGGTCGCATGGGTATTTCTGCTGGACCTTGCACGGCGCATGGCCGCTCCCGGGAGCATGCTGGAGATGGCCATGGAAGGCATGCCGATGCCATGGACACTGCGCGACGCCCTGCTGATGTTCGCCATGTGGAGCATCATGATGGTCGGCATGATGCTCCCCAGCGCGGCACCGATGTTCCTGCTTTATCAGCACACCCTCCGCCAGCGGCTCCCCGCCGACCAGCGAAACCTGGCGCTGCTGCTCTTCTGCGGCGCCTACGTGCTGGTCTGGGGCGGTTTCAGCCTGGTCGCCACGCTCCTGCAATGGCTGCTGGACCAGCGGGCGCTGCTCAGTATGGAGATGCGCAGCCAGAACCCATGGCTGGGAGCGGCCTTTCTGCTGGGCGCCGGCCTCTATCAGTTCCTGCCCGCCAAAGGCGCTTGCCTGCACCATTGCCAGTCTCCGCTGCAATTCCTGCTGGCCTACTGGCGGCCCGGCCCGTCCGGTGCGTGGCACATGGGGCTGGCCCATGGGCTGTATTGCCTGGGTTGCTGCTGGGCGTTGATGGGAGTGCTGTTCGTCGTGGGCTTGATGAACCTGCTCTGGGTCGCCCTGATTGGCGCCTATGTGCTGCTGGAAAAGTATCTGCCAGTGGGTGCCTGGCTCAGCCGCACGTCGGGGCTACTGCTGGTGTTGTGGGGCCTCCTGCTGCTGCACGGCGGCTAGTCACGACGTTTCCATGCTCCAGAAACACCAACGCCCCGAACCTGTCGGGGCGTTGGCTGAGCCTGCAGTCAGTGCACGCTCACGCGGCCTGCTGAAGCACCGCTCTCATGACGCATCGGCCGCTCAGAGCGCCGACCAGCCATCCAGCTGGCCGCCCAGGTCGGCGGAGTGCTCGGACAGCAGCGCGGCGTAGCCGCTGATGTGCTCGTGGCTGAGCTCCATCACCGGGTAGGCCAGGACCTGCCAGGGCAGCTGGTCGTTACCGTCGTACTCCGAGTAGGCCACTTTCTGGCCGTTCTGCAGCAGCATGATGGCGAAGTCCAGGGCGGACTGTTCGTCCGGGAAGATCACCGCGAACTCTACCTCGTGCTCGACGGAGAGGTCCTCACCGTCCTCCTGCAGGGCCCACAGGGCGTCGCCGATTTCGTCGTCCGGGAAAAGCTGCTTGTCGCGGCTCATGTCACTGCTCCAGTTGTAAGTCAGCGTGGCCGTCTGGACACGCGTGCGCAGGATACCCGTCCTGCATGACAAGTGCCGGAAAATCTCGCCGGCACCATCGTCAGCCGTGATGTTCATCATCACGCCTATTCACTTCAACCCTAGCCCAGTCGGCGAGATTATTCAGCAATCGGGCCTGTGGCCCTCCCACATCGAGTTGCCGATCATGAACCGCATCGACGAGGCCTACCGGATCACCTACGTCACCCTGGACGAGCTGCAGCTGCAGTTCGAAACCCAGATCGCGGTCACCGAAGCCGACGGCAGCCTCGCCCTGCACCGTGCGGCAACCCTGCCGGACGAACGCCGGGCCCTGCGCGAGCTGATCCGCCAGGAACCGCTGAATTCCGCCGCCTGAGAACCCGACAACCACTTTTGCCTGTAGGGCGTACAACCATTCGCGGTTGTACGCCGAACACCCAGCCTGCCCTCGCTTCTACCGCCAAGCCCGCACTGCCCTGAACCAAAGGGCGGATAACGTCAAAGGTCATCCGCCCCCCTCCCGCTCCAGCCAGTCCCGACTCACACCTGCAGCTGAATGCCGATCGGCAGGCTGCGAATGCGCTTGCCCGTAGCGGCGAACAGCGCGTTGGCCAGTGCCGGCGCCAAGGGCGGCACGCCGGGTTCGCCGACGCCGGTGGGCGGTACCGCCGAAGGCACGATATGCACCTCCACCGCGGGCATCTCGTTGATGCGCAGGACCTGGAAGTCATGGAAGTTGGACTGGTCCACCTTCCCGTCCGTGAGGGTGATGGCGCTGTGCAACGCCGCCGACAGCGCGAAGCCGATACCGCCTTCCATCTGCGCCTTGATCACGTCCGGGTTGATCGCCAGGCCACAGTCCACCGCGCAGACCACGCGGTCCACCTTGAAGCTGTGGTCCGCCTTGACCGTCACCTCCACCACCTGGGCCACAAAGCTGCCGAATGACTCATGCACGGCGATGCCCCGGCCACGCTGCTCGCCCTCGGCGCCCTTGGTCAGCGGCGCCTGCCAGTTGGCCCGTTGTGCCGCCAGCTCCAGTACGCCGCGATGCCGGGGATGATCCTTCAGCAACGCATGGCGGAACGCGTACGGGTCCTTGCCTGCGGCGATGGCGGCCTCGTCGATCAGCGTCTCGGTGGAGAACGCCGTATGGGTATGCCCTACCGAGCGCCACCACTGGGTCGGTACCGTGACGTTCTGGGCCAGGGCCTGCTCGATGCGCAGGTTGGGTACGGCGTACGGCAGGTCATCCGCACCTTCCACGGCGATCTTGTCGATACCGTCCTTCACCATGACCTTCTCGAAGGGGGTACCGACGATGAAGGACTGCCCGACCAGCCGTTGTTCCCACCCCACCAGGTTGCCCGAGGCATCCAGCGCCAGCCGCGCGCGATGCAGGAACGCCGGACGGTAGTAGCCGCCGCGCATGTCGTCCTCGCGGGTCCAGACCATTTTCACCGGGGCCTTGATGCCCTGCTCGCGGGCTGCCTTGGCGATGGCCGCCGCCTCCAGCACGTAGTCCGAGTGAGGATTGGCGCGCCGGCCGAAGCTGCCGCCGGCATACAACTGGGTGATCGACACCTGCTCCGGCGCAACGCCCAGCAACTGCGCCACTGCCGCCTGGTCGGCGGTCTGCCACTGCTCGCCATTCCAGATCTGGCAACCGCCGTCGTCCTTGAGCTGGACCACGCAGTTCAACGGTTCCATCGCCGCGTGCGCCAGGAACGGAAACTCGTACTCCGCCTCGATGACCTTGGCCGGCGGCTGCTTCAGGACCTTGTCGACATCCCCCTCACTGCGCGCCACCAGGCCGGGCTTGCCGGCCATCTCGCGGTACTGGGCGAAGATTTCCTTGCTGCCCATCCTGAAGGCCTTGCTCTCGTCCCACTCGACCTGCAAGGCATCGCGGCCCTGGCGCGCCGCCCAGGTGTTCTTCGCCAGCACCGCGACACCGGCGAAGCGCCGCTCGCTGCCGGGGAACTGCACCACCGCGACCACACCCGGCACCGCCTTGGCCTTGCTCGCATCGACCTTGGCCGGCACCCCGCCGAAACGCGGTGGGTGGGCGACGACCGCCACCAGCAGGTCCGGCAGCTGGATGTCCTGGGTGAACAGCGCCGAACCGTCGGTCTTGCCGTGGCTGTCGATGCGCGCCAGCTTCGCCTGGCCGATCAGCTTGAAGTCCTTCGGCTCCTTCAGCTTCACCTCGGCGGACACCGGTTGCCTGGCCGCCGCCTCAGCCAGTTCGCCGAAGCTGGCCTTGTGCCCGGAGGCAGCGTGGGTCACCACGCCGTCATGCACGTCGATCTGCGCGGCGGGTACCTGCCACTGTTCGGCGGCGGCGCCCACCAGCATGGCGCGGGCGCTGGCGCCGGCCTTGCGCAGTTGTTCGAAGGAGTTGGCCAGCGCTGTGCTGCCGCCAGTGCCCTGGATGCCGAAGGCCAGGTTGGCGTAACGCTTGGCGTCAACCGGCGCGCCCTCCACGCGCACCTGGGCCCAGTCGGCATCCAGCTCCTCGGCCACCAGCGTGGCAAGACCGGTGTAGCTGCCCTGCCCCATTTCCACGTGCTTGGCGATCACCGTCACCGTGCCGTCCGGGGCAATGCGTACAAACGCGTCGGGTTCGAAGTCGCCGGCCGCTTGCGCATCGCCGATGCGCGCGAGCAACGGCGCGAAATAAATGCCCAGGGCCAGGCCGCCGGCGCCACGAAGGAAATGCCGGCGGCTGAGGTTGAGGATGCCGCGCGACTGCGCCTCATCCTGATCGATGCGGGTATCGAGCATGTCGGTGCTCCTCAGGCCAGGGTCTTGGCGGCGTCGTGGATGGCGGCGCGAATCCGCGCATAGGTGCCGCAGCGACAGATGTTGCCGCTCATGGCGGTATCGATGTCGGCGTCGCTGGGCGCCTTGTTGGCGGCCAGCAGCGCGGTGGCCGACATGATCTGCCCGGACTGGCAGTAACCGCACTGCACCACGTCCAGCCGCCGCCAGGCATCCTGGACGGCCTTGCCGGCGGGCTGTTCGCTCACCGCTTCGATGGTGGTGACCTTCTTGCCCGTCACCGCCGACAACGGCGTGACGCAGGAGCGTGTCGGCTGGCCATCGATGTGCACCGTGCAGGCGCCGCACAACGCCATGCCGCAGCCGTACTTGGTGCCAGTCAGCCCGGCGACATCGCGCAGGGCCCAGAGCAGCGGCATCTCGCCAGGCGCATCGAATTCATGGTCCTTGCCATTGAGGTTCAGGGTAATCATCGGCGACTTCACCTCTTCCGCGGGTGATGGAGTGGCCGGCGCCTGCTGGCCCCGGCACGGATCGATTCAGCCTAGGCGCTTAGCCCGGCACGCGCCGCGACGATACGCGAACAATGCGCCAAGCGGTTTGCCTGGTCCTGCGCAGGCTTGCCTGAAACTGCCGGCGCTTGAATCAGACCGTGCCGGAATCCGCGCGCTCGCCCAGTGCCAGCGGCTCCCGCGGGTGCGTCCGCTCGCTGCGATCCCAGCCGTAGCGCCGTGCAAACCAGCCCTTCACGGCCTGGGTCAGCACCATGTACCCCAGCAGGATGCCCACCAGCCACGGCCAATAGGCCAGCGGCAAGGCCTGCATGCGGAACGAATGAGCCAGTGGTCCCATGGGCAGGAACAGCGCCAAGGCAACGATCGCCAGGGTCATCCCCAGCAGCGGCCAGGCCGCGCGGCTCTGCAGGAAGGGAATGCGCCGCGTGCGGATCATGTGAACCACCAGCAGCTGCGAGATCAGCCCCTCGACGAACCAGCCCGACTGGAACAGCGCCTGGTGCTGGGGTGCATTGGCATCCAGGGCGAACCACAGGACCAGGAAGGTGGCAATGTCGAACAGCGAGCTGATCGGCCCGAAGAACACCATGAAGCGCCCCAGCCCTCCTGGGTTCCACTGCTGGGGGCGGCGCAGCTGCTCGTCATCGACGTTGTCGAAGGGAATGGCGATCTGCGACAGGTCGTACAGCAGATTCTGCACCAGCAGTTGCAACGGCAGCATCGGCAGGAAAGGAATGAAGGCGCTGGCCACCAGCACGCTGAAGACGTTGCCGAAATTGGAGCTGGCGGTCATGCGGATGTACTTGAGCATGTTGGCGAAGGTCCGGCGGCCTTCGATCACCCCCTCTTCCAGTACCAGCAGGCTCTTTTCCAGCAGGATCAGGTCGGCGGCTTCCTTGGCGATGTCCACCGCCGAGTCCACCGAGATACCGATGTCCGCCGTACGCAGCGCCGGGGCGTCGTTGATGCCATCGCCAAGGAAACCCACCACGTGCCCGCGCTCGCGCAGCACGCGCACCAGGCGCTCCTTGTGGCCAGGGGTGAGCTTGGCGAACAGCGTGGCGTGCTCGGCCAGCTCGCCCAGCGTCACGTCGTCCAGGCTGTCCAGCTGGGGGCCAAGGAGCACGCCCTGCACCGGCAGGCCAACGTCGCGGCAGACCTTCAGGCTGACCCGCTCGTTGTCGCCGGTCAGCACTTTCACTGCCACGCCGTTTTCCGCCAGCGCACGCAGCGCTGGCGCGGTAGTTTCCTTCGGAGGATCGAGGAAGGCGATGTAGCCGGCCAGGCACAGCCCCGTCTCGTCGACCACGCCATAGCCATCACGCTCCGGCGGCAGCTCGCGGGTCGCCACCGCCACCACGCGCAGGCCCTCCTGGTTCAGGGCCTCGGCCACCGCACGGATGCTGGCCAGGCGCTCGCCGTCCAGCGGCACTACGGAGTCGCCCGCTTCCACCGAGACGCAGACGTCCAGTACCTCCTCCAGCGCGCCCTTGCAGATCAGCAGGTGGTAATCGTCAGGCTCGCGGACCACCACCGACATGCGCCGGCGAGCGAAGTCGAAGGGAATCTCGTCGACCTTGCGGTAGCGGCTGTCCACCCGCAACGCACGGCGCAACTCGACATGCTCGAGCACGGCCACGTCCAGCAGGTTCTTCAGCCCCGTCTGGTGGTGGCTGTTGAGGAAGGCCAGTTGCAGGACGCGGTCCTGGACCTGGCCGAAGGCGTCGGTGTGACGCTCCAGCACGACGCGGTCCTGGGTCAGGGTGCCGGTCTTGTCGGTGCAGAGGATGTCCATCGCACCGAAGTTCTGGATGGCGTCCAGGCGCTTGACGATGACCTTGCGCCGGCTCAGCGCCACCGCGCCCTTGGCCAGGGTCGAGGTGACGATCATCGGAAGCATTTCCGGAGTCAGGCCCACCGCCACGGACAGTGCGAACAGCGCCGCCTGCAGCCAGTCGCCCTTGGTAAAGCCGTTGATCAGCAGCACCAGCGGTGCCATCACCAGCATGAAGCGGATCAGCAACCAGCTGATCCTGTTCACCCCGGTCTGGAATGCGGTGGTCGCCGGCGCCGCCGCGATCACCCGCTCGGCCAACGAACCGAAGTAGGTCCGCGTCCCGGTGCCCACCACCACGGCCTGCGCCGAGCCGCTGATGACGTTGGTCCCCATGAAGCAGAGATTGTCGCGCTCCAGGGGATTGCCCTGACGGGCATCGCGCAGTTGGGCGAACTTCTCCACCGGCAGCGATTCGCCGGTGAGCGTCGCCTGGCCGACGAACAGGTCCTTGGCGCTGAGCAGCCGGACATCCGCCGGCACCATGTCGCCAGCCGAGAGCCACAGTACATCCCCGGGCACCAGCTGGCGGATCGGCACTTCCTCGCGGCGCGGCAGGCCTTCGCCATCCGGGCTGCGAAACACCGTGGCGGTGTTACTGACCATCGCCTTGAGCCGCTCGGCGGCGCGGTTCGAGCGCTTTTCCTGGACGAAGCGCAGCAAGGTGGAAATCACCACCATGCTGCCGATCACCACGGCGGCCTCGGCGTCCTCGGTCAGCCAGGAGATCGCCGCCAATACGCTCAGCAGCAGGTTGAAGGGGTTGCAGTAGCAATACCAGAGGTGCAGCCAGGCGCCGATCGGGCGCTCCTGTTCCACCTCGTTCAACCCCTCGCGCAGGCGTCGCTCCTCGGCCTCCGTCTCGCTGAGACCTTCACGGCGGCTGCCCAGGCGATCGAGCGCGGACTGGGGCTCCAGTACCGACCACTCGAGCAGGCTCCTGGCCACCGGCGCGGAAGCCTGTCGCCCCGCTGCGGCCCCACGCAGCAGGTCGCGCGCGGCGGGACGGCGCAACTGTCGGGCCGGAAAGCCCTTGTTGATGAATTCCAGCAAGTGTGTCCTGAAGCGATCCAGGCGCATGTTGACTCCCCAGTCCCGCCGGGCAATCGGCGGCAAAGGAAGTCTGTAGGGCCATTCTTAAGGACCAATGAAGACCGGCGGCGAGCCCTTGCCGTGCGTGGCCCTCAGGGTTACGGAGGGGGCTGCCGGCAAGCCAGCCCCGCCCAGACTCATCCTGCCTGCACGACGTCTGGCGCCTCAGAAATCGCGCTTGTAGAAGATATCCAGCGAACTGGCCAACCCGCTGGCCGCCTCCAGATAGACTTTCTTGCTCAGCAGGTAGCGCAAGGCGATGGTATTCGCCGGCTCAAACACCCCTACGCCATAGCGCAGGCTGAGCTTGTCGGAGAGCTGGCCGCTGGCGACCACGCTGGTACTGTTGCCGGTGCCTTCGGTATCCAGCTGGAAGTCCTGGATACCCAGCTTCTGCGCGACCTCGCCAGTGAGCGGCGCGCTACCGGCAAGACCCAGGGCCAGTGCCGCCTCGCCCATCATGTTGCTGTCCTCGCCGGTACTCATCGGCCGGCCCAGCACCAGGTAGGACAGGGCCTGCTGCTGGCTCATTGCAGGCTCCGAGAACACCTCGCTGCGCGGCTGGTCGGCACTGCCGGTGAGGCGCAGACCGGCGATCACGTCATCGACCTTGCGGATCGCCTCGATGTCCAGGTACGGCTGGTCAATGGGACCGGCGAACAACAAGCGGGCACGGCGGATCGTCAGTTTCTGTCCGTAGGCGCGATAGCGACCCTTGTTCAGGCGCAGCTCGCCACGGGTATCCAGGTTGTCGCCCACGTGCACCTGGCCAGCCAGCTCCGCGTTCAGGCCAAAGCCGGAAAAGGTCAGCTTGTCCTCGCCGACGACCACATCGACGTCCATGTGCAGCGAGGTGGCGGCCTTCTGCTCCTGCTTCTGACCGACGATCACGGTGTCGTCCGAGACCTTCACCGTCGACGGCGGTAGTTGGCGGATGGTGATCGCGCCACGGGGCACCTGTACCTTGCCGGAAATGGCCAGGCCCTCGCCTGCCATACGGATCGCCAGGTCAGGCTCAACCTCCAGCTCGGCGTACGGCTCGACCGTCACTGGCAGACGGTTGCCGCGTACGTTCAGGTCCACTTTCAGCGCCTCATTCCAGGCGATCCGCCCGGACAGGTTGCCGTTGCCTTGCTTCCCCGCCGTCCAGTGGCCGCTCAGGTCGACCTGCTCGCCGGCGATGCGTGCCTGCACCTGCAACTGCTCCAGGCGGGTCGGCAGATCGCCACCGGACACCTCGCCATCGACCAGACGCAACTCGCCGTCCACGCGGGGCGCCAACAGCCCGCCGGAAATCCGTCCATTACCGTGGAGCCGCCCCTTGAGGGTTTCCACCGCCGAGACGAAAGGCCGCGCAATGGACAGGTCCAGCCCGTCGAGGCTGAAGCTGCCGGTCAGGGGCTTGGATTTTGGTCGTGGGTCAAGCTGTACCTGGGCATCCAGGGTGCCCAGCTTCTCGCCATGGAACTGCAGGCTGGTATCGATGCGCCGGGGCGTCAGGCGGCTTTCCAGTTGCAGGCTCTGGTAGGGGAAGTCGACCCAGTCGTCCTGCTCCTTCAGGCGCAGCGTACCGCTGCCGGCATTGAGCAGGATCGAACCATTGGGGCCGCTGGCCGGCAGGTCCAGTTGCACGTCGCCATCCAGCTGGCCGCGCCAGGCGAAGTCCTCGGGCAGCCAGCGCGCCAGGCTGTCCAGCGGGAACTGGCGCAGGTGCAGGCGCAGGCGCGGGTCAGGCATCAGGCGCTGGTCTTCGGCACACAGGCTGGCCGGGCCCGACGCCCAGCAATGCGCGCCCAGGTTCAGCCGGCCATCGGCCAGCCGCTCCAGCTTCGCCGGCTGCTGCAGGCGCCAGTCCTGCCCACCGCTCTGGATGTCGCCTTGCGCCAGTCGGCCGCGCCAGTCGCGACCGTTCCAGGTGCCGTCCAGGCCCAATTCGAGAACCAACGGTTTGCCTTGCAGGTTCAGCGTGAGCTGTTGGCGCTGGCGGTCGCCGCTGCCTTCGAGCTTGAGCGTGCCCAGACGCGTGTCGCCGCTGCGCAGGCCCTGTACCTGCACGTCCAGACGGCCACGCTGGGCGGCGTCCAGTTTCGCCTCCGCGACCAGGGTGCGCAGGCTCTGGCCGCCATAGGCAACGCGCTGACCATTCAACGCCAGCTGGCCTTGCGGCGTCTGCAAGGTGCCCGCCAGGTCGAGCCGCCCACCCAGCTGGCCCGCCAACTGCGGCCATAGCTGCCCCAGCTGATTGAGGGCGAGATCCAGCCGCCCGGAGAGACGCTGGTCCAGTGCAGCCTGGCCGGTGATGCGGTTGTCGCCCAGTTGCAGGGTCAGCTCGTCCGCCTTCCAGGCCTGCCCGGCGCCCTCGGCGCGGGCCTTGAGCAGCGCCGGCTGGCCGCGCAGGCGCCCTTGCAGGTCGAGGTTCGCGGACAGGTTCAGGCTGCCGCCCTTGAGCGAGCCCTGGCTGCGCAGCGGACCACCCAAGCGGCCCGGCATTTCCTTCAGCCAGTAGGCGGGATCGAAGTCGCGCAGGTCCAGTGCGGCATCCCAGCTGACAGTGTCGGTAAAGCCGACTTTCACATGCCCCTCCGCCTTGCCCTGCCCCGCCACCAGCTGCAGCGACGGCAGGAAGACTTCCGAGAGATTGCCGGAAACCGGGCTGGCCAGGGTGAACGCACCCGCCGGGCCGTTCAGCGCGGCGTCAAAGTTGCCCAGGTAGGCACCGTCGCGGTACTGCACTTCAGCCTTGAGGCTGTGCACGCTCACCGGCGGCTCCTCGATGGCCGGGTACAGGCGCCGCCAGGGGAAATCCAGCCAGTCGAGCGTGGCGTCAGCGGCAAAGCCGTCCTGCCAGTCGAGCCGCCCCTGCACACCCAGCCGCTGCGCCTGTGCGGCGCTCAGGTCGAGTGCGGCGATATCCGCACCCTGGGCATCAACGCGGCCGCGCAGGGTCAGTACCACCGGACTGTCTTCGGCCGGCAGCAGGGCAGCGCCGGCGATCTGGTAGCCATTCTTCAAGTCGCCACCGGCATCCAGGCGGACCTGATTCAGCGTCAGCGTATCGGGTAGCGAGGCATCCGCCTTGAACCCATCGGCCAGCACCTGGGCCTTGGCCGGCAGGTTCTCCGCCAACGGTTGCAGATCGCCTTCCAGCGTGCCGTTGAGGTAACCGCTGCTCTGCGCCTGCAATTTCAGATGGCCCTGCAGCTCACCCTCGACCTGCAGCTGCAACGACCAGGGCTTGCCGCCCACGGCCGGAAGATCGAGGCTGCCCTGTGCCTGCAACGGCCAGCCGCGGGTGGGCTTGAGCAAGCCGGACAGCGACAGGTGCAGATCGCCACGGGCCAGCTTCGCCGACTCGATATGCAGGCCCTCCTGATCCCAGTGCGCTACCAGGTTGGCGTCGCGCAGCTGCTCCTGGTCATCGAGCAGGAAACGGCCAACGCGTACGTCGCCCAACTCCAGCGACAACGGCAGGTTAAGGCTCGGCAGTTGGACCGGGCCGGTAGACTCGCCCTTCTCGCTCGGCGGCAAGGTCAGCCGTATCTCACTAGCCGCCACGCGATTCAGGCACAGGGCCATGTGCAGCAAGCAGCCCGGCGACCAGGCGATGTCCGGCTCATCGAGCACCAGGCGGGTCGTGCCGTTGCTCCACTCCAGATGTTTCGCAGTGAAGGCGCCGGCCAGTCGGCCACTGAAGTCGTCTACCCTCAGTCCCGGTACCCGCTGCAGAGCCATCCGGCTGCCCGCTTCGGTGCCCAGCAACGCCGCCAGACCCGCGACCGCGAGCAGGATCAGGCCAAGCAGCACGCCCAGCAGCCAGCGCAGTGTGCGCATCCACTCGGCGCGGCTCATAGCTCAGGCCCCATGGAGAAGTGAATGCGGAGGCCGCCGTCCTCGTCGAGGCCGTCGGCCAGGTCCAGACGCAACGGCCCGACCGGGGACACCCAGCGGATGCCGATGCCCACACCGGTCTTGATTGAAGGGAAGTCCAGCGAGTTGAAGGCGTTGCCCTGGTCGACGAAGGCCGCCAGCCGCCAGCGCTCCGCAATCGGGTACTGGTATTCGACGCTACCGGCGACCATGTAGCGTCCACCGATGCGGTCGCCTTCGGAGTTCTTCGGCGACAGTGTCTGGTAGTCATAACCGCGAACGCTCTGGTCACCGCCGGCGAAGAAGCGCAGCGACGGCGGGATCGAGGAGTAGTCGTTGGTGGCGATGCCGCCCAGCTGGATACGCCCGAGCAGGCGCTGGCCGCCCCAGAAGCTGGTCAGCCCCTTGGCCAGCGCGTTGACATGGGCGACGTCGGCGTCCGCCAGGAAGCCCTGCTTGGCGCCCTTTACATCGAACTGCAGGCGATAGCCGTGGCTGGGGTCGACCTTGTTGTCCGCCTCCAGGATCGAGTACCCGATCCCCGGCATGAGGAAACTGCTCAGGCCCGAGTCATCGCCCAGTTTGTATTCTTCGCGCTGCCAGTTCAGCGACACCACCCGCTGCCAGCCGCTGTCGAGCTTGTGCTGCCATTCGCTGCCCAGCGTGAGCAGCTTGCTCTGGGTGTCCACCAGGTCTTCGTTCTGATAACCACTGGTGAAGCGCAACTTGTCGGTCAGCGGCGGGTCCAGCGGGATCTCGTACCAGGCGCCGACGTTCTGCCGGGGCGCGGACACTTCCGACTCGAAGCCCAGGCTGTGGCCCTGCGGGTTGACCCAGTGGCGCGTCCAGTTCGCCTTGGCGCGCGGCCCGACGTCGGTGGAGAAGCCCAGGCCCAGGCCCATGGTCCTGGGCTTGCGCACCTGCAGGTGGACATTGACCGGAATCACGTCGGAATCGGCCTTGGCCTGCGGCGCCGCGTCCACACGCACCCCGTCGAAGTAGCCGGAGGACTGCAACGCCTGATTGAGATCGGCGATCAGCTCGGAGTCATAGGGCGTGCCGTCCTTGAACGGCACCATGCGTTGCATGAGCTCGTCGTCGAACGGATAGTCGCCACTGAATTCGACCTTGCCGAGTGTCGAGCGCGGTCCGCTGACATATACCAGCTCGATGTCGGCAGCACCGGCCACCGGATCGATCCGCAACTGCTGCTGGCTGAATTGCCCGCGAAAGAATCCGAAGCGCGACGCCTGGTTCTGGATCAGCCGCTTGGCGTCCTCGTAGGCACCGTGATTGAGCTGCGCACCGGGTTTGAGTGCATCGCCACCGGGCACGCGGAAGCTCTTGAGCTGGGCCGCCGGCCCCTCCACCCGGATGGTGACGTTGCGCAGGCGCACCGGCTCGCCGGGTGTCACGTTCAGGCGCAGGGTCGCAGGCTCCCCGTCACTCACCCGGCTGCGAATGCGCGCCTGGTAGTAGCCCAGTGCCTGCGCGGCCTTCTGTGCCTGTTCCTCGGCCGTGCGCCGCATGCGCCGCAATGCCGCCTGATCACGCTCGCCAAGGCTGCCCACATAGGCCTCGATATTGGCCTTGAGCGCAGGGGTGGCAGGCGTGATGCGAACGTCGAGATGGGCTTCGGCCGCCAGCGCCCTCTGCAAGCAGAACGCCATTAACAGCAGCAGCCCAAGCAATCCTTGGACAAATCTCATGGCGCGGAATGCTAGCACGGGAAGTGGCGATCAAGCCGTATCCCAGAGCGCCGGAGTCCTCAAAAGCACTAGCCGCCCTGGCTGGCCAGCTGGCTTTCCGGTCTCGGATTGGGATGGAACAGCACGTGCTCGCGGATCGGCCCCAAGGCCACCTCACCCAACTCCTCGTAGCCGTGACGGCGGTAGAAATCCAGGTAGCGCGCGTTACCCGTGTCGAGCACCAGGCCCTGGGAACTGCCCTCCTCCGCGCACCAGGCATGCAGCGCATCGAGCAACTGCTCACCCAGGTGCTTGCCCTGGAATTCCGGGTGAATGCCAATCAGCGGCAGGATGTGGTACGGCCCTGGCGGCAGACAACCAAGCACGGCGGCGTGGTAGTCCAGGTAACGACGGGTGCAGCGAAAGCCGGTGGTGAGCAGCATGCGCATGCGCCACGCCCAGCTCTCGGTGATGTCCAGGCGCTGCTGGGGCGGCGCGATCAGCGCCACACCCACCAGGCGGTCCTCGCGCAGCAGGCCAATGGCCGGAAGCTCTTCGAGGAAGTGCTGGTTGGTCAGCTCGCGCACCGTGGCGCGCACGCGCTGGTCGAAGCCTGGGCGGTCGGCTTCGAACAGATAGGCGAAGGTGGGTTCGTGGCGGTAAGCGTGGTACAGCAGCGAGCGGACTTCGCGGCTATAGCCGCTGTCGAGCAGGCGCACTTCGGCGATCGAGTCAGGCATGCGGACGCCTCTTCTTGTGGTCGCTTCTTATGGTTGTCGGGCCCAGCCACGAAACACTAGCAGCGGCTCGCCAGGGTCGCCAGAATCGGCCTCATTGGGCTAGCATCATGCTTTTGCCAGGACGTCCAGGATGAAAATCGTCTCCTTCAATATCAACGGCTTGCGCGCACGTCCCCATCAACTGCAAGCCATCATCGAGCGCCATCAGCCGGATGTGATCGGCCTGCAGGAAACCAAGGTCGCCGACGACCAGTTCCCGCGCGAGGAAGTCGAAGCCCTCGGCTACCACGTGCACTACCACGGGCAGAAAGGCCACTACGGTGTCGCTTTGCTCTCCCGCCAGGAGCCACTGGAACTGCAGCGCGGCTTCCCCGGCGATGGCGAAGACGCACAACGCCGCTTCATCTGGGGCACCTTCAAGGATGCCCAGGGCAATCCCGTCACCGTGATGAACGGCTACTTCCCGCAGGGCGAAAGCCGCGAGCACCCGGTGAAATTCCCCGCCAAGCAGCGCTTCTACGCCGACCTGCAGGACCTGCTGGAAACCCGCTTCCAACCCAGCCAGCCGCTGGTGGTCATGGGCGACATCAACATCTCGCCGGAAGACTGCGACATTGGCATCGGCGAGGATAACCGTAAGCGCTGGCTGAAGACCGGCAAGTGCAGCTTCCTGCCGGAAGAGCGCGAGTGGCTGGCGCGCCTGAAGGGCTGGGGCCTGGTGGACAGCTTCCGCCTGCAGAACCCGGAGGTGAGCGACCGCTTCAGCTGGTTCGACTACCGCAGCCGCGGTTTCGAGGACGAGCCCAAGCGCGGCCTGCGCATCGACGTCATCCTCGCCTCCGAAGCGCTGCGCGAGCGCATCGCCGACACCGGCGTGGACTACGACATCCGGGGCATGGAAAAGCCCTCGGACCACGCGCCGATCTGGCTGCAACTGAAGTAACCCGGACAAACGACAAAGCCCGGTATCACCGGGCTTTGTCGTCCTTCACTCCGACCTCGGCATTACGCCGGATCAGGACTCATCCCCAACCGTGCCAACGCTCTTGCTGATAGCGCTGTAGGTGGTATTGAACCGCACGGTCTCGTTGAAGCCCTTGACGATTGCACCGAAGCGTTCCTTGGCGTCGAGCAGTTGCTTGAAGCGTGCGGCCAGGTCGGCGCCCTGGCGCTGCAGGCCGACTTCGCGGTCATCCAGCTCCTGTGCCCGAGCGCGTACCTGGCTCAGCTGACGCTCGATGCTCTGCTGTTCCTGCTGCAGGACGTCCGCACGCTTGGACGTTGCACGGTCACGACTTTCCACGGATTCCGCCAGGGCCTGAAGCGCACTGCTACGTTCGGCGAGGATCGCCGCGTTCTGCTCAGCCACACGCTCGATGCTGTGCTTTTCCTCCTGCAGACGCTGCTCCTGCTGGCACAGGCGCTCCTCCCGTTCGGCCAGCTGGCGCTCACGTTCCAGCGCTGCGGTGCGGCGTTCTTCGAGCGCCTCGCGCATATTCACCAGCTCCAGCTTCTGCTGCGACAGGCCTTGGGCCATACCCGCCAGCGAGTCGAGGGTGGATTGCACATCGTGCAGGACGCCATCGGTTTCCATCTCCGGCGACTGGAATGCCGCCGCAACGGACTCCACCGACGCCCGAGCAATGGCGGCATCAGTGCTGACATGTTCCTGCTGGAATTGAGCTTGGGCATTCATGGCGGAAAATTCCTTTGGGGAGAATTGGGGAAGAGTCTGGCTGGAAAGGAGAGTGGTTGCGGCGTCAGCCGAGAAGCTTTCGGATTCGGATATCTCCACGTCGGACGGCCCCTGGCAGATGACATCGGCCGCCGTACCGGAATGCCCGCTGGACGGCTGATCCGAAGCCCCCAGGCCCGAGCAGGCCGATTCGAGCTCGGCCAGGTCCTTTTCAAGCAATTCGAAGGCATCGACGACCTGCGCTGCGGGAGGCATATGCTCGACGGCGTTCTCCGTAGTGGTACACAACGAATCGATCGACATGTCCGACTCCTCTGCGCGAATAGAGATGTGGCCCGCCGAAAGAGATGGGCGAGGCGCATCCTGGGTACGAAGGGCCACGGAATGCACGAGAAGGGATTGAGTACTGCTTTCCTCCCCGCCCATGCCGGATGAGTGAGATACGGCGGTCTGTGCGGACGGCTGGGAGATGGTGATGGCAGGGAAGCCTTGCTCCTCCTGTCCGTCGAACCGCTTCGCATGTGAAGTCATGAAACGTCCTACCCTCAGGGTGATCGACCGCACCCCAGCCTTCGCACCGGTCGATGTTCCGATCAGTGCCTCTGGCCAGGTGGTGATTGCGCCTCGTCGCAGGTCTCCAGTCGAAGGGCAATCAGGCCGATGAGAAGAGTCGATGGGCTGCCACGCTCATCCGGTGATTGGGACGTGCAAGGCAGGTTGCAGGACGAATTCTTACAACTGCGCCTCATGAGGAATGTCAGAGGACTCCTGCATCGATGAAGGAAAACTATGCAAGGCTCCTTGGCTACCCCATCAAATGACAGGCAGGAAACTGCATCCGCTGGCGGCCGGTGGCGTGAGCGGCGGCGAACCGCCGAGCCACTTGCGGGAAATAAGGCCCCGTACGATCAGTTCCGGAGAGAGGCTGGAGGAGCCGCTGCTATAGCAGGCCGATCTCTTCACTGATACGAAACAGCTCGTCCAGTGTGTTGGCCGAAAGCTTCCGCATCAGTTGCCGCTTGTGCTGCCCAATGCTGGCTCCCGAGAGCGCAAGCAGCTCTGCCAGCGACGACACAGAATTTCCGCGATGCAGGCCATGCAGCACGGCAACCAGATGGGTGGGGAACACCAGCGCAGATTTCAGCCTGGGATCGTCCCCGATTGACAGGCGCGCATGCTCGGGAAAGATAGTCCCCCCGGACAGAACGGTCTCGATGGCACGTCCGATCAAGGCCGGACGATCATCCATCCGCAGGAAGCCAGACACACCTGTTCGAATGGCACGCTGAATGTTCAGCGATGTGCCGAGACTTGAGCACACCAGGACTGGGGTAGACGCTTCGAGCTGACCACCACGACGGAGCATCGAGACCAGCTCCATGCCATGAATATCGGGCAACTCCAGCGTCACCACCAGCAGGTCGCAATCACCCATCTTCAATTGACTCAGCGCCTGCCGAGCAAGCTTGAAATGGAGCTCGCACTGGTGGCCGCAGGCCTGCAAGAACCGACGGATTGCGATGAATTCGCGCCGTGACGGTTCGATGATTACGATTCGGGCCATATTGCTCCTTGTTGCGAAGGCCTCGATTCGCTGACCACAGGTGGGGCCTGACTCGGTGCAGCAAAGGCTCTCACTGTACCGGCCGGCCCCACAGGGTTCCGTTGAGCATTCTGCAAACGACGATGAACGCAACCTGGGACCCGATGGTTTAGGACATTCCCTTGTCCCGGGCACCATCTATCGCATCTGCGCTAGCACATCAGCCGATAAGAACGGTCAATACGTCTCCCCTTACGCATTGGCCCGCAAATTCACTCAACTACGGTTTTCGAAATGGCGGACAAGGTGCTGTTGAACTGCACCGTCTCGTTGAAGCTCTTGACGATGGTGCTGAACTTGTCCTTCGCACTCTGCAGTTGCTTGAGCCGTACTCCGAGCTCCTCGCTCTTGCGCTTGAGCGAACTTTCACGCTCGTCCAGCTCGCTTGCGCGCGCGCGCAAATTGGCCGACTGCTCGTCGATACGTTGCTGTTCGATCTGGATAGACTCGGCTCGCTTTGCCGTTGCCTTGTCACGCAGATCGACGGTCTGGGCCAGATCCTTGAGCGCTTCACTCCGCTCAGCCAGCAAACGAGTGTTCTCGGACGCCATGCGATCCAGATTGGCCTTGGCCTCCTTCAGATGGCTCTCCAATTGCAGCAGATGCTCCTCCTTGTCGCCGGCCAGGCGCTCGCGTTCCAGCAACTGATTGCTCCACTCGTCCAGCTCTTCCTGCAGGCGCCCTGCTGCCTGCTTTTGCTGGCTCAACCCCTGGGCCATGCCCGCAAGCGAGTTGAGCGTGCTCTGGACGTCGGAAAGGACATCATCCGGATCGGCATCGAGCTGAGGCACGCTCAGTGCGGCAGCCACTTCCTGCAACTCCGCCGAGGTGATCGGAACGGAGGCGCCCGGCGGCATATCAGTTTCAGGTAACACGTCATGCAGTTCTGTCATTGCAGATTCCTTATGGATCAAGATTCCTTGAAGCACCGCCGCTTCAAGGTTGCTGTTGGCTGCCTCCCAGCCGTCCTGGGTTCGCGCAGCGGGCGCGAATGCCGGCTCGTCCGATGCATGCGCCGCAGCTGTATCGATTACTGTTGCGTGGCTCGCCTCTGCGAGGCTCGATGCAAGCGCCTCAAGGAGCTCATACGCACTCGCTGCGTCCGCATCGGGAATTGAGCCCTGAGCCTGATCGAGTGCGACGGGCTCGGTCATCTCCAATTCCTTCACTTGATCCTGCTCTGCGATCACGCATTGCAAGTCGATACTCGGCACGTCCACCTCTCGCGGCTGGGCGAACGCCATCGCTGCAGGTGCTGGAAGTTCCTGTGCTTCCGATACGGACTGCTCAACAACGCCCTCGGATATCGGCTCATCCAGCACCACAACACTCGGCACTTCAGCCTGTTGATGCGGGGAGATCTCCATCGAAACGGGCTGATCAACAACGTCCGCAGCTACGGGCTCATCCATCAACGCGGTGGCTGGCTCCGCTGCCACTTGCGGCTCGGCGACTGCCATCGATTCCGCCGCAGGCAGCTCAACAACACCCGCAGATGCCGCTTCATCCGTCACCGCAACGACCGGCACCTCCTCCTCTTGCGGCACAGACAGTTCCATCGCTTGCGAGGCGGGTTGTTCACTGTCCGCAGCTACCGGCTCGTCCATCAACACTGTGGCTGGCTCCTCTGCCACTTGCGGCTCGGCGATTGCCATCGATTCCGCCGCTGGCAGCTCAACAACACCCGCAGATGCCGCTTCATCCGTCACCGCAACGACCGGCACCTCCTCCTCTTGCGGCGCAGACCGTTCCATCGCTTGCGAGGTGGGTTGTTCAACGTCCGCGGCTACCGGCTCGTCCATCAACACTGTGGCTGGCTTCTCTGCCACTTGCGGCTCGGCGATCGCCATCGACTCCACCGCTGGCAGCTCAACAACACCCGCAGACGCCGTTTCGCCCATGGCCACAGCGACCGGCACTTCCGTCTCTTGTGGCACAGACCGTTCCATCGCTTGCGATACGGGCTGTTCAACAACGTCCGCAGCAACCGCCCCATCCAGCAGCACTTCGGTCGACATCTCCGCTTCTTGCCGCTGGATGAGTTCCACGCCTTCCGACACGGGCTGTTCAGCCGTGTCCGCGGTGACCAGATCAGCCGTCACAACAAGGGATGGCACTGCTGCCCCGCGTGTCTCGTGGAATGCCTTCGCTTGCGCTACGAGCTGCTCGACCGGTTCCGCTGCTGTGGCGGGTGATTTGACCAGCCCTACCAGCCCGGGCAGTTCAGGCTCGGCCGGCACCTTCCCAGCGTCGCTGGATGCGTTGGCCAAGTGGTGTTGCAGGAAGTCCAGATCCACGGAGTCGGGGGGCACGGTATCCGGCAGCCCGAGCTCAACCGGCTCATTCAAGTCAGTCTCCGAAGCCACGCTGGGCACCTCCTGGTCCTGGCCGGAGTCATCCGACGTCTCGCCGGAGTGAGCTTCCGCCTGCTCATCCGCGACTCTTTGCCGCGACAATCGGGCAACCTGGGCAAAGTCCAGAATCATCTCGGTGCACAGCTCGAATCCCAGGCCTGCGATCGTCGGGGATGCGTCCGGTTCCTCTGGTTTTATCAGCGTGCTAACGGCGGCAGGCCGCCTGAACATCAAACCGGTCTTCGCCAGCAGATGCAGCCACGACCGCAGAGCCTGTGGCGGTAGTCTTATGCCTTTGAAAGTCAACTCTCGCGTTGCAGGCAAACTCAGCGCGCGCCTGCGCCAGGGACGTCCCCAGCACGTGGCCGAGGCATGGTGTACTGCCAGCGGAATCAGCTTGACGCGATGACCGGGGCCAGACGGGAGTGGCCTGGAAGCGATATGGGATTGGGTCATGATTACCTTCCAGCGAGGCGTGGAAACGGCGCAAGTGTCGCTCGGTCAATTGGCTGGCGTTATCAGGCTTTCCTGAAGCGCCCCGGGATTTTTCCGATCACCCCACCAACCTCCTGTCGCCACACCCGAGCAGGCTCAGCCACGTCGGGGCTGGCGCGTTTGCTTCGACTGAAAGTTGCCCGTCGAACGACCTCGGAGGATGCCTGCCAGATCCAGCAACGTCGTCAGCACGAACAACGGCACGATGAGCATGAGCATTGACGGCACCAATGCTGCGGCCCTATCCGGTAGTACGATCAATGAACCAGCCACCAGCATGATCGCCAGGATGATCACCAGCTTCATCAGCACCGACGCGAAATCGACGATCTCGTCCATCACGATCTCCACAACTCCCATCACAGACGCTTGTATAGCTGCGCCCGAAAGGAGCAGAAATCGGAAACTTCCGACAATCCACCGGTCATGTCCGAAGGCTGCGCCAACGGCTCTGCAATGAAGCAAAGCGTCATATCGATGCAATGATTCCGACTTAATCTGCCGCGCCATCGATGCCTCAAATGGAAATTGCTCAATGTCGTACAAGCCGAGCGCCAGCGATGCCCAAGCCTGGCCAGTCACCATCGCCTGGCTCATCATCGGATTCATCTGTTACGCATTCCCCTGGCAAGCGTTCGCTGCCCTGCCCTCATCCCATGGCGGCGAACCGGTGTTGCGCATCCAGGGCTCCAACACCATCGGTGCCCATCTGCTCCCGGAACTGGTCAAGGGGCTGCTGGCCAGCGAGGGTTATGCCAGCGTCAGCGCCCAGCCGGGCAAGGCTGAAAACGAACAGCGCATCGTTGGTCGCAGCGCTGACGGCAAGGAAGCCATCGTCGACCTGGCGGCCCACGGCTCCAGCACCGGCTTCGTCGCCCTCAAGGACAACACCGCCGAACTGGCGGCAGCCTCGCGACCGATCAAGGATGCGGAAGCGACTGGCCTCTCGGCGTCGGGAAACCTGCGTAGCGCCAAGGCCGAGCAGGTAATCGGCATCGATGGCCTGGCGATCATCGTCAATCCGGCGAACGCCCTGGACGAACTGACCACCGACAATCTGGCGCGCATCTTCTCCGGCGAAGTGAAAACCTGGGAGGAGCTCGGCGGCCGCGGCGGTGCGATCCACCTTTACGCCCGCGACGACAACTCCGGCACCTTCGACACCTTCAAGGAGCTGGTACTGGCCAGCCACGGCAAGGCGCTGGCCAGCGGTGCACAGCGCTACGAATCCAGCGACCAGCTTTCCACCGAGGTGAGCAAGGACCCGCAAGGCATCGGTTTCGTCGGCCTGTCGTCGATCCAGAAAGCCAAGGCGCTGCGCATCGCCGATGGCAACTCCCAGGCGATGCCGCCGTCGGCCACGTTGATCGCAACCGAGGACTATCCTCTCTCGCGCCGGCTGTTCCTCTACATGAAACCCGAGGAGTCCAACCGCTGGGCCCACGCGCTGCTGCAGTTTGCCCAGGGTGACCAGGGCCAGGCGCTGGTCAGCGCCAGCGGCTTCGTCGGCCAGCGCGTGCAAGCGGTGAAAATGACGCCCAGAGCAGGCATGCCCGAGGCGTACCAGACCCTGGCGCGCGACGCCCAGCGCCTGTCGGTGAATTTCCGATTCCGCGAAGGCAGCGCCACCCTCGATAACAAGGCCCAGCGCGACGTGGACCGTCTGCTGGCGTACCTGCAGCAGAACGGCAAGATGAACAAGCAGGCTGTGCTGGTCGGCTTTGGCGATCCGAAGCAGGACCCCGCTCGCGCCGAACTGCTCTCCAAGCTTCGCGCCATGGCGGTGCGCCGTGAGCTGGCGAAGGACGGTGTGATGTTCCGCGAGATCAGCGGCATGGGCGATGCCCTGCCGGTTGCGGCCAACAACGACGATGACGGCCGGGTCAAGAACCGCCGCGTCGAAGTCTGGGTTTACTGACCGTAACTGCGATCGGCGCCTGGACTTTTTCAGGTGCTGATCGCCCGGTCTGTGCGGATGTAGGAACTTGTTACGTTCCTTCGCTTGCCTACAGCCGGCGCTCTGCTATTTTTCCGCCAGTGACGCCGGGCCCCTCTGACGGTTGCCAACCGCCATGTCGGAGTCACTTTTCGACAACGACACTAAGGGAGGGGCCACATGACAGCTCTGCACGCTTTTTTGACCGAACCATTCCTCGGAACCGCCACCTGGTTCTGGCTGGCCTTCCTGGCCATCGTGATTCTTCTGCTCGTACTCGATCTGGGCGTTCTGCAACGCGATCACCATGAGATCGGCGTGCGCGAAAGCCTGGTGCTTTCCGCCGGTTACTTCGCCTGCGGCCTGGCCTTCGGTGGCTGGGTCTGGTTCGAGTTCGGCGCTACCCGCGCGGTGGAGTACTACACCGGTTTCCTCGTCGAACAGTCGCTCTCGATGGACAACGTGTTCGTCATGGCGATGATCTTCGGCTTCTTCGGCATCCCCCGCCGCTACCAGCACCAGGTCCTGTTCTGGGGCATCCTCGGCGCCATCGTCATGCGCGCGCTGATGATCGGCCTGGGCGCCGCGCTGGTGAAGGAGTTCGAGTGGATCATGTATGTGTTCGGCGCCTTCCTGCTGTTCAGCGGCGTGAAGATGCTGTTCTCCAAGCATGAGGACGAGCCGGACCTGGCCAACAATCCGGTGCTCAGGTTCCTGCGCAAGCGCATCCGCATGACCGACACCATCCACGAGCATCACTTCTTCGTACGGATGCCGGACGCCTCGGGCAAACTGGTGCGCTACGCCACCCCGCTGTTCCTGGCGCTGATCCTGATCGAACTGGCCGACCTGGTGTTCGCGGTGGACAGCGTGCCGGCGATCTTCGCCATCACTCAGGACCCGTTCATCGTCTACACCTCGAACATCTTCGCCATCCTCGGCCTGCGCGCCCTGTACTTCTCGCTGGCGGCGATGATCCACCGCTTCGTCTACCTGAAGTACGCCCTGGCCCTGGTGCTGGTGTTCATTGGCACAAAGATTTTCCTGCACGGCTTCATCGGCAAGATTCCCGCGGCCCTGTCGCTTGGCGTAACCTTCGGTCTGCTCGCCGGTGGCATCCTGCTATCGTTGATCAAGACCCGCAGCACCGGCGAGGAGCCGCTGGAAATCGTGAGCCAGGAGACTGTGCATGCAAGCACTGGAGGTGAGGATCGAAGCCGTTGAGTTTCGCGGCCGGGCCTATTGGCAGGTCCGCCTCGGCCGCCGCGCGCTGCGCTTCCCCCATGAGGCCGCCGCGCGCGCCTTCGCCGCCCAGTTGCATACGCGGCGGGAATGGTGGCTCGAACAGGCCAGGACCGACACGTCGGAGCCCTCAGAGCCGTAACCTCGCCTGTAGGAGAAGATTTGTCCTCGATGCTTCAGCGCAAGGGCTGTCGCAGGCATGGCCAGCTCCTACAACAGCCTGTGAACCCAGCGTTCCCCTGTAGGAGCGGGCCATGCCCGCGATTGCGCCCAGAGGGCGCCGCTGAAAAAGAAAAAGGCCCGCATCAGCGGGCCTTTTTCATGACTGCCGGGGATCAGCGGCCGCTGCGCAGCTCGTCACGCGGCACGTACTTGCCGATTTCGAACTTGCCGATGGCCGCGCGGTGCACTTCGTCCGGACCGTCGGCCAGGCGCAGGGTGCGCTGCATGGCGTAGAAGTAGGCCAGCGGCGTGTCGTTGGAGACACCGGCGCCACCGTGCATCTGGATGGCGCGGTCGATCACCTGCAGGGCGACGTTGGGCGCCACCACCTTGATCTGGGCGATCTCGCTCTGGGCGATCTTGTTGCCGGCGGTATCCATCATGTACGCGGCGTTGAGGGTCAGCAGGCGTGCCTGGTTGATCTCGATGCGCGAGTTGGCGATGAGGTCGATATTGCCACCCAGGCGGGCCAGCGGCTTGCCGAAGGCGGTACGGCTGACGGCGCGCTTGCACATCAGTTCCAGCGCGCGCTCAGCCATGCCGATGGACCGCATGCAGTGGTGGATGCGACCCGGGCCGAGGCGGCCCTGGGCGATCTCGAAGCCACGGCCTTCGCCGAGCAGGACGTTCTCATAGGGTACGCGAACGTTCTCGAAGAGCACTTCGGCGTGGCCGTGCGGGGCGTCGTCGTAGCCGAACACCGGCAGCGGGCGGAGGATCTTCACGCCGGGGGCATCGGTGGGCACCAGGATCATCGAATGCTGTTGGTGGCGCGGCGCGTCGGGGTTGGTCAGGCCCATGAAGATCATGATCTTGCAGCGCGGATCGCAGGCGCCGGAGGTCCACCACTTGCGGCCGTTGATGACCCACTCATCGCCGTCACGCACGGCGTTGGCCTGCATGTTGGTGGCATCGGAGGATGCAACGCCCGGCTCGGTCATGGCGAAGGCGGAGCGGATCTCGCCGCGCAGCAACGGCTCCAGCCAGGTGCGCTTGTGCTCTTCGCTGCCGTAGCGCACCAGCACTTCCATGTTGCCGGTGTCCGGCGCGGAGCAGTTGAATGGCTCGGAGCCGATCATCGAGCGCCCCATGATTTCGGCCAGCGGTGCGTATTCCATGTTGGTCAGGCCAGCGCCCAGCTCGGACTCGGGCAGGAACAGGTTCCACAGCCCCTCGGCCCTGGCCTTGGCCTTGAGCTCTTCCATGATCGGCGTCGGCTGCCAGCGGTCACCCTGGGCCACTTGCTCGTCGAACACCTTCTCGGCGGGATAGACGTAGGCTTCCATGAACGCGGTGACGCGCTCACGCAGGTCCTGAACCTTGGCGGAATAAGCGAAATCCATGGGGGGCTACCTTCTGGCGGCGAGTTGTTTGTCGTGGTGATGATGCTAGAACAGCGACGAGGATTTACCCAGTCTATTATCCGAATCAATGAACATTCATAACCCATATGGACCTGTGCGCCGGTTCGGGTATGATCGGCCTCAGAACAAATACAAGCGGAGCCCTGGAATGAACCTCAGCAAGGTCGACCTGAACCTGTTCATTGTCTTCGACGCGATCTATACCGAAGCCAACCTGACGCGCGCCGGACAGATCGTCGGCATCACCCAGCCCGCTGTCTCCAATGCCCTCGCCCGCCTGCGCGAAACCTTCAATGACCCGCTGTTCGTGCGCACCGCACAGGGCATGGTGCCCACCCCCATGGCGCAGAACATCATCGGGCCGGTGCGCAACGCGCTGCAGCTACTGCGCATCTCGGTGCAGGAGAGCCGCACCTTCACGCCCACCCAGGCGAACAAGACCTATCGCATCAGCATGACCGACCTCACCGAGGCCGTGATCCTCCCGCCGCTGTTCCAGCGCCTGCGCCGCCAGGCGCCGAACGTGCACATCGAGAGCTTCCTCTCCAAGCGCCGCGAGACCACCAAGGAGCTGGCCGCCGGCCGCCTGGACTTCGCCGTGGACGCGCCGCTGAACACCGATCCGCAGGTACGTCACGTCAAGCTGATGGAAGATCGCTACGTCTGCGCCATGCGCCAGGGCCATCCACTGGCCAAGGACAAGCTGAACCTGGAAGAGTACCTGTCGGTGGCGCACATCCAGATTTCCAGCCGCCGCAGTGGCCTGGGCTACGTCGATCTGTCGCTGGGCAAGATGGGCCTGCAACGCAAGATCGCCCTGCGCTCGCAGCACTACCTGATGGCATCGACCGTGGTGCAGCAGACCGACATGGTGGTGACCGTGCCCGAGCGCTTCGCCCGCCACCACGGGCTGCACTTCGTCGACCTGCCGGTACACGATGTGCCCAAGCTGGAAACCCACCTCTACTGGCACGAAAGCACCGACCAGGACCCGGCCAACCGCTGGATGCGCGAGCAGATCATCGAGCTGTGCCAGCAGGTGACGGCGCGTGAAGCGCGCGAGGCGGCGGAACGCGCGTGATGCATCGGGCGATGCCCGTCGATGGGTATCGCTTCGCTCCACGCCATCCTACGCAGCACCTGAGCACCTTGTAGGAGCGAGCTTGCTCGCGAACCGCCCAGCTGGGAAATTCCCGGCGAGCATTGTTCGCGAGCAAGCTCGCTCCGAAAGGGAAACTCCGCTGCATAAGCCACCCGTAGCCCCCGCCCTGCCGAAGTGCCTGCCCAACGAACAGGTCGGGGTCTGCCGGTGAACCCGTACGGCGTATAACGCTCCGCGTTATACGCCGATTGGCCTTGGCTTCAGAGCACCCCGGGCTTTGCCCCAGCGCTGGCGACAAGGCCAGGTGTACCGGCGTACAACCGCAAACGGTTGTACGCCCTTCCGCCCCGTTACAGGCTCCGCGCGATCACCAGCCGCTGCACGTCGCTGGTGCCTTCGTATATCTGGCACACGCGCACGTCGCGGTAGATGCGTTCCACCGGGTAGTCCTGCAGGTAGCCATAACCACCCAGGGTCTGGATCGCCGCGGAGCACACGCGCTCGGCCATTTCCGAGGCGAACAGCTTGGCCATGGAGGCTTCGGTCAGGCACGGCAGGCCGGCTTCGCGCAGGCTGGCGGCGTGGTGGACCATCTGCCGGGCCACGGCAATCTCGGTGGCCATGTCGCTGAGGCGGAAGGCCACGGCCTGATGCTGGATGATCGGCTTGCCGAAGGTCTCACGCTCGTGGGCATAGTCGCGGGCGTACTCGAAGGCCGCGCGGGCCATGCCGACCGCTTGCGAGGCAATGCCGATGCGCCCGCCTTCCAGGTTCGCCAGGGCAATGGCGTAACCCTGCCCCTCCTCGCCCAACCGGTAGCTGGCCGGGATGCGCACGTCATCGAAGGCGATCTGGCAGGTATCCGAGGCGTGCTGGCCGAGCTTGTCCTCGACACGCACCACGCGGTAGCCGGGCGTGTCAGTGGGCACGATGAAGGCGCTGATGCCCTTCTTGCCCGCCGCCGCATCGGTCACCGCAAAGACGATCACCAGGCCGGCATGTTTGCCGGAGGTGATGAACTGCTTGCTGCCGTTCAACACGTAGTGGTTGCCGTCGCGGCGCGCGCGGGTCTTCAGGAAGCTGGCGTCGGAGCCGGCCTGGGGCTCGGTCAGGGCGAAGGCGCCGATCATCTCGCCACGGGCCAGGGGCATCAGGAACTGGCGCTTCTGCTCGTCATTGCCGAACTTGGCGATGGGCATGCAGCCCACCGAGTTGTGCACGCTCATGATGGTCGAGCAGGCGCCGTCACCGGCGGCGATCTCTTCCAGCGCCATGGCGTAGGCCAGGTGGCCGGTCTGCGCGCCGCCCCACTCCTCTGCCACCAGCATGCCGAGGAAGCCGAGGTCGGCCATTTCCTTCAGCGCTTCGGCGGGAAAGCGGTGCTCACGATCCCATTCGGCGGCGAAGGGTTTCAGGCGCTCCTGGGCGAACTGGCGGGCAACGTCGCGGATCTGGATGTCTTCTTCACTGGGAATCATTCTTCGCTCCTTACGCCAGACGCTCGACCGCAATGGCCGTGGCTTCGCCGCCGCCGATGCACACCGCGGCCACGCCGCGCTTGAGGTCGTACTGTTTGAGCGCCGACAGCAGGGTCACGATGATCCGCGCACCGGAGGCGCCGATCGGGTGGCCCAAAGCGCAGGCGCCGCCGTGGACGTTGATCTTGTCGTGGGGGATGTCCAGCTCGCGCATGGCGGCCATGGCGACCACCGCGAAGGCTTCGTTGACCTCGAACAGGTCGACATCGTGCATCGCCCAGCCGTTGCGTTGCAGCAGGCGGTTCACCGCGCCCACCGGGGCGGTCGGGAACAGGTTCGGCGAATCGGCGAAGGACGCGTGTCCACGGATCGCCGCCAGCGGGGTGAGGCCGCGCTTCTCGGCTTCGGACAGGCGCATCAGCACCAGCGCGGCGGCGCCATCGGAGATGGAACTGGAGTTGGCCGCCGTCACGGTGCCGCCGTCGCGGAACGCCGGCTTCAGGGTCGGGATCTTGTCCAGCCTGGCCTTCGGCGGCTGCTCGTCTTCGCTGATGGCGCGCAGCTCCTTGCCGGACTTGACCGTCACTGCGACGACCTCGTCGGCGAAGCGGCCTTCGCTCATGGCCTTCTGCGCACGGGTCAGCGAGGCAATGGCGTAGTCGTCCTGCTGCTCGCGGGTGAAGCCGTATTTCTCGGCGCAGTCCTCGGCGAAGGTGCCCATCAGGCGGCCCCTGTCGTAGGCGTCTTCGAGGCCGTCGAGGAACATGTGGTCGAGCACCCTGCCGTGGCCCATGCGGTAGCCGCTGCGGGCGCGCTCCAGCAGATAGGGCGCGTTGGACATGCTCTCCATGCCCCCGGCCAGGGCCACGCGGGCGCTGCCGGCGAGCAGTGCGTCGTGCACCATCATCGTGGCTTTCATGCCCGAGCCGCACATCTTGTTCACCGTGGAGCACGGCGTGCCACGCGCAAGGCCGGCGCCCAGCACCGCCTGGCGCGCCGGTGCCTGTCCCTGGCCGGCTGCGAGCACGCAGCCGAGCACGGCTTCGTCCACTTCTTCCGCGCCCAGGCGAGCGCGCTCGACGGCAGCGCGGATGGCGGCCGCGCCGAGGGTGGCGGCATTCACATCCTTGAAGTCGCCGAGGAAGCCGCCCATGGGGGTGCGGACGGCGCTGACGATGACGATGGGATCGTTCATGGAATTCTCCTCCTGCTTACTTCGCGGCCATGCGGATGGCGCCGTCGAGGCGGATCACCTCGCCGTTGAGCATGCTGTTCTCGATGATGTGGCGGGCCAGGGCGGCGTATTCGTCCGGACGGCCCAGGCGCGGCGGGAACGGCACGCTGGCGCCGAGGGAATCGCGTACTTCCTGGGGCATGCCGGCCATCATCGGCGTCTCGAAGATGCCGGGGGCGATGGTCATCACGCGGATGCCCGAGCGTGCCAGTTCGCGGGCGATCGGCAGGGTCATGCCGACCACGGCGCTCTTGGAGGCGGAGTAAGCGGCCTGGCCGATCTGCCCGTCGAAGGCGGCCACCGAGGCGGTGTTGATGATGATGCCGCGCTCGCCACCGACGTCCGGCTCGTTGCGCGCCATGGCTTCGGCGGCCAGGCGCAGCATGTTGAAGGTGCCGATCAGGTTGATATTGATAGTGCGGGTGAAGCTTTCCAGCGCGTGCACGCCGTTGCGGCCGATGATCTTCTCCGCCGGCGCGACGCCCGCGCAGTTGGCCAGGCCGTGCAGCGCGCCGAAGGCGTCCAGCGCGATTTGTACGGCGGCCTTGGCGTCGGCCTCGCTGCATACGTCGGTCCGCACGAAGCGCGCGTTGGCCTCGCCCAGTTCGGCAACCTGCGCGGCGCCGGCTTCGGCATTGATGTCCGCCAGCACTACCTTGGCCCCGGCGCCCACCAGGGTCTTCGCGGTGGCCGCGCCCAGGCCGGAGCCGCCGCCGGTGATCAGGAATACCTTGTTCTGGATCTGCATGGAATCTCTCCGCTGAATTCAGTTGGCTGCCGAGCGTTCGGCCGCCTCGCGTTGCTTGGCGATCTCCTGGTTGCGCAGGAGGAACCGCTGGATCTTGCCGCTGGGGGTCTTGGGCAGTTCCTCGACGAACTCCACCTCCCGCGGGTAGCTGTGCGCCGACAATCGCTTGCGCACGTACTGTTGTAGTTCCTCGGCGAGCTCCGCGCCCGGCCGGAAGGAAGAACCGAGCACCACAAAGGCTTTGACCAGTTCGGTGCGTTCCGGATCGGGTTTTCCGATCACCGCCGCCTCGATTACCGCCGGGTGCTCGATCAGCGCGCTTTCCACATCGAACGGACCGACCCGGTAGCCGGAGGTGGTGATCAGGTCGTCGGCGCGGCCGACGAAGCTGATGCTGCCGTCCTCGTTCAGCTCCACGGTGTCGCCACTCAGGTAGTAGTCGCCGACGAAGGCCTTGGTTTCCATGCCCTGGTAGCCGGCGAACCACATCAGGGGCGACTGGCGGCGATCCATGGCGAGGATGCCGGGTTGGCCGACGGGCAGTTCGGCGCCCTGCTCGTCCAGCACCACTACGCGATGGCCGGGGATCGAGAAGCCGGCGGCGCCCAGGCGTACCGGGTGTTCCAGCGCATGGTGGTTGGCCAGGACCATGCCCAGTTCAGTCTGGCCGTAGTGGTCGTGAATGGTCACGCCGAGCTGTTCGGCGAACCAGCGGATCACTTCCGGCGTCAGCGGTTCACCGGCGCTGCTCACAGCACGCAGGCAGCCCTTGAGCGGTTTGGACACAGCCTCGCCGGCGGCGATCAGCAGGCGGTACGCGGTGGGCGAACCGGCCAGGTTGGTGATGCTGTACTTGCGCACGATGCGGCAGGTGCTTTCTACGCTGAAGGTGCCTTCGTAGAAAGTGATCGGGTGCCCCATGGCCAGCGGGCCGGTGACGCCGTAATACAGGCCATAGGCCCAGCCCGGATCGGCGAGGTTCCAGAACGAATCTTCCTCGCGCAGCCCCACTGCATCGCGCATGTAGCCGACGAAGGCGACGATGGCCTTGAGCGGCACGGCCAGCGGCTTGGCCAACCCGGTGGTGCCGGAGGTGAACATCAGCAGGAAGGGATCTTCACCACTGCGCAGCACCGGCTCGAATTCTGGCGAATGGCGTTCCAGTTCGGCCCAGAAGCTGTAGTCGCCGTGGCGGATGCCCTGGCCCTTCTGCCCGCCGACGGTGACCTGGGTCGGAGCGTCCGGCACGTCGTCGAGCTTGGCGCGGTTGGCGCCGTCGGTGACCACCACCTTGCTGCCGGCCAGCTTGACCCGGTGCTCGATGGCTTTCGGTCCGAAGGCGGTGAACAGCGGCTGGTAGACCGCGCCCAGGCGCCAGGTGCCGAGCACGGTGATCAGCAGTTCCGGAGTGCGTGGCAGCATGCCGGAAACGACGTCGCCAGGACGCACACCGAGGCTGTGCAGGAAGCTGGCGAAACGACCGGAAAGCTCCTTGAGCTGGGTGAAGGTATAGGAGGCGCTGTCGCCATCCTTGCCCTCCCAGAACAGTGCGACACGGCCGGGAATGGCGTGGCGGTCGCAGCATTCGACGCAGGCGTTGAGGGCGTCGAGGTTGCCGGCCAGGGTGGCGTCGGCGGTGGCGCGGTAGTCGAACTCGGCCGTGGCGGCGGTATGGGAACGCATCGCGGAACTCCTGGGTTGTTCTTGTGTGGAGTCCCCTGATATTCCCGCCGCAGAGCGGCGCGGGCAATGTCGAAAGGCGCCAATCTGGATGAGCGGATTGGACAGCCCTGGTGGTGCACTGTGAGGTGGGTTACGTGGCGGGGTCTTCGTAGGAGTGGACTTCGTCCGCGATGGATGCGGAGCAAGCGGTGATCGCGGACGAAGTCCGCTCCTACGAGAGCATTGGACGCTCTGCGGTCAGACGCGGAACTGATCCATCAATCCCTGCTGATGATTGGCCAGCTTGTTCAGCGACTGGCTCACCTGCGCCGATTCCTGCGCCTGGCTGGACAGCGATTCGGTCACGTCGCGGATGCCGGCGACGTTACGGTTGATCTCCTCGGCCACCGCGCTCTGTTCCTCGGCGGCGCTGGCGATCTGCAGGTTCATGTCGGTGATCACGCCGACCGCCTCGCCGATGCGTTTCAGCGCGGCCACGGCCTGCTCGACCTGGGACACGCTGTCCTGCGCCTGGCGGTGGCTGTTGTTCATCGCGCCGACCACGTCGCGGGTGCCGTTCTGCAACCCTTCGATGACCTGGCGGATTTCCTCCACCGAGTCCTGGGTACGCCGGGCCAGGTTGCGCACCTCGTCGGCGACCACGGCGAAACCACGCCCCGCCTCACCGGCGCGGGCGGCTTCGATGGCGGCGTTGAGGGCCAGCAGGTTGGTCTGCTCGGCGATGCCACGGATCACTTCCAGCACCGAACCGATCTGCTCGCTGCTCGCCGCCAGGCCTTCCACCTGGCTCATGGCGCTGCTCATGTCGCTGGCCAGCTCGTCGATCAGGCGGGTGGTGCTGTCGATCACGTTGAGACCGTCGCGGGTCGCGCCGTCGGCACCGCGCGCAGCATCGGCGGCCATCGCCGCGCTGTTGGCGACGTCGTGGGCGGTGGCGCTCATCTCTTGCGAGGCGGTAGCGACCTGGTCGACTTCGCGGAACTGCTGCTGCATGCCGGCGCTGGTCTGGCTGGCGATTTCCGAGGACTGGTCGGCGGTGGCGCGGGCATCCTGCACCGAGGATTTTACGTCGCGGATGATCGGTTGCAGCTTGTCGAGGAAGCGGTTGAACCATCCGGCCAGTTCGCCCAGTTCGTCTTTGCCGGAATAGTCCAGACGCTTGGTCAGGTCGCCCTCGCCGCTGGCGATGTTGCGCAGCATGGCGGCGACCTTGAGGATCGGCCGGGTCACGCCACGGGCGGTGAGCCACACCAGCAGCAGGCCAACCACGGCTGCGATCAGGCCGATGAGGCTCTGCCAGAGCGCACCACTGGAGCTGCGCTCATCCAGTTGTTTCTGCAGCTGCAGCGCCGGCGCCAGCAGGACATCCTGCGGCACGTCGAGTACCACGGCCCAGGGCTTGGTGGCGTCCGGAGTCGGCAGCAGCGGTTCGACCACGCGCAGCTGGCCGTCCTTCTCCAACACCTGGGGCCGGCCGGCGTTCTGCACGCCGAGCAATTCGCTGGCCTGGCCGGGGAAGGCCTTTTCCAGCGGTTTGCCGAGCAGGCTTTCGTCGCGGCTATAACCAGCCAGCAGACCGGCCGGGCTGACGATGCTGACGCTGCCGGCGCCGTCGTAGAGCTGGCGGTTGCCGTCGGCGCTGAGCTGCTGCAGGCGGCTGAGGCTGATATCGACGCCGATCACGGCGATGACCTTGCCCTGGTCCATCAGCGGGAAGGTCACGGTGGTCATCAGCACCGGCGAGCCGGAGGCGCTGTCGAAATAGGGGTTGAGCACGCAGGCCTTGCGCGTCTGCAGCGGGCACAGCTGCCAGGTGTTGAACGGGCTGCCGTCGAGCATGGGCGTGGTGTCGGCGATCATGTCTTCGTTCACCGCCAGGCTGCTCATCTCGCCGCCGGCTTTCTGCGCCCAGTAGGCGCCGAAGCGGCCCTTGTCGTTGCTGCCCGCCTCGGGCTGGTCGTGGAACAGCGCGTCCTGGCCGTCCAGCGCATTGGGCTCGAAGACCACGTAGAGGCTGAGCAGATTGGGGTTGCTCTTGAGCCCATCGCGCACCAGCAGGTTGAGGTCCTTGCGCACGCTCTCCGCGTCCGAGCCATGTTTGGTCGACTGCTCGCGCAGCTGGTTGACCTGGCGGGAGAACTGGTTGCCGAAGTGGTACACGTCGGTGAAGAAGCGCTGGATGATCTCCGCCTGCTGGTCGCTGCGCGCCTGCATCCGCAACTTGGCCGCGTCCTTGAGCATGTCGGCGTTGGCCGCCTTGATCAGCTGGGCGTCATGGTTCATCCGCAGCAACGAGAGGCCGACCAGCAGGCTGACGATGCACAGCAGGCAGAGTCCGGTCAGCAGCGTGATCTTCCACTGGATCGAGAGGCGGGACAGGGGCATGGTTGGCGTCCTTGGGCAACAAGCAATTCTTTGAGGTTTTATCGGCTTGTAAGGCGGCTACTTGAGCCGGGGCCTTAAATTTCAGGGGTCCTGGCGCATCAGCGCGCGGTACTGCCCCGGCGTCGAGCCGGTCCATTTCCGGAAGGCCTTGTAGAAGGCGCTGGTGTCGGCGAAGCCCAGCTCCTCGGCCAGGTCGGCGAAGTTGCCATCGCCGCTGTCCAGCCGGGCGATGGCGAGATCCCGGCGCAACTGGTCCTTGAGTGCCTGGTAGGACTGCCCCTCGGCGGCCAGCTTGCGGCGCAGGGTCGAGGGCGCCATGTAGAAGTGCCCGGCGAGGGCGTCGAGGTCCGGCCAGCGCTCGAACTTCAGGCTGCGCAGGTAGGCCTTGGTGCGCGCCGCGAGGCTCTGCGGGTCACGGTAGCGCACCAGGATGTTGGCCGGCGCACCCGCCAGGAAGCGCCGCAGTTCGCGCTCGTCGCGGCGCACCGGCAGGTCCAGGGCCTCGGCGTTGAACAGCAGGCGCGACTGGCGGCGGGCGAAGAGCAGGTTCTCGGTGAACATCACCCGGTAGTCCGAGAGATAGTCCGGTTGCGGGCAGCGCAGTTCGATGGCGAGGATCGGGATGCGCCGGCCCACCAGCCAGCAGGCCAGGCCGTGCAGCATCAGCCACAGGGTGAAGTAGCAGAAGGCGCGCGGCGCCGGGCCGTCCGGCTCGTCGAGGGTGATCGCGGCGAGGCCGTCCTGGCGGGTCAGCTGTGGCGTGAAGTCGTCGAAGATCAGGCCGATGAAGCGCAGCGCGGCGTTCAGCGCCGCGTCCAGGGTCGGCTCGCGGATCGCCGCGGCGACCATGAAGTTGAAACTGCCCGATTTCATCCGCCGGGCGTTCATGCCGAAGAACTCGTCGTCCATCGCCCGCGCCAGGCGCCGCCAGAGCCGCGCATAGGCCTGGCTGGAAACACGCGCGTAGGGCTTGCCGAACAGCTCGGCGGAAATGCCGGCGGCGACCAGCAACGGGCCCTCGTCCCCGCCGCAGCGACGAAACTCGGCCAGCGCCTCGGTTACCAGGCGGATGGAGATGGTGCCCTTCTCTACGCCCATGCCGCCTCGCGGTCATGGGCGTGAGGGTGTGTCGGGCGATCAGCCACGCTTGCTGCGCACCTCTTCGATGCTGATCTCGCGCATGCGGAACTTCTGGACCTTGCCAGTCACTGTCATCGGGAACTCGTCGCAGAAGCGGAAGTGGCGCGGCACCTTGAAGTGAGCGATGGCGGCCTTGCAGAAGGCGCGCAGCTCGTCCTCTCCGACGCTGTGGCCGGGGTGGAACTTGACCCAGGCCACCAGCTCCTCGCCGTACTTCTCGTCGGGAATGCCGATCACCTGGGCGTCGGCGACGGCGTGGTGGGTATAGAGGAACTCTTCGATCTCGCGCGGATAGATGTTCTCGCCGCCCCGGATGATCATGTCCTTGCTGCGGCCGACGATTCGCACGTTGCCCGCCTCGTCCATCTCCGCCAGATCGCCGGTGAGCATCCAGCGCGCCGGGCTGATCGCCTCCATGGTGGCCTGCGGGTTGTTCCAGTAGCCGAGCATCACGCTGTAGCCACGGGTGCACAGCTCGCCGATGGTGCCGCGCGGGACGATGCGGCCATCGGCGTCGATGATCTTGCTCTCCAGGTGCGGCTGGGTGCGGCCGACGGTGGTGACGCGGGTCTCCAGGTCATCCTCCGGGCCGGTCTGCAGCGACACCGGGCTGGTCTCAGTCATGCCGTAGGCGATCTGCACCTCGGCCATGTTCATCTCGTCGATCACCCGGCGCATCACTTCGATCGGGCAGGTGGCGCCGGCCATGATCCCGGTGCGCAAGGTCGAGAGGTCGAAGTCGCGGCGGCTGGGGTGGTCCAGCTCGGCGATGAACATGGTGGGCACGCCGTACAGCGCGGTGGCCTTTTCTTCCGCCACCGCCGCCAGGGTCGCCTCGGGTTCGAAGCTGGGCGCCGGGTAGATCATGGTAGAGCCGTGGGTCAGGCAGCCGAGATTGCCCATCACCATGCCGAAGCAGTGGTACAGCGGCACCGGGATCACCAGGCGATCGTGCTCGGTGAGGCCGAGGCTGTCACCGACCATCAGGCCGTTGTTGAGAATGTTGAAGTGGCTGAGCGTGGCGCCCTTGGGGAAGCCGGTGGTGCCGGAGGTGTACTGGATGTTGATCGGCTCGTCGAACTGCAGCAGCGCCTGGCGCTCGCTCAGCTCGGCGGCGGAAATCCCGGCGCCCAGCGGCGCCAGCTGGCTCCAGCGCAGGAAGCCGGCGGGAGCCTGGTCGGACAGGCTGATCACCCCGCGCAGCTCCGGCAGACGCTCGCTGGAGAGCTCGCCCGGACGGCCCTGCCCCAGTTCCGGCAACAGGCCGGCGAGCATGCCGTGGTAATCGGAGGTCTTGAACGCATCGGCGCACACCAGCCAGCGGCAGCCGGATTGCTTGAGCGCGTACTCCAGCTCGCTGCTGCGGTAGGCCGGGTTGATATTGACCAGCACGGCGCCGACCTTGGCGCTGGCGAATTGGGTGACGCACCACTGCGCACAGTTGGGCGCCCAGATCCCCAGGCGGTCACCGGGGCGCAGGCCCAGGGCGAGGAAGGCGCGGGCAATGCCATCGACCACCTCGGCCAGCTCAGTCCAGGTGTAGCGCAGGTCCTGGTGGCGGACGACCAGGGCCTCGCGCGGCCCGAAGCGCTCGACCGTGGCATCGAAGGCGTCGCCGACGGTCATGGCCAGCAGGGGTTTGTCCTGGCGGCCGCGGGTGTAACTCAGGTGGTTCATGGCTTTCCCTTGTTGTGCTTGTTCTGGGATCAACGCTGAACGTTCGACCGGGGCGACGACGGCTGGCGTCTGTGGCCGGCCCTGCTTGCTGGCCGCCGGCCGGTCTGACTGGCCGGTCGCGGGTTGCGACCATGTTTACGTTAACGTAAAGGTAAACGCAACCCCAGAACATCGTCGTCGATGCCGTACAGCCAATCCGTACATTGGAGGATAGCCAGTCACAAAACGTGCCATCAGATGGAAAGCCCATAGCTGGCGAGGGTTTGACACGTTTTTCAACTACCGGGGCCTATCCTTGGCCGGTTGCATTTCGCAACAGCTGGAACCCTGCCTGCCCCTGCGCTGGCACTGCCCCTCCGCGCACCTGCCCGATTGTCGAATCCGCTGTCTCAAGCGTCGCAAAGTGAAACAGCCGTATCCGTACGCCGCCAGGTGCGCTGGACCGGGGCATGAATTAGAATCCCGCGAAAATACCTACACGGATGTAGAAATTTTCCCACTCACGCCTGCGAATCACATCCATGACTAGTCGCCGTTCGATACTGAGCCTGCTTCTTGCCTGCGCCGCTGTTGTCTGTACATCGAACTCCTTTGCCGCTACGCCCCCCAAGGCGACACAAGCCAATCAACTGGTCCTGGCCTCCGGCAGCGCGCTGGTGGTAGACCTGCAGACCGACAAGGTCATCTATTCCAGCAACCCCAGCATGGTCGTACCCATCGCCTCGGTGACCAAGCTGATGACCGCGATGGTGACGCTGGACGCCAAGCTGCCGATGAACGAGCTGGTTACCGTCGACATCTCCGAGACCGCCGAGATGAAGGGCGTGTTCTCCCGCGTGCACCTGGGCAGCCAGATCAGCCGCGAGAAGATGCTGCTGCTGGCCCTGATGTCCTCCGAGAACCGCGCCGCCGCCAGCCTCGCGCACAGCTATCCGGGCGGCTCCAAGGCCTTCGTCGCGGCGATGAACGCCAAGGCCAAGTCCCTGGGCATGAACCACACCCACTACGTGGAGCCCACCGGCCTGTCGATCCATAACACCTCCAACGCCCAGGACCTGATCCGCCTGGCCAAGGCCGCCTACACCTACCCGCAGATCCGCCAGATGAGCACCACGGCGACCAGCGACGCACGCTTCAGCAAGCCCGGCTACTCGCTGAGCTTCTTCAACACCAACCCGCTGGTGCGTGGCGGCACGTGGGACATCCGTCTGACCAAGACCGGCTTCACCAACGACGCCGGCCACTGCCTGGTGATGATCACCGTGATGAACGGCCGTCCGGTCGCCCTGGCGCTGCTGGATGCCTTCGGCAAGCACACCCACGTTGCCGACGCTGGCCGTATCCGCCGCTGGGTGGAGACCGGCAAGGCCTCGCCGGTTCCCGCCGTCGCCCTGCAGTACAAGGCCCAGCGCAACCAGGCCCGCGCGGCCGGCGTCACCGCCACCGCCGAGTAACCCCTTCGGCTGGCGGAGTCCGCTCCGCCAGCCACCCTCTCGCTCCTCCTCTCCCTCGTCCCTGTCGCTTCCGCCCCACGGGATGGCATATCCATCACTTATATGCCAACCGTCATTCAATACTAATATGACGATCATAATATGACGAACCGCCGGAGCCTGCGATGAATGACATGAACCGTGAACGGAAGATCGCCGTCTGGGAGGCCGCCGCCGCCCAGATGCGCCAGCGCCTGGGCGAACCCGGCGTGATCGAGCTGCAAGCGCTGCGCAGCTTCACCCCGCTGGCGTTCTTCGAGGGCATCGGCAACGGCGACCTGCCCTCGCCCCCCATGAATGACCTGATCGGTTTCGTGCCGGTGGAGTGGGCGCCCGGCCGCTTCATCTTCCAGGGCACCCCGGACTTGCGCCACTACAACCCGCTGGGCACCGTGCACGGGGGCTACGCCGCCACCCTGCTCGACTCGGCCATGGGCTGTGCGGTGCACACCAAACTGGAGCCCGGTCTTGGCTACACCACCACCGACCTGCGCATCAGCTACATCCGCGCCCTGACCCGCGACACCGGGCCGATCCGCGCCGAAGGCACGCTGATCCATCTCGGCCGCTCGACCGCCCTGGCCGAGGGCCGCCTCTACGACGTGGATGGCCGGCTCTATGCCACCGGTTCCACTACCTGCCTGATCCTCGGACGCTGACCCACCAGGAGATCGACCATGACTTCCGTCGTCATCGCGGGTTACGCCCGCTCCCCGTTCCACTTCGCCAGGAAGGGCGCGCTGATCGACGTGCGCCCGGACGATCTCGCCGCGCAGACGGTGAAGGGCCTCGTTGCGCGCAGCGCCCTGGATGCCCGACTGATCGAAGACCTGATCATGGGCTGCGCCTATCCCGAGGCCGAACAGGGCATGAACCTGGCGCGTATCACCGGCTTCCTCGCCGGGCTGCCGGAGTCCGTGGCCGGCGCCACGGTGAACCGCTTCTGCGGCTCGTCGATGACTGCCATCCACTTCGCCGCCGGGCAGATCCAGCTGGGCGCCGGCGACGCCTTCATCTGTGCGGGCGTGGAGTCCATGACCCGCGTGCCCATGGGTGGTTTCAATGTTTCGCCCAACCCGCGCCTGCTGGCGGACTTCCCCCAGGCCTACATGCCCATGGGGCAGACCGCGGAGATCGTCGCCGAACGCTTCGGCATTTCCCGCGACGACCAGGAAGCCATGGCCGTGGGCTCCCACGCCAAAGCTGCCCGTGCGCGTGAACAGGGTCTGCTGGCGGCGGAGATCGTGCCCATCGACACGCCCAATGGCGTGGTCGACGAAGACGGCTGCATCCGCCCCGGCACCAGCCTGGAAGCCCTGGCTCAACTCAAGCCCGCGTTCGGCGGCAGCGTCACCGCCGGCACCGCTTCGCCGCTCACCGACGGTGCGGCGGCGGTGCTGGTGTGTAGCGAAGGCTTCGCCCGTGAACACGGGTTGGACATCCTGGCGCGAATCAAGGCGGTATCCGTGGTCGGCTGCCCACCGGAAATCATGGGCATGGGCCCGCTCCATGCCACCCGCAAACTGCTCGACCGCGCCGGACTGCGCATGGCCGACATCGACCTGGTGGAGATCAACGAAGCCTTCGCCAGCCAGGCCCTGGCGTGCCTGCGCGGGCTGGAGCTGGATATCGAGCGGGTGAACCTGCACGGCGGCGCCATGGCCATCGGGCATCCGCTGGGCGCCACCGGCGCGCGGATCACCGGCAAGGCGGCGGCACTGCTGAAGGAAACGGGTGGACACTATGCCATTGCCACCCAGTGCATTGGTGGTGGGCAAGGTGTGGCGACGCTACTGGAAGCCGTCCATTAAGCACGGAATCCTGTAGGAGCGCGCCATGCGCGCGAATCGCGGGCATGGCCCGCCCCTACAGGGAGAGTCCCCAGTTTGGGCGAAGACATCGCGGATGAAGTCCGCTCCTACGCGGTCGAGTAGATAGTAGGAGCGGACTTCGTCCGCGATCGTCTTTCAACACATGCCATGTCTGCCCTGAATCACCACCCCTCGCCCACCCTGCGTTAGAATGATACTCAGCATCCCATGATCCGCAGGAGACCCCGGTCATGCGTTATTCCGAAGACCACAAGGCCCAGACCCGAGAGCGCATCATCAACGAGGCGGCACAGCGCTTCCGCAGCGAAGGCGTCGACGCCACCGGCCTGCAGACGCTGATGAAGGCGCTGGGCCTGACCCATGGCGGTTTCTACGCACACTTCAAGTCCAAGGACGAGCTGGTGGAAATCGCCCTGCAGCAGGCCGCCGAGCAGCTGCGCCCGGTCGTCGACCAGCAGTTCGAAAAGACCGATCCGCTTCCCGGCTTCATCGACCAGTACCTGTCCCCCGGCCACCGCAATACGCCCGGCAAGGGCTGCCCGCTGCCGACCATCTCGGCTGAACTGGGTGCGCGCGGCCATGCCAGCGCCACCACCGACGCCATCGTCCAGGCGCGAATCGATGCCATCGAGAAGGCGCTGCCCAGCGAGCATGCCGAGGACGAGAGTGTCGCCCTGCTCGCCACCCTGATCGGCGCGTTGGTGCTGTCGCGCAGCGTGTCCGATCCGGAGATGTCCGACCGCATCCTGGAAAGCACCCGACGGCATCTGAAGCGGGAGATTGGCGCGACGGAGTGATCCTGCGGCCGGGCAGCATGGGTATCGCTTCGCTCCACCCATCCTACAAGCCGAGGAACTCTCCATTGTAGGAGTGGGCCATGCCCGCGATCGCGCGCATGGCGCGCTCCTGCACCAGATCCGCAGCGGAGTTTATTCGCGAGCACACGCGCTCCCACAAAAAACTCCACGCATAAAAAAGCCCCGGCACCAGGCCGGGGCAAGCTTTCGCCACTCAACGATTCACTCAGTCGACCGCGATGCCATAGCGCTGCGCCGGGGCGCTGCGGGACAGGTTCGGCGCCATCTTCAGCCGCGCTGCGGTGAAGGCTTCGAACTCGCCGGCATCCGGCAGCGCCGGCAGGGTCACCACTTCACCCTGGGCAAGGCCTGCCAGCGCGGCGTCCACCATGTGGTTCACGTCCATCAGCATTTCCGGCGGCAGTGCGGATATCTCGGTACCGGCGCGCTCCCAGATTTCGGTGCGGGTGGCGCCCGGCAGCACGGCCTGGATGCGCAGGCCCAGCGGCGCCAGTTCCTGCTGCATGGACAGGGTCAGGTTGAGCACGAAGGCCTTGGTGGCGCTGTAGCTGCCGTTGAACAACTCCGGCGCCAGGGCCAGTACCGAAGCGACGTTGATGATGGTGCCGCGACCGCGCCCGGCAAAGGCCTTGGCGGCGCTGCCGGCCAGGCGCGCGATGGCGGTGACGTTCAGCTCGATCATGCTTTCCAGGCGGTCAAGATCGGTTTCCAGCAGGGTGCCGTTGATCGCCACCCCGGCATTGTTCAGCAGCAGGCTGATGCTCTCGTCCTCACGCAGGCGGGCCTCGACGCGGGCGCGGTCTTCCTTGCGGGTAAGGTCGGCCTTCAGCACCTGCACCGAGACGCCGTACTGCTCGCCCAGGCCGGCAGCCAATGCATCCAGGCGCTGCTGGTCGCGGGCCACCAGCAGCAGGTCATACCCCTGGGCGGCAAGGCGCTGGGCATAGGTCGCGCCGATGCCGGAGGAAGCACCGGTGATCAGTGCGCGGCCCAGTTCGGATTTGGCATTCATGGTTTTTCTCCAGAGGCGCAATGCGCGCCGCATGCAAGGGGGATCAGGGCCCGAGGGGGCCGTCTGGAATGTCCGGCCCGCAATTGAATTACAGCCGTCATCTGAAGATTAATATTATGCAAGTAATATTATCTGTCAACAGCCTTGCAAACGCGTGAGGGCGACAAGGAGATCAAAGGAGTACAGCACTCCGACGTCAGTCAGCGGAGCGTGCGGAACAGAAGGTTGGAATCAGACCGGGCGACACCCGAAGCGAATGCCGCCCCTCCCCGGTGCCGCCTTAACGGGAGGACGGCATCACCGCAGGCTCGCCCTGCCGCCCCATTGCGGGCCGGCAGCCAGCACCGCAGGCGTCAGCAAGGCTGACGCCTGGCAGGTGTATTACTCCTGGACCGCCCAGCGGTTGAGCCAGTGCCAGCGATGCGGGAAACGCGCCTTCAGGCCCAGGCGGTCGACACGCCAGAACGCCGGCCATTCGCCCTTGACCCGCGCCAGCAGGCGCAGGTTGCGGTTCGGCGCGCTGAAGGCCTCGCGCAATTCCACCGGTACCGGGGCGGCATCTTCCACCATGCGCACCACCTCCGCCGGCAGCCACGTCCCGTCCGGCAGGCGCACGCGGAACGGCTGGCCGGGCGATGCGTACTCGGCAAAGCGCGGATCGAGGTAGATCCAGATCTCGGCCTCGCCGAGACGCTGCAGGCGCATCAGCAAGGTGCCAGGGCCGACGTTCTCGCCCTCGCCGACCAGGACTTCGCTGATGACGCCCGAATCGTTGGCCTTCAGCTCCAGCCCCTGCAGGCGCGACTGCAGCCAGTCGCTCTCCAGTCGACGCTGACGATCCAGGGTGTCATCCCCCGGTTGAGCTTCGCGGCGGTCGAACTCCACCAGGTCGCGCTGGCGACGGTCACGCTCGTCCTGGGCCTGCAGCACTTCCCCTCGGGTCGCCGCACCGGCGGCGAGCAGGCCACGCAGTTGTTGCAGGCGGCTTTCCGCGCTGCTCAACAGGCGCACAAGAGGCGCGCGTTCGCTTTCGCTGAGGGTCCGGCGCCCAGGTGCCACGGGTGCGGCCTTCGAGGGGTCGGACAGCAGCGCCAGGCGAGCACGCCATTCGGGGTTGTCCATGCTCATCAGCAGCTGGCCAGCCGTTACCTTGTCGCCGGGGCGGACCAGCACCTGTGCCACCTGCCCGGCCTCACGGGCCCGCAGCTCGCTGGATGGCAGGTGCAGTTGCGCGGGCGCCTCGATCAGCCAGAGGCCGAGCATTTCGCGCCCCACCAGGAACAGCAGCGGGCTGGTCACCACCAGCAGGATCAGATACCAGCGCAGCTTGAACGCCATGCGCTTGCCCGGCGCGTAAAGCACCTTGAGGCCCTGGTCCTGAGTGGGCTGTTGTTCCTTGGGGCTGGAGAATCGAATCTTCATGGGATGCTCAATGCGGGAAATGGGACCAGTCCTGCCAGTCGATTCCGGAAACCCCGGCCGCCTGCAGACGCGTACGCCAGCGCTCCACCTGCTGCTGCAGCTGGACGCGCGACGCCCCGGCCCAGGACTCTTCGGCCGACAATTGCGGCTCGACACTCTGCGCCAGTCGGAAACGCAGCGCCGGCCAACGCCGGGCAATGGACTCCGCAAGCTCCGCGCTGCGTTCGGGATTGCGGGTGTAGATCATCAGGCTGACCTGCTTGACACCGCGCTTGGGCAAGGCGCAAGGCACGCAGGGGCCGCCAGTGGACTCGGCGAACCAGCGCGGGTGGCTGGACAGCTCCAGCGGCCAGTAATCGAGCTGGCCGACGGCACCCACGGTATCCAGCCAGTCCTGCAGGCGACTGTCGGGCACCGGCCAGCCGAGCTGCTCGACCTCCAGATCCAGGTGCACGGCGTCGAAGCGGATGTCGCGAAGCTGGCCGAGCAGCGCCAGCAGGTCCTTTCGCCCGCTGGCGGACAGCCAGGCCGGGTCGCCCAGCAGCAGGACGACCTGCATGCCCTGGGCACGGGCGTCGGCCAGGGTCAGCTGGAGCTGCCCGCGCAGGGTCGGCATATCCGCGACCTGGCGTGCATCGAGTCCGACGTAGAGACGCTGCATGCCGGCGCTGCGCAGTGCCTTCAGTTCGGCGCTGCGGCTCGTAGGTTGCAGCAGGGCCTGGCTCTTCCACAGGTAGGCCCCCTGGTTCCAGGCCGCGCTCTGGGAGGGGCTGGCCTTCGCCTGCGCCTGCGTACCTGCCGGCGGCTGCCAACTGAGGTCCTGCACGCCGAGCAGCGGGCTCAATGCCTGGTCATCGTCGACGAACAGGCGCAAGGCGGCTTCGCGCAACCAGACCGCATGCCACGCGGCGATCAGGCGCAGGCCGCTGTCATAGCGTTCCAGCTCCACGGCCTGCTCTTCGCTGGGGCCGTCGGACGTTGCACGTTCCGAACGCAGGCGCTGCTCGCGCAGGGCCACAGCCGAGACGGCGAACTGCTCGCGCTCGCGCTCCAGGCCGTCCACGGCCTGCTGCTGGCCCTGCAGGGCCCTGGCCAGGTCCTGCAGCAACTTCTGGCGCTCGGCCTTCAACTGGGCCTGGGCCGCCCGTTGGCGCGCCTCCCCTTCCCGCCCACGGGCCTGACCGTATGACAACAGGTCGAAGGGTGCGGAGAAGTTCAGGCTGGCGACCAGGCCATTCCCGGTGCTGCTGGCCCCGTTACGGTCCTCGAGGCTCTGCGCAACGCTGAAACTGGAATCGATGCTGTCATACCAGGGCGACTTCCGGTTCCGCTCCGCATCGCGCAATTCATCCTGGCGCTCCTGCAGGCGCGGATGGCCTTCCAGCGCCTGGCGCCAGCTGGTCAGCGGCTGGACCCGCGCCGCCAGCGATTCCGCCTGCGCCTGCTGGCTGGGGGAGATATCCAGGCCGGAGAGTTCGGCGAGGCTGGAACGGGTATCGTCAAGCAGTCGCGCGCTGGTCTCGCAGCGGCGCTGCAGGGACTGCCACTGGCCGTCCAGCAGCTTCGCCTGGGACGGCAGCAACCAGCCCTGGCGCTGCCGCAAGGCCAGCCGCTCGCGGGCGCCCGACGCGGCGGGCAGCAGGGTCTGGCACCAACGGTTTTCCTCTTCCGCGCGCCACCAGTCGGCGTAGGCGCTGCGCAGCGCCAGCCGCTGTTCGGCCTTTTGCAGCAGGCGGCGGGATTGCTGCCGCTGCTGTTCGAGCTCGACGGCGGAGACCGCCTGCACTTGTCGCCGCAGGCTGCCCAGCAAGGGATGGCGCAAACCCAGCGCCATGTTCCGCCCGTAGTAGGTATCGATCACGCTCTCGGTCACCAGCTCGCGATAGTGGCCCGCGCTGGCCGCGCCGAACCACTCCCAGCCCGCTTCGGCCTCGCGCTGCTCCTTGAGTGCATCCAGGGCATGCAGGTTGGCGGCATTGGCTTGCAGGACGGCGCTGTCGTCGGCGCTTTCGAGGACCCGCGACAACGGCAGCACGTCGGCCTGGGAGAAGCCGGCGGCCAGCAGCAGGGAGCCAAGGAGCAGGTGACGCATCATCAGATCAGAACCTCTTTGCCTTACGCAGCACCCACCAGGGCGCCATGCTGGTTTCTTCATGGCCGCGGCGCAGGGCCTCGTTGAGCATGGCCACGGCGCTCCACAGGCGCATGACCAGCATGAACAGGGGGAAGACGAAGACCACCGGGAACAGTTTCAGGTCCTTGCGCGGACGCTCCGAAACCAGGACCAGCATGGCCAGGTACAACAGCAGGGTCATGCCCAGGTAGACCAGGTAGATGAGCGACGCCAGGGCAAGGAAGCGCGGCAAGGGCACGACCAGGGGACCGATCACGCAGTAGCCGAAGATGATGAACGGCAGCACCAGCTGGAAGAAGAAGCCGGTGATCAGCGTCATCAGAAAATTGGACCAGCCCAGCAGGCGCGGATTGAAGCTGTGGCGATGCTTGCGGATGTAGAGGAAGTACAGGTCGCCATCCCAGCGCAGCCGCTGCTGGAGGAACTGGAGGAACTTCACCGGCGCATCGGTATGCCCGATGGCGCCGGGCTCGAAGGGGATGCGCAAGGGCTTGCGGCCGAAGTAGTTCTTGATCCGCAGGGTGAGGTCCAGGTCTTCCGCCGTGTGGGTGTCCCAGCCGCCGATCTTGTCGAGGAAGCTGCGGCGGAAAGCACCGAAGGCCCCGGAGACGTTGTTCACCAGATTCCACTCGCTCAGGCCGATCTTGGCCATGTGGATCGACAACTGGTACTCCAGCGCCTGCATCGCCGTGGTCAGCGAAGCCCAGGCATTGCGCACCCGCAGGCTGCCGGCCACCGCCGGCACGTCGGGATCGGCGAAATGCCGGACGATCCGACTGACCATGTCGTTGTCGAAGGAGGTGTCGCCGTCCAGCGCCATGATGATCTCGCCGGTGCAATGCGCGAGGCCGGCGTTGAGCGACGACACCCGGCCGCCGCGCTGCCATTTGGCGATGGGTCGCAGCAGACGTCGCGGATACAGCGTCGAATCGACGCGGAAGTCCCGCACCGCCTGCATGGTGGGCTTGTTGACCGCCGCGCCATCGACCACAGGGATCATCTCGATGTAGCCCGGATAAGTCTGCTCGCACAGGCTCAGCAAGGTCTTCTGCACATCCAGACCTTCGCTGTAGCAGGTGATGATGCAGGACACCCGCGGGCGGTACCCGTTGTCCTTGGGCAGCTCGAAAGGCTTGCGCATGAACCAGCGCAGCACGCCGATCAGCACCATCAGGTTGAGCGGCACTTCCAGGAGCAGGAAGGCCGGCAGCAACTTGAAGGCCGCCTGGAAGAACCCGTCGCTACGGGCCAACTCCGCGATCAGCAGCAGCCATTGTTCGATGAAGGCTTCCATGCGTCAGCCGAGTTGTCCGCCCAGCCTGGCCAGCAGCAAGGCGGCGTCTTCCTGCTCCAACTGGTCGTCCGGCGCGGTGAAACCGGCAAGGCGGACCTCGATGCGCGTCGCCCGTTCCTGGGTCAGGCGCTCGGCGCCCTTGGCCAGGCGCTGGCGCACAACTTCCAACCCGGCGGCGTCGGTTTGCGGCATGAGCACCCAGAGCACTTCCTCGCTCATGCGCGAGCAGCGATCTGTCTCGCGCACGGCTTCCTGCAGGCGCTCCACCAGGCCATCGACCAGGGCGTGGCCACGCATCTCGCCCAGCTCGGAGAGGGTTTCCAGCAGATTGACGAAGCGCAGGCCAAGCAGGGAGAACGGCGGATTGCGGTGTCGCGTGGTCAGTTGCAACTGCCAGGTGAGCAGTTCCAGGAACGCCTGGCGCGGCAGCAGGCTGAGGCTGCCGAACCGTTCCATGTTCGCCGAGGTTGCGGCGAAGCCCTCGCGGCAGCGCAGGCGCCCCGCCTCGGCAATGCGGAAGTGGCGCACCTCGCGCACCCGCAACTTGTCCGGCTCATGATTCTGCCCGCAATCCAGGCAACGCGCCTCCACGGCGGCGTCGACGAAGAACGCCTGGCAGCTGCGGCAACGGTAGTTCTCAAGGGGGCGGTCGTAGTCACTGCCGATGTGGCGCAGACGCGTCAGGCAGTTCGGACACAACAGCAAGCCATCCTTGAGGAAGTGCTCCTGGGGTCCGACGTGGCCGCAGGTGAAGCAGTGCAGCGACGGCTGGCGACCGATGTCCAGGGCCTGGCACTCCGGGCACACGTCCACGTAGTTCAGGCGCCCCGAGCCGCAGCCGGTGCACAGGCGCAGACGGTCCAGCAATTCGCCCTCTTCGAGCCAGCCCTGCTGCCCCATCAGTTGCAGCCAGGAGAACGGGTTGATCTCCTCGCTGTCGCTCAGGGCTTCGAGAATCGGGTAGCGGTAATGCTGGGGCACGGCGGTGTCACGTACAGCGTGCACATCCCCGCGCGAGCGCAGCCAGAGCCAGGCCAGTACGCGCTCCTCGAAGCGAGCCGGAGCCTGCCCGCGATTGAACAGGCTGAAGCGCTCGCGCCACAGGCGCCAGAGCGGCGTGATTGCGCCCGCCTCGGCCGGCGGCGCACCGTCACCCAGCGCAATGCACCAGGGGTCAAGATCCTGGCAGCAATAGATCAGGGCAAAGCGATAGCGAGAGTCCTGACGCAGACTGCGGAGCATCTGCCCAGCCTGGAACCCGGGCAGGTCGATGATCAGCACATCGTAGGTCGATGCCGACTGCAGGGCGGCCAGATCAGCGTAATGATCCAGTTCACTGCCACGGTAGCGGGAGGAAGCGGTGCCAATGACTGCGGCCAGGGGTGACGCGGTATTCATGGAAAATCTCTGCGAGTTGTCCTTAACCTGATGGTCAATCATAGCAAAAAAGCATCAAAAATGCGGCGTTAATTTGTCGCAGCAATTAACAATTGATAACTTTTCGTCAATTTGTTGACGAATAAGCGCCACCAGAAACTGCGCCTCCTGAACGCTGTCACCTGATACGACACGCCTTTCGAGGCCTCATGGAGGCGGCTGCCGGAGACCATCCAGCACATTAGATTGTCCATTCTAGACGGCCAGCGCGAGGCTTCCACCCGTCTCCGTACAAGAATAAGCCAGGAGCGTCACCTGCACTTTCTGCCTGTCTACGAACCGGAACGATCCGGAGGAGGACATATGCGATTGCGCTGCTTTTTCCTGGGATGCCTGTGGGATGACGGGAATCTGACCAAAGTCGGCCACGTGCCAATGCTCTGCCAGCGCTGTGCGCGCTGCGGTGCGCAGCGTTACCTGGCAGCCAAAGCCGTGAGCCCGGAAGCGGAGATCTGAAGCCCGCCCAAAAGAAATGCCCGGAGCACGCAAGTGCTCCGGGCATTGGGGTGTCACCGGGCAACGATCAGTTGGCTACGAAAGCCTGGCTGGTGGTGATCGCCATGTCGCCGCCGGGCAGCTTCAGATCGCCGAGGCGCTCCAGGCTGTTGGCGTCGAAGATCGCCACGTCGTTGAAGGTACCGGAGAGGTAAAGCTTGGTGCCGGCCTTGTTGACGGTCAGGCAGTAGTAGGAGTGGTCGAGGTTCGCCGCCTTGACCAGCTTCTGCTCCTTGATGTCGTACTTGGTCAGGCGGTTGAGCACACCGTAGATGACGTTGCGGTCGGTCGGCGAGCGCATGCCGCTGAAGTACACCTCGGTGACCGGGCCGAAGTCGACGGTCTCGGTCTTGCCGGTGGCCAGGTCGATGTTGAAGAAGCCGTACAGGGCGTCGGCGGTGGCCGGGTCCTGCTTGGCGTCCTTGAACCTGGCGGCGGTGTAGAACAGCGAGAAATCACGCGAGTAGGTCTGCTGGTTCCACACGTAGAGCACATCCGGCGGCGAGTAGTTCGGGCGCTTCCAGTTGCGGCTGGGGATAGCCACATCGAACTTGCCGGTCTTCACATCCACCTTGTAGATGTCCGGGCCCGCCACGTAGAGGGTGCCGTCGTCACCGGTCTGCATGATGGTCAGCTGACGTGGCGCCGGGAAGGTGCGCACGGGCTTGGCCTCCATGCCGTCGGCCACCGAGTAGACCTGCAGGCGCGGCTGCTGCACCTCGTAATGCTCAGCGAGGATCTGCGTCGGGTTGGCGATGGCATAGATCTCCTTGCCGTCATGGCTGACGGTCATGGAGAACATCGCCCGCGCGTTTTCACCCGGCTTCTGCGCGATGGTGGCGTGGAACACCGGCTTGCAGTCGCTGAGCTGCAGGCCGTAGATGTCCGCGTAGTGGTTGGTCAGGATGTAGACCACCTTGCGATCCGGCGACAGCTGGGTCATGCCCGGGCCGTAGGCGCCGGGGATGGTGCAGGTCTTGAACAGCTTGTCGGTCTGCATGTCGATGACGTGCAGGTTGTTCGGGTAGTTGGTGCTGATCAGGTACTCGTGGCCACTTTCCAGCGCCTTGCTCTTGTCGGCGTCGGCATCAGCGGCGACGGCTTGCAGCGCGCAGGCCAACGAGAGGCCGCCGAGCGCGGCGGCGAATGCTTTTCTGGACATGCAGGTTTTCCTCTTGTTCTTCTGTCCGCTTATTTGTCGTCCGGGAATACGGTGCCGAGGTTGCGCCAGTTCTCGGCCGAGGCCTGCGCATCCTTGTTCCAGTCGGGGTAGGTACTCATCATGTCCGGCACCTGGGCCGGCCACCAGCAAGGGTCGGAGCAGCCGTAGAGGTCCGCTTCCATCGGCTGGCAGAGCGAGGACACACCGCCGAACACGTCGATTTCCCAGCCCGGGTCGGTGGTCGAGGCGCAACCTGCCACGGAGTTCATCGCCACCACGTCCTCGATGCGATCCTCGGCGGCGGCCTGTTCAAGCTTCTGTGCTTTGTTGTTGATGGCTTTCAGATGTTTCATGTCAGTGCGCCTTCCGCGGAGTGATGTGGCGGTCGATGAAGCCGGGGTTGGAAGCCATGATCCGGCTGTAGACCTCGATGCCGAAGTCGACCCAGTCCCTCATCAGTTCGCAGTAGTGGTAAGTGGGATGCGCCGGATCGCCGTAGCGCGCGTAGCTCTCGTGGTAGCAGCCGCCGGAGCAGAGGTTGCGGATGCGGCAGCTGGCGCAGCCGGTGTCGGTGCGGTCCAGGCGCTGCGACAGGAAGTCGTTCAGCTCGGCCTGCTTCACCCCTTCATGCACGTTGCCGAAGGTCGGCAAGGATGAGCCGGTGAAGCGGTGGCAGAGGTTCAGCTCGCCCTTGTGATCCACCGCCAGCATCTTCAGGCCGGCACCGCACGGCAGGGCCTTCTTCTGCCCTTCGTGGATGTCGGTGATCAGCTGGTGCAGGTTGGAGAAGCCGATGTTGCGCCCTTCCAGCGCCTCGTCCAGGTACCGCCGGCCGAGTGCCTTCATGTTGGCGAACACCTGCTTGAGCTCCTCCCCGGTGAGGTTGAAGCTGCTGATGTCGCCTGAGGTGACCGGCGCGAAACCGACCTCGGCAAAGCCCATCTCGTTGAACAGGTGGTCCCAGATGGTCTCGACGTCGGTGACGCCGGTGGTCAGGGTCACCCGCGCCCCAACCGGCCGCGAGGTATAGCGCGAAAGCAGCATGTCGGCCTTGCGCCGCACCACGTCATAGGTGCCCTGCCCGCCCACGGTGATGCGGTTGCGGTCGTGCACCGTCTTCGGCCCGTCGATGCTGATCGACAGACCGAAGCGATGTGCGTTGAGCCAGTCGATGATCTCTTCGGTGAGCAGCGTGGCGTTGGTGGTCATGACGAAGTCCACCGTCTTGCCCAGCTCGCCGAAGCGACGCTCGCAATAGGCGACCATGTGCTCGATCAGCGGGCGGTTGGACAGCGGCTCGCCACCGAAGAACACCACAGTGTAGCGCTGCTCGTCCGGCGACTCCTTGATCAGCATTTCCACCGAAGCCTCGGCGGTCTCCGCGCCCATCTTCTTGCCGGCGGAGGGCTTGTCCAGGTCTTCCTTGTAGCAGTAGGTGCAGCTCAGGTTGCAGCCGGTATTGACGTTCAGCACCACGGTGTTGAGCGCAGTGCGGTCAACCTTCTTGATGCCGATTTCAGGGGTCAGCGGCGACCCATCGCTGACCAGCTCCAGCGCGATCAGCTCGCGCAGGGTCTCATCGATTTCCTCGGCGGCAAAACGCCCGCCCAGGCGTTGGGTCAGCTCGTCCGGCGAGCAGGCATGCCCGCGCAGCGCGTCGATGATCCCACCGGTCAGCTCGTCGCTGGCGAACAGCGAGGAGCTGGGGATGTGGAACAACAGGCGGTCGTCGTCCACCCGCACTTCGTGCAGGTTGCGTTCGACCAGATTCAAGATGGCGCCCATGGCGACCTCCCGGAACTCTCAGGATGTGCCCGCCCGAAGGCGGGACTCACGCGTTCAGTTCATCCGATTCCGACTGTTATGGGATCGGCGGGTTGTTCCAACGCTGCACGGTCACGATCATGTGCCCTTCGCCCTTGTGCGACTGGCCCGCGTCGTCCACCGCGGCAATCACCTTCAGGTTGCCGGCGTTGTTGGTCATCATCTTGCGTGCCGGGTTCGGACCGGCGTCGCCCGGGGTGAAGATACCGGTGTCGGCATCCATCTCACCGGCGAACTTCACGTCCTGGTCTTCCTTGGCGCGGTCATCGAAGGGCTCAACCGACCACTGCGCGGGGAACACGCCGATGCGGAACGGCTTGCCGTCGGCGCCCTTGCCCCAGGCCTCGGCGTCGAAGCTGCCCTGGACCTTGGGCGTGGAGCCGCCGTTGCCGCCGATGCGGGCGACGGAAAACTCCGGCACCACCTTCACTTCGGCGATGTCCTTGTACACGGCCAGGTTGCCGCCCTTGGCGGTGCCGACGGTGACATCGTGCTCACCGAGCGCCGCCGCATCGCCGGCCTTGACCTTGACGGTCACGCGCTCAGGGGTCTGCGATACCACCGAGACCACATCCACGCCCTTGCCGAACGAAGGCTTGCCCTTCAGGCCGGTACCGACCACGGTGACCTCGGTCTCCGCGCCTGCCTTGATGTACGCCGGCTGAACGCCCAGCACGTGGCTGGTGCCGCTCTTGGCCGCGACGAAGTCCAGACCGCGTTCGTCGTGGGCCTTGTCGAACATGCGGCCCTGCATCTGGCCATTGAGAGCAGCGAACACCTGACGCATGCTCAGGTCACCCACGGTGACGTTGCCGCGCCACTCGTAGCCGTTGTACAGCACCGCGCTGCCTTCACCCTCGAACGCCTCGCCATCGGCGTACTGGCCCTTCACGCTGACCTTGAACGCATCGTCGCCGCTCTTGGCCACGCTCATGGTGCCGGCGAGGTCGCCCTTGCCCGGCATGTGCCCGGCGAAGCTCCACTCACCCGCCAGCGAATCGGCCTTCGGCCGGTGCTGCTTCCAGTCGCTCCAGGCCTGGCTGTCCAGCGGATAACGCTTGGCCAGTTCCGGAACCATGTCCTTCTTCGCCAGATCGAACCAGTCGCGATCGCGGGCCAGCGCCTGGTATTCCAGCGATGGCCAGCGGCCGAGGTGGAAGTTCACCAGCTTCTCCCACTCCGCCGCCGGGCGGCGCTGCAGGGCAATGCGCGCACCCGAGTGGCAGCGGGCGCACATCTGCTCGAAGTTGGTATCGAATTTCTCGACGGTGTTCAGCCGGCGTTCCAGGGCGTAGCGCACGCCGTCGGTTTCGCTGGGCGCCAGGCCCTGCTTGTCGGCAAGGAACTTGACCACCGAGCGACGCTCGTCATCGGTGATCTTCAGGCCGTACATCACCTGCATCCGCCCAATGCTCATCAGCCAGCCCTCGGGGGTCTTGCGCTGGTGGCTGATGCGGCTCAGGGAATTGTTGCCTTCGGGCGTGTGGCACGCCTGGCACTTGGCGTTGATGATCGCCTGGCCATCGGCGGCGTTGGCCGGCTGGTGCAGCGCTAGGGCCAGAGCGGCCAGGGTTCCGGCACCCAGACAGTGCCGAAGTCGTGTCATCTTCAAGGTCAGGCCTCCTCGGTATTCTTGTTGGTTATTCGTGCCCACCGATGGGCTAAGCGCGATGGTGTCGAACGCTTGCTAGCGATTTAGCAGTTTGTGTGCCACTCCTCTGCAGGCCCCGTCGTATCTGACCTGCAGAGGGATTTCGAGGAACTCCTGGCAATTTCGCGCAGGTCCGATGCGTCTAATTTCGCGATTGCTGTCTAACTCTGAGACACGGCCTCTGCGACGCCGTCCGAAGCAGTATGGCCGCGCTTTCGCAAAGCGCCGCCCGCCGGCAGCAACAGGGCGCCGAACAGCATGGTCAGCAGGCCGACCCAGACGAACGAGAGGAACGGGTAGCGACGGACCACCACCACGCTCTCGATATCGTCCCCCGGCTGCTTCAGCAGGCGCGCCGAGGCCGGCACCCAGACCTGCAGGTCACCGCTCCAGCCGCGCACGATGAACGGATGCAGCACGTAGCCACGGTCCGAGGCGAAGCGCGCGTAGTGGTAATCGAGAATCTCGCACAGCTGGCGTACCGGGCCCTGGTAGGCCGGCGGGTTGCCACGGCTGTCCTGGAACAGCGCGTGACCGGCGAGCGTGTGCTCGCCATCGCGCAGCTCCACCTTCGCCACCGCGTGATAGCCGGAGAAATCCGGGCGACTGGAATCGGGCGAGACGCGCATCTGCATGCCACCGATCACCGCGTGCCACTGTTCGAACGAAGTGCCGGGCGGAATGCTGATCTGCTGGTAGGTATTCAGCGCCGTGGCCGCCAGCCCGCCCACCAGAGCGATCACCGCACCGCCGTGCACCAGGGCCACCCCGCCGCTGTAGCGCAGGTTGCCCAGGCGTCGACTGCGCCACAGGCTCAGCGCGCCCCAGAACAGGCAGCAGCCCATCAGGAAGCCACCGCCGAGCAGCGCCGCGTCCAGCCAGGGCAGCACCGCCACCACGCTTTGCGAGAGCATGCCCTCTCCGTTGTAGCCGCCGCTCAGCCAGCCACCGCGCCAGCCGACCCAGAGCATCACGCCGACCATCGCCAGGGTGGCCAGCAGCGCCAGCCGGGGCCGGACGCTGCGGCGCAGGAAGCTGTAGCCGCCGATCAACCCGAGCAGCCCCAGCAGCGGCAGCAGCCCATTTGCCAGGCCGTAGCCATTGACGTCCCACTGGTCGAAGGCGCGGCGCAGGCTGTCCATCTCCTGGGTGGTGGCCCAGGCGGTCAGCGTCTCGAAGAACGGCTTCAGCTCGCTCGGCCGCTCCAGCCTCAGCCACTCGTAGAGATGCGCCTGGAGCAGCGCGCCGAGGGCCAGCAGCCCGGTACCGGCGAACAGGTAGATGGCCACGTCCAGGGTCCAGTCCGACGCCCCGCGTCGGCGCCCTGCCCCGGCTTGCGCGCGTCTTCCGGCAACCAGGTAGAACGCCGCGAGGATCAGCAGGATCAAGGCCAGCGCCAGGTGACTGAGCCATGAGGTGGTGCCGATGTAGCGGTGCGAGCTGGCCAGCACCGTACTGCGGGTCACCGCCATCGCCACGCAGGCCATGGCCGCCGCCAGCAGGCTGAGCAGCGGTAGCAGGCGGCGATTGGCGCCATCGGCGCGCCAGCGCCGGGCTCCGTGCAGCACCGCGCCGAGCAGCGCCCAGATGACGAAGGCCGAGGTCTGTACCGGGTCCCAGTGCCAGAGCTGGCCGAAGGTGAAGTCCTCCATCGCCCAGGCCATGCCCGCGCCGATGCCGGCGGTGAGCACCAGCCAGGCGCGGCGGCTGTAGCGCGGCATCACCCAGGCGTAGGCGCTACTGCCCTGCCCCAGCGCGCCGAGAGCGGCACCCGCCGGCGCCAGGGCCCAGGCGTAGGCACACAGGATCAGCGGCGCATGGAAGGACATCCAGAAGGTCTGCAGGTGCGCGTTCATGCCCTGGCTGGGCTGGTGTGCCAGCCACTCGCCGGGCGTGGCGCCGAAAGGCCCGAGCCAGGCGGCGGTGGCCGTGTACCAGGCGGCGATCAGCGCCATCCCGCGTCCGGCCCAGCCGTCCAGCTGGCGGCCGCTGAGGGCGGCGACCATGCAGAAGGTCGCCAGCAGCAGCACCGTGCCTTCATCGCCGCCCCAGAGGTTGGAGAATTTCAGGTAGGCCGGCAGCGCCGCGCTGCTGTAGAGCCACGCGTAGCGCAGCTGGAAGTGATCGGCCATGAGGTGCAGCGCCAGCGCGAGGCAGGCTCCGCACAGCACCCCCAGCGCCAGCGGCCAGGCCGGCAGGCGCAGGTTCGGGCGCAGCGCCCCCAGCGCGATCAGCACGGCAACCGCCCAGAGCGCGGCGTTGCCGAGCGACGGCAATGACCAGAGCAGTGCGCACCCAACGAACGCGGCGCACAACCCGACAAGCAATGACGACATCCTCTTCAAGCGAACCTCCCTTCTGACGGCGCCTGGTACGGCAGGCGTGTGGAGCCCTGCCCCTCTCACATTGCGTGCCAGCGGCAAAAACCCTTGGGAAACAATCCATTGGCCCATGCACCGGGGCGCGGGGCCGTGGCAATTCGCGACGGCTGTATCAGCCTGAGACATCCCGGACAGTTTTAGACGATGGACGATCGAGGTGGGCGCGAACCCCGTTGGCCATGGCTGGAAAAAAACGCCAGCCGCAATATCCGACTCCGTGCGTCGGAAATAGCGCGCTCACCCGCACCTGCCGGGGGTTTGCCGGTGCCGGCGGTGGATATCTGGGCGCTGCCGGTTATGCTTTTTTAAGACCTTGCCGCATCGCAAGGCCGCCTGTTTTCACGCTTCTCGCAATCCGTATGACGATGGCATCAGCCCCAGGGCCTGAGTGCGGCAACGGCAAGAAGGGACTCCGGCCTTTCACAGGAACAAGACGGAGAAGAACATGGCGCAGACCTACAGCCCCGCCGCGGGCAACGCACCTCACAGCGGCATCACCAAGGAGGAGCGCAAGGTCATCTTCGCTTCCTCCCTCGGCACCGTATTCGAGTGGTACGACTTCTACCTGTACGGTTCACTGGCGGCGATCATCGCCAAGCACTTCTTCGCAGGGGTCAACGAGACCACCGCGTTCATCTTCGCCCTGCTGGCCTTCGCCGCCGGCTTCGCGGTGCGCCCCTTCGGCGCCATCGTGTTCGGTCGCCTGGGCGACATGATCGGTCGCAAGCACACCTTCCTCATCACCATCGTGATCATGGGCCTCTCCACCGCCGTGGTCGGCCTGCTGCCGGCCTACGCCACCATCGGCGTGGCGGCACCGATCATCCTGATCACCCTGCGCATGCTCCAGGGCCTCGCCCTGGGCGGCGAGTACGGCGGCGCCGCGACCTACGTGGCGGAGCACGCACCACCGGGCAAGCGCGGCTTCTTCACTTCCTGGATCCAGACAACCGCAACCCTGGGCCTGTTCCTCTCGCTGCTGGTGATCATGGCCTGCCGCACCGCGCTGGGCACCGAAGCCTTCGAGTCCTGGGGCTGGCGCGTGCCCTTCCTGCTGTCGATCCTGCTGCTGATCGTCTCGGTATACATCCGCCTGCAACTCTCCGAGTCGCCGGTATTCCAGCGCATCAAGGCAGAAGGCAAGGCGTCCAAGGCACCGCTGACCGAATCCTTCGGCCGCTGGGACAACCTCAAGGTGGTGATCATGTCGCTGCTTGGCGGTACCGCCGGGCAAGCCGTGGTCTGGTACACCGGGCAGTTCTACGCGCTGTTCTTCCTGCTGCAGATCCTCAAGATCGACGCGCAGACCGCCAACTTCCTGATCGCCGGCTCCCTGCTGCTGGGCACGCCGTTCTTCGTGTTCTTCGGCAGCCTCTCCGACAAGGTCGGCCGCAAGCCGATCATCATGGCCGGCTGCATCCTCGCCGCGCTGACCTACATCCCGATCTTCCACGGCCTGACCCAGTACGGTAATCCGGACGTGTTCGCCGCCCAGGAGAAGAACCCGGTAACCGTGGTCGCCGACCCGGCCCACTGCTCGTTCCAGTTCGACCCGGTGGGCAAGGCCAAATTCGTCAGCTCCTGCGACCTGGCCAAGAGCCTGCTGGCGAAGAAAGCCATCCCCTACGAGAACATCCATGCCGAGACCGGCGCCGTGGCCCAGGTGCACATCGGCGACAAGATCATCGCCAGCTTCGAAGGCCGCGGCATGCCGGCGGCGGACTTCAAGGCGCAGTCCGAGGCCCTCACCGCGCAGATGGGCACCGCCCTCAAGGTCGCCGGCTACCCCGAGAAGGCAGACCCGGCGAAGATCAACCACCTGGCCATGCTGCTGCTCCTGACCGTACTGGTGATCTACGTGACCATGGTCTACGGGCCGATCGCCGCCTGGCTGGTGGAGCTGTTCCCGGCGCGCATCCGCTACACCTCGATGTCGCTGCCCTACCACATCGGCAATGGCTGGTTCGGCGGCTTCCTGCCCACCGTGGCCTTCGCCATGGTGGCCGCCACGGGGGACATCTACTACGGCCTCTGGTACCCCATCGTCATCGCGGTGATGACGGCGATCCTCGGCACCTTGTTCCTCCCGGAAACCAAGGACCGGGAGATTCACCACGGCTGAATGACGCACCCGCGGGACGTACGAGACTTCGCGCTCGTGCGCCCCGCCCCGCGCATCGGAAGCGCATCCCGGCAACGGAGGCTTCGGTCCGCATTCCCGCCCGCGGCGACCGGCCGGTGATTGGACAGGGCTTCCATGTGTCACTAGCGTGAAGCATCCAACTCCTCTTGAAAACGTCACGCCCAGGCGTCTCGACGACGCCCTGGATTGGCCCACTCCACCCATCTACGCCAGGCGTTGCCGGCACTGCTGAGGTTATCGCCGGCGAACGCCGCATCCATCGACTGAGGAAGGGAATCATGGCAAGCCAATGGCCGAGTCAGATCAAGCACGTGGTCGTGCTGATGATGGAGAACCGCTCGTTCGATCACCTGCTGGGGGATTACAAGAGCATCGACCCGAACTGCAACGGCGTGGACCGCAAGGCTCCACGCAGCAATGCGCTCACGCTGGCCAGCGGCGGGGCTCCCATCCAGATCACCCAGACTGCGGAGTTGGCCACGGACTTCAGCCTCTGGGCGCCTCCGCCCTGCGAGAAGCTCGCCCCCGGCACGGACCGCGAGGGCGTCGATCTCGGCCACGAATACGCCGACGTGGTGAAACAGCTCACCGACGGACAATCCTCGGACCTGGCGGCTCCGGGCATGGGCGGTTTCGCCCAGAACGCCTATGAAAAAGCCAGGAAGGATCTCAAGGTCCACAAGGTCTACGCGCAATCAATGGCCCAGCGGGCGATGAACTTCGTGCCCTTCGGCGCCGATTCGGCCAGCGACCCCTTGCCGGCCATCCAGGGCCTTGCCCGGCACTTCACCGTCTGCGACCGCTGGTTCTCCTCGGTGCCCGGCCCCACTTGGCCCAATCGGTTCTTCGCCATGCTCGGCAGCAGCCACGGACGCGTCACCATGCCCAGCAGCGGCACCCTGCTCGCGGGCATCAAGAGCCTGATCACGCAGTTCGGCGAGGAGAGCATCTTCTCCCTGCTCAAGGCCAACGGGCACGACGCGCGCATCTATTCCAACGGCAAGCTTCCCCTTGCCGCCATGATCAAGGAAGGCCTGCGGCACGCCTCCATCGATACCTTCAAAGCGGACGTCATCGACGACAACCTGCCAGAGCTGGCCTGGATCGAACCGGGCTATGGGCTGCTGTACGACACCCTCGGGCCGAATGACTCGCATCACCCCTCCGAAGACCTGCGGATTGGCGACCGCTTCATCGGGGAAGTCTTCAACGCGCTGCTGGAGAATCAGGACGTCTGGGAAAAGACAGTGTTCGTGCTGCTCTACGACGAGCATGGTGGCTTCTACGACCACGTGGTGCCACCGCAAACCATAGCCCCCGACGACCGGCCGCCGGACGTCACCTGGAGCGGCCAGCTCCCGTTCACCCGCCTGGGCGTCCGCGTGCCGGCGATCTTGGCCTCGCCGTGGCTGCAGCCGGGACTGTTGAAGTGCAGCGGCGACCTCGACCAGGAGCACTACGACCACACCAGCCTGCTGGCCTTCCTGTGCGATCACTTCGCGTTGCCTCGAGAGAAACTGGGTGGACGGGTCCAGCAGGCGAAACACTTCGGCAACGCCGATATCTGGAGAAGCGCGGCGGTGCTCGACAAGTCGTTCCGCCTCGACCCGACCCCGGACCCGGAATGCGCCTACCGCACGAGTACGGAAACGCCCCTGGCCACCAGCATCCGCCAGGTACTGGACACCGCACTGGCCTACTTCGACGGGCAGAACCTGAAGCAGACCTGGAAGGACAGCGCCGACCAGGTCAGCCAGGTCCTGACCCGTGGCGAACGCTCGATGGCCAACCCGGACAAGCTGGAGGCCAAGCTGCGGCGCATGCAGGACCTGATACTCAACGCCTCCAGCCCCACCACCGTCCCCAGGACCCTCGGCACCAGGGCGGCGCAGCCCACGGCTGAGGCCGCGCGCCTGCGTGTGCTCTGCCTGCATGGGGTCGGCCATGGCGAAGCCAGCCCGGACGAGTGGACCGTCGAGCCCGGCTGGCAAGCCCAATGGCGCTCCGCGATCAGCAGCAACCTGGCACGCAATGGTCGTGGTATCGCGCCGGAAGACATCGTTTTTCTCCGCTATGACGACCTGTTCGGCGAGGGCCCGGACTTCGCCCAGATCGCCCGTGGACTGGCCATGCTGCTGGACGAAACCAGCGACCGTGGGAGCGATGGCACGCGCTCATGGGGGGTGCCCGTCGACCAGATGTTGCGCTGGACGGTGGGCATGACGGTGCAATGGCTGGAGGACGCGGAGCTTCGTACCCGGCTCTGCGCCCGGCTGATGGACTGCGTGCGCACCCTCCAGCCGCAGATCATCTTCGCCCACAGCCTGGGCAGCCTGATCTGCTACGACGCCTTCCGGCGCGCAGTGGTCAAGCCTGGCCCGGCGCTGGACACCATCGACGGCCGGGTGTTCGTCAGCTTCGGCTCGCAGATCGCCCATCCGGTGGTCATGCGCGAGGTCTGGGGCGGCCGTGTCATGCGCCTGCACGACAACGACCGTGGCATCCGCCGCTGGTACAACCTGTACAACCCCAACGATCGCGTCTTCACCCGCCCCATCACCTCGCCGGACTCCGCGCGCATCGACCTGACCACCGAGTTCGACATTCCCCTGCGCGATGACCTGCTCGACCTCGACCACTCCGGCGCGGCCTACCTGGACGATGACACCAGCCAGACCAGCCTGTGGCCACAGCTGGCTCGCGGTACCGTGGCCGATCGCACCCTGGAGATTCCGGCCTTCCTCTCGCGCAGCGGGCAGCGCAAGCGCCGCGCCCTGGTCGTCGGCATCAACGATTACCCCAACCCGGACATGCGCCTCCATGGCTGTATCAACGACACCTACCTGATCAGCCGCATGCTCCAGGAGAGCGGCTATGACGCTGCCGACATCCGCCTGCTGCATGACGCCCGCGCGACCCGCGCCAACTTCGAAGAACGCCTCGAGTGGCTGGTCGAGGGCACCCGCTCCGGGGATGAGCGCCTCATCTTCTACTCGGGCCACGGCGCCCGTGTGCCGGCCAGCAACGACAGCCGCGAAGCGGACCGCATGGATGAAACCCTGGTGCTGTATGACTTCGACTGGAACGACACCGCCAGCCACTTCACCGACAAACTCTTCCGCCAGTTCTACAGTCACCTGCCGTTTGCAACGGATGGGCGCGGCGCCAGGCTCAGCGTGATCTTCGACTGCTGCTACGCCAGCGGCATGACCCGTGGCACCGGGCGCGTTCGCGGCATCACCGCGCCCAGTGACATCCGTCACCGCGCCTTGATGTGGGACGAGACCTCGGGCGAATGGGACGAGCGCCCCTATGCCCAAGGCGATGGCAATCGCGACTTCACCCAGTCGACCACCGAGGGGACGCGCCTGCTCCAGCGCCAGCGCCGCACCCAGGGCACCGCCATCGAGCTGCGCCCCGACGACACCAGGCACCTCCTGCGACAGGGGCGCCTCTACGGGCATAACGGCCCCTACCTGCCCTTGCTGCTGTTCGCCGCCAGGGAGAATCAGAAGGCCAGCGAATACGAGGCCGGAACCGCCAGCTATGGCGCCTTCACCTATTCGCTGGTCGAGCAGTTGCGCGGGGCCAGGAACGCCGGCAGCACCCTGAGCTTCGAAGACCTGGTCGCCCGCGTGGGCAATACGCTGGCCGCACGCTCTCCGGGGCAGACACCCGAACTGGTGGGACCGCGCAATATACGTAACTCGGCCTGCCCATGGCTCAGGCAGGAAGGGTAAAGAACCCGCTGCGCGTGCGGCGACCCGCGTCCCCATGAACCGGCCCCGCCGTCTCACTCGCTGTCGCAATGTGCGACAGCGAGTGCTTCCTCCACCGCCGAAAAATAAGAACAAATCCTTTAAATTCAATTAGTTGAATTACACATTCAGCATTGGCACAGCCGTTGCGATGCCCAACCTCAACGTTCCATGAACAGACCAACAAGAGGCAATCGCAATGCTCGCTTCCCTGCCCATCAAGCCCGAATCCCGCGCCTTCCTGCAGCGCGCGCCGAAAATGCTGATCGGCGCCGACTGGACCTCCGCCAGCGACGGCGCCCTGATGGACCTGCGCAACCCCGCCACCGGTGAGGTGCTCTGCCAGGTCCCGGCCGGCACCGCCGCCGACGTCGACCGCGCCGTGCGCGCCGCGCGCCAGGCCTTCGATGATTCGGCCTGGAGCCGCACCCGTCCGCGCGAACGGCAGAACCTGCTGTGGAAACTCGCCGACCTGATGGAACGCGACGCCGACCTGCTGGCCGAGCTGGAATGCCTGAACAACGGCAAGAGCGCGGCCGTCGCCCGCGTGATGGATGTGCAGCTGGCGATCGACTTCCTGCGCTACATGGCCGGCTACGCCACCAAGATCGAAGGCACCACCGTCGACGTGTCCATGCCGCTGATGCCCGAAGGCGACTTCCACGGCTACATCCGCCGCGAGGCCGTCGGCGTGGTAGGCGCCATCGTCGCCTGGAACTTCCCGCTGCTGCTGGCCTGCTGGAAACTCGGCCCGGCGCTGGCCACCGGCTGCAGTGTGGTCCTGAAACCCGCTGACGAAACCCCGCTGTCCGCCCTGAAACTCGCCGAGCTGGTGCTCGAAGCCGGCTACCCGGCGGGCGTGTTCAACGTCGTCACCGGCACCGGCATCACCGCCGGCGCCGCCCTCTCCCACCACCCGCTGGTGGACAAGCTGACCTTCACCGGCTCGACCCCGGTCGGCAAGCAGATCGGCAAGGCGGCCATGGACAACATGACCCGCGTGACCCTGGAGCTGGGCGGCAAGTCGCCGACCATCGTCATGGCCGACGCCGACCTCGCCACCGCCGCCGCTGGCGCCGCCCAGGCGATCTTCTTCAACCAGGGCCAGGTCTGCTGCGCCGGCTCGCGCCTCTACGTGCAGCGCAAGCACTTCGACAACGTGGTGGCCGACATCGCCGGCATCGCCAACGGCATGAAGCTGGGCAACGGCCTGGACCCGAGCATCGACATGGGCCCGCTGATCTCCGCCAAGCAGCAGAAGCGTGTGTTCGACTACATCGAACTGGGCCGCGACAAGGGCGCCACCATCGCCTGCGGCGGCGAGCAGTTCGGCCCTGGCTACTTCGTCAAACCCACGGTGATCGTCGACGTCGACCAGAAGAACCCGCTGGTGCAGGAAGAAATCTTCGGGCCGGTGCTGGTGGCCATGCCCTTCGACGACATCGACGACGCCCTGCGCCTGGCCAACGACAGCCCCTACGGTCTGGGCGCCAGCATCTGGTCCAACGACCTGTCGGCGGTGCACCGCATGGTGCCGCGCATCAAGTCCGGCTCGGTGTGGGTCAACTGCCACAGCGCGCTGGACCCGGCGCTACCCTTCGGCGGCTACAAGATGTCGGGCCTGGGCCGTGAAATGGGCGCCGCCGCCATCGAGCATTACACCGAGCTGAAATCGGTGCTGATCCGCCTGTAAGACCCTGTCGTCTACCTCGACCGGAGATCCCTTGCTCCGGTCTCTCGCATCCCCCGGTTGCCACAGTGGCCGGGGGATTTTTTTTGGCCGCTCGTTGTGCAGCAGGACCTGCATTTAGCGACACCGCCAAAACCGCCATCCAGCGCAAAAGCCGCGTTGCAGAGCTGCCCATAGCCACCACCCAGCAATGCATCATGTCGCTTTTGGCCATGCCCGTGGCGATCCTGAACAACCAGCAGGACACCCATCTGGCATAGCTTGAGCCCCGCGTGATGCTGGTTGTCCTGCGCGTCATTCCCGAGCCCCCAATCGACCCGCCAGGAACGGGATCGCCGGCTTCGTGGAACCCGCACCCGCCCGTGCCACCGCGCCATCCATAACAATTTCAATAAAAGGCCGACAGATGAGTGCACCTAGTGCGAAAGGCGCCAATGGCGATCTGGTGCAGGGTTTCAAACCCCGCCACGTAACCATGCTTTCCATTGCGGGAATCATCGGCGCAGGGTTGTTCGTGGGCTCCGGTCACGCGATTGCCGCCGCCGGACCCGCCGCCATAGTGGCCTACGCCCTCTCCGGGCTGCTGGTGGTACTGGTGATGCGCATGCTGGGGGAAATGGCCGTGGCCAGCCCCGACACCGGTTCCTTCTCCGCTTACGCAGGCCTCGCCATCGGCCGCTGGGCCGGCTTCACCATCGGCTGGCTGTACTGGTGGTTCTGGGTACTGGTCATCCCCATCGAGGCCATCGCCGCCGGGGTGATCCTCAACACCTGGTTCCCGCAGGTCGAGACCTGGGTCTTCGCCCTGTCGATGACGCTCCTGCTGACCATCACCAACCTGTTCAGCGTCGCCAAGTACGGCGAGTTCGAATTCTGGTTCGCCATGCTCAAGGTCGCCGCCATCGTGCTGTTCATCGGCCTGGGCGCGGCAGCCCTGCTCGGCCTGCTGCCGGGCCACCCGGTGAGCGGCCTGCAGAGACTGATGGGCGAACACGGCGGCTTCGCGCCCAACGGCTGGACGGCGATCTTCAGCGCGCTGATCACCACCCTGTTCAGCTTCATCGGCACCGAGGCGGTGACCATCGCCGCCGCCGAATCCAGCGACCCCAGCCGCAACATCGCCAAGGCCACCCGCTCGGTGATCTGGCGCATCAGCGTGTTCTACCTGCTGTCGATCCTGGTGATCATCTCCGTGGTGCCCTGGGATGACCCGCGCCTCGTCGAGCTGGGCTCCTACCAGCGTGCCCTGGAGCTGATGAACATCCCCCACGCCAAGCTGATGATGGACCTGGTGGTGCTGGTCGCGGTCGCCAGCTGCCTGAACTCCTCGGTCTACATCGCCTCGCGGATGATCTACTCGCTGAGCCGCCGCAATGACGCGCCGGCCTTCATCCAGCGCACCTCGGCGGCCGGCGTGCCGCGCGCGGCGGTGATCGCCAGCACCCTGATCGGCATGGGCACCACCCTGCTGAACTTCTTCGCCCCGGGCCGCCTGTTCGACTTCCTGCTGGCCAGCTCCGGCTCCATCGCCCTGATCGTCTACCTCGCCATCGCCGTGTCGCAGCTGCGCATGCGCGGCATCCTGCGTCGGCGCGGCCAGGTGCCGGTGTTCCGCATGTGGCTGTTCCCCTGGCTGACCTGGCTGGTGATCGGCATCATCAGCTTCATCCTCACGGTGATGTTCATCATGCCCTCGCACCGCGTGGAGGTCGGCTCGACCCTGGCGCTGACGGTGGTGATCATCCTCCTGAGCCAGACCAGCCGGCGCACGGCCCGCCACGGCGAGCGCGAAACCGCGCTCGGCCAGCGCGCCCCGACCGGCGCGGGCGGCTGATCCGGGCATGACGCGCCGCTGCGGCGGCATCTGACGAGCGAGGTGGCGATTGGTCGAACGGCGGCAATTCAGTGGTGCCATGCAGGGACGCAACCTGCGCTTCATTGCCGAACAGCAGAAAGAGCCCACTCGCCAGGCGCGGGTGGGCTTTCTGCTGCTCGAGCACTTTTCCCTGCCGGCTTTCACCCAGGCGCTGGATACCCTCGTCACCGCCAACCTGATCCGCGCCGAGACCTTCGCCACCCAGACCTTCAGCCTCGACGGCGAGTCGGTCACCAGCGACCTCGGCCTAGTCATCTGCCCCAGCGCGGCGCTGTCCTCGGCGCAACTCGCCGAACTTGACCTGCTGGTGGTCTGCGGCGGCCTGCGCACACCGCTGCGCGCAACGCTCGAGCTGACCCGCCTGCTGCAGATCGCCGCCGACAAGGGCATCAGCCTGGCCGGCCTGTGGAACGGCGCCTGGTTCCTCGGTCAGGCCGGGCTGCTGGACGGCTACCGCTGCGCCATCCACCCCGAACACCGCGCAGCCCTGGCGGAGATCGCCCGGCACAGCGAAGTCACCAGCGAGAGCTACCAGCTCGACCGCAACCGCCTGACCGCCGCCAGCCCAACCGGCGCCTTCAACCTGGTGCTGGAGTGGATCAACGCACGCCACGGCCGCGAACTGGTGGACGCCATCGTCGATATCCTCGCCTTCGAGGAATCGCGCTTCCGCCGCACCCGCCCAGCGTTGCACGAGAAGTTCAGCGAGCCGCTGCGCGAGGCGATCAACCTGATGAGCGCGAACATCGAAGAGCCGCTGAGCCAGGACCAGCTGTCGCAGTACGTCGGCCGCTCCAAGCGGCAGATCGAACGGTTGTTCCAGGAGCAGCTGGGGACTACCCCGGTGCGCTACTACCTCGAACTGCGCATCACCGAGAGCCGGCGCCTGTTGCAGCATTCCACCCTGCCGATGTACGAGGTGGCGCTGGCCTGCGGCTTCGTCTCGCCCAGCCATTTCAGCAAGTGCTACACCTCGTTCTACGGTTACTCGCCGTCCAAGGAAGTGCGCTACGGCAATGTGAAGTCGGGCAAGTGACATCCCTCTCCAACGCGCGCGAGGCCCTTGCAGGTCCGTAGGATGGCGTAGAGCGAAGCGAAACCCATCGACCCGGAGCACCGACAGCATGGGTATCGCTTCGCTCCACCCATCCTACGAAGCATGTGCGCTACGGCAATGTGAAGTCGGGCAAGTGACATCCCTCTTCAACGCGCGCGAGGCCCTTGCAGGTCCGTAGGATGGCGTAGAGCGAAGCGAAACCCATCGACCCGGAGCACCGACAGCATGGGTATCGCTTCGCTCCACCCATCCTACGAAGCATGTGCGCTACGGCAATGTGAAGTCGGGCAAGTGACATCCCTCTTCAACGCGCGCGAGGCCCTTGCAGGTCCGTAGGATGGCGTAGAGCGAAGCGAAACCCATCGACCCGGAGCACCGACAGCATGGGTATCGCTTCGCTCCACCCATCCTACGAAGCATGTGCGCTACGGCAATGTGAAGTCGGGCAAGTGACATCCCTCTCCAACGCGCGCGAGGCCCTTGCAGGTCCGTAGGATGGCGTAGAGCGAAGCGAAACCCATCGACCCGGAGCACCGACAGCATGGGTATCGCTTCGCTCCACCCATCCTACGAAGCTACGGCAATGTGAAGTCGGCGAAGTGAGCCCCTCCGGACTGCGCGCTTTTGTAGGAGCGGACCTTGTCCGCGAATGGCCAGTCTCGCAGAAGAGCATCGCGGAGAAGCTCCGCTCCTACGAGATCAAGAGCCCCTCACCGCCCCCCGAATCACCATGAAAAATGCCCGCACAAGGCGGGCATTTTCTTCAGCGACGAACCGATCAAGCCAGCGGCGGCGTGCTCGGCGGCACCAGGCGCTTGGAACCGGTGGCCTCGAAGGCCGCGGCGAAGCGCAGCAGCGCGGAGTCGTCATAGGCGCGACCGGCGAAGGTCAGGCCCACCGGCATGCCGATGTCGGCCATCACGCCCATCGGCACGGTAACGGTCGGCACGCCCAGGTGACGGATCGCCAGGTTGCCGTTGGCAACCCAGATGCCGTTGCTCCAGGCGATGTCGGCCGATTCCGGGTTCACGTCGGCGTCCGCCGGGCCCACGTCGGCCACGGTGGGGAACAGCACGGCGTCGAGCCTCAGGCCGTCCATCCAGTCTTCCAGGTCAAGCTTGCGGGTCCTCTCCAGGCCACGCAGGCCGTCCGGCAGGGTCTCGATCTGGTCCCAGGTCTTCAGGCCGCGCTTGGCCATGTTGACGTACTCATCCATGCCGGCGACCAGGTCGTCCTCGCGGTTCGGCAGAGTGCCCGGGTCGTGGGGGAAGATCTGCGGACCATCGACGTCGGCCAGCTTGTTCAGCTTGGGGTCGCCGTTGGCACGGAGGAAATCGTCGAAGCCCCAGCCGGACAGCTCCCACAGTTCGTCATGCATGAACTGCTCGGTAACGAAGCCACGGTTGAACACGGTCGGCGCGCCAGGGCGGTCGCCCTCGCAGTTGGAGACCAGCGGGAAGTCCACTTCGACGACTTCGGCGCCGGCGGCTTCCAGGGCCTTGCGGGCCTGTTCCCAGAGGTCGATGACAGAGGCGCGGGTGTTGATGCGCTGGCCGGTCGGGCCGCCGATGCCGGGCTTCTCGCTGGTGCCGGCCAGTTCGTCCTTGTTGATGAACATGCGCGGCACGCCCAGACGCTTGCCCTTCAGGGCTTCCGGACCAGCAGCCAGGTCCAGGTAGGACGCCGGGCGGACTTCGGAGACGGCGGGGATCGGCACCCACGGCTGCAGGCGCCACAGATCGCCACGCGTGTCGGTGTCTTCGGCGACCACTACGTCCAGCACTTCCAGCAGGTCGGCCATGGTGCGCGCGTAGGGCACTACCACGTCCATGGTCGGGGTCAGCGGCCAGTTGCCGCGTACCGAAATCACGCCACGGGACGGGGTGTAGGCGCACAGGCCGTTGTTCGAAGCCGGACCACGGCCGCTCGACCAGGTCTCTTCCGCCAGGCCGAAGGCCGAGAAGCTCGCGGCGGTCGCGGTGCCGGCACCGTTGGAGGAACCGGAGGCGAAGGGCGCGGTGAGGAACTTGCGGTTGTACGGGCTTTCCGCACGGCCGTAGACGCCGCGCTGCATGCCGCCGTTGGCCATGGGCGGCATGTTGGTCTTGCCCAGGCAGATGGCGCCGCCAGCGCGCAGGCGCTCGACGGTGAAGGCGTCGCGGTAGGCGACCAGGTCCTTGAAGGCCGGGCTGCCGGAGGCGGCGGTCAGGCCCTTCACCAGGTAGCTGTCCTTGGCGGTGTAAGGGATGCCGTCCAGCGGGCCGAGGGTCTCGCCACGGGCGCGACGGGCGTCGGAGGCTTCGGCTTCCTTCAGGGCCTCGGTGTTGCGCACGATCACGGCATTGAGCTTGGTCGGGCCATCGTAGGCGTCGATGCGCGCAAGGTAAGCCTGGACCAGTTCGACCGCGGTGGTGCGGCCCGACTCCAGGGCGTCACGCAGCTGCGCAATGGAAACTTCGGTTACCTCGATCATGCTTTCACCGTCGGCTGAAGGTTGGTGGGAAGGGGCAGGTCTGCGTCGCGACGGACGCAAACGGCGCAAGTCGGAAAATGCGTGTTCATCTCTATTCTCTTGTACTTCTTGTTACGCGACGGGAGTGGGTACACCGTCGGCCGGCGGCGTCCGGCAGCCCCCGGAGGACAAACCGGGAACAGGAGTATGGCAAGTAAGGCAAATAAAGCCGCCAGGGCGCACACACTGGCACGTCCGATCAGAATACACAACACGCGTAAATTAAAAAAAACGCCCGCCGACAGGGGAATCGGCGGGCTAAACGGGCGCCTGGGGGTCGCCCGCAGGAATAGAGATCAGCGCATCGCCAAGCCGATGCGCTGTTCGGGGGATCAGAAGCGGAAATAGGCCGACAGGGTGGTCTGGTCGAGGTCCACGTCACCAACCTTCAGGGTCTCCTGCTCCAGGCGCACGCCCAGGCCGCCGATCACGTCCATCTCGGCACCGTAGCCGTAGAGGGCGTCCAGGTCTTCGGAGTTGCCCGTCACGTCATCGTCGTCAGAGCGCCAGCCATGCACACCGGCGGTGCCGAACAGACGGATACGCTCCCCGATCGGAACGCCCAGGCGCACGTTGGCCTGAATAGACTGACCCTCGAATTTCTTGTCGCCGTCACTCATCTCGCCGAAATCGACCACCGCGCCTTCGAACGCCAGGTAGTTGTTCAGGCGATAGCCGGCGTAGACCTTGAAACTGTTGTCCTTGTCGTTGAACCGGGACTCATCGATCTCGCCCTGCGTGACACCGCCACCGACGTAGAGGCCCCTGTCGTCGGCGAACGCCAGCATCGGGGACGACAACAGGAACAGGGTGGAAATCATTTTTGCGACACGCATGAAAACTCCTTTCCGGTGACAATTACTGTCATCCGTACAAACTTGAAATGAATTGGATTCGGACAGACGCCGGCTCCCCGAATGGAAACCGCGCGTTTATCGCCAGATGGCGGAACGAATGAATAAGCGGAAGAACATCGAACCCGTTTGAATCACCCTCTCTATCCAGAACACAAGGCCAGGTAATTAAATCCAACGGGATATTCGGCTGACTATCGTAGGTTCTCGATAGTCGGGAAATGAACTTGCGAATGAAGCGAAGTGCAGGCCCGCAGGGCTCGGGCGCCACGGGGAGAACCAGTCGAATCAGTCATTGCGCTTTCACTGCGCTGTCAGTCGTGATCGTCCTCTTCGAAACAGCACCACGCTCTTTCCGTTATCGCGCGAGTGAACTTGAACGTTCATGGATTTGAATCGAAGCATCGTTGCTGGCTACTGGTTTTCTTCATATCAAGCAGCACAGCCAGCACTTCGAACGTGCTCGCTGATAATACGGTTTGCAGTCCCCGGATATATACCGCATGAAAACAGCGAGTCAGTCTCCCCCTGCCCCAACCCGCCACTGCGGCCTCCACCGTGATGCCCAGGGCACGAGAATCAGCTCGTCTTTTGTCGCCAAGGAAAATCAGAGCCGCTAATAGTGCTGAAGCGTTGTTCTGTCGTCATTTTCACGCGCCAGTGCAGAAAGGGTTCCAGGCGATACATACGAAATCTCCCACGGTCCTTTACCCTTGTGGGCCTATGAGCGCCGTCGATAGATTCCGTCTGCCACGGTCAATCCCGTGGCCGGGTGTCGCAGCCCGGACCAAGACAGAGCGCACGTAGCGCCATTGCACCTGCACAGGCGCTTTTTCATGCCTGCTGCTTTCGTGCATCTATGGCTGACCGTGCGGTGCGGGCTTATGCCCGGCCGGTTCTTGCTCCGTCTCCCGGTACTGCGACCTCCGCACGGTCCGCCACCCTACCTCGTGTCGCAGCGAAGGTGATGTGGCGGCTCCCTAACGCAAGTACGGAGCAAAGGAAATGCACTTCCCCCCTTTCACGCCCGCGCACCGCCATTTCCTTCACGTTTTCCCTGCCCTCCGCCCGGAGGTGCGCCATGCCTGACTTCCGTCCCATTCCCCTGACCACCCAGCCCCATGACGACGTGCTGTTCGTCAACGCATCGTCGCCCCCCGACCACCTTCACGAAACCGCGCTGCGGCGGCTGACCGCCGTCGAAGACATCCTGCGCCTGATGGAAGACGACACCGACCGCGGCCTGATCCACGCCACCGCGCGCCTCGCCTCAGCGCTGGCCCCCCTGGTGAGCGAGGCCCGGCAGCTCTACGAGCTGGCCCTGGATCGTCACGCACGCGCAGCGCAGGAGTCGGACCTATGACGCAGGTCGGTGACGCCGCGCAGCATCATTACGAAGCGGCGCTGGCAGGCCTCGCACAGATTCGCCAGTACCTGCCAACCGGCACTCGCATGGATGCGCTGGCACTGCTGGAGGATATCCGTGAGCACGTGGAGCAGGCGTTCTGGCAGGCCAGTCTACAGCAACGGGTGACCCCCGCCTCGGTGGCCGCGACGCCCTATTGCTGCGCCCTGCCCCTGCCCCCGCAACGACGTAAACACCTGGATGCGCTGCGCCGAGGCATGTTGATGGCCGAGCGCAGTTTTGCCACGAAAGGGGACGTCGCGCCCTGGAATGCACTGCTGTACGGGCGGTATCAGCATGGCAAGGGACATCGGCAGGAAAGTTTCGAATGCGGCTTCGTGATGCGCATGTTCCAGCTGTTGCACGAGGCCTGCGCGGAGCAGCAGCCTCGGGCGTCCAGCCGGTAGCGCCATTGGGCAAGTGCCACCCTTTAGCTGTCCTGAAGTCTGAAGCTTCAAAAAACGTGCATTGAAGTGCGGGCCTCCCGACGGTGAGATAAGCCCGGCAGACAGCACGCTGCCAATGGCCAATACAGAACAATGAAGAAGAGGCTCACCGCCCATGCGCAAGCTCATGAAGATACTCGCCCTGGCATCCACCACCTTGCTGAGCGCCCCCCTGGCGGCCCTGGCAGACGACACCGGCAAAGCCCGTACGGAAGCCTTCGTGGTGCACCGGCTCACCGACTTTCTCTACGCGATCGGCGAACCGAACTACTACCAGAAGAACTATTCGTACCTGTTGGTGGGGAAAGACCAGGCGCTGATGTTCGACTCGGGCGCCAACCAGAAGGAAGACATCACCCAGGTGGCCCGGCGGATTACAGACAAACCGCTGTCGGTGCTGCCCTCGCACCTGCACTTCGATCATCTGGGCGGGCTGCACAACTTCCAGAGCATCTACCTGATGGATACGCCCTTCACTCGCAAGTTCCGCCGTGCGGACGGGCTCTACCAGGTGCCGGAGCCGGTCTACCTGGGCAACATCGATCACATGACGCTGGCGCCATTCAAGGTGGCGCGGCTGGTGAAGCCCAACGAGGTGATCGACCTGGGCGGGCTGAAGGTCCGCCTGCTGAGCGTGCCGGGGCACACCCCGGACGAAGTCGCGCTGCACGACGAGGCGCACAACATCCTGCTCTCTGGCGACCACCTCTACCCTTCCTGGCTGCTGGCGGGGAACCTGAAGGATTACGTTGCCTCGCTGGATTCCACGCTGAAGCTGATCAACCCGCAGACCACCCTCTACGGCGCCCACGCCGACGAAGACCCGACCAAGGTGCCGGCCATGACCTACGCCGACGTCGTGGCGGTCCGCGACAAGATGCAGCAGATCCAGGCCGGCCGCGCCAAGGGCGAAGCCTTCAGCGACCCGGAGCTGATTAAAAGTTCGGAGCTGTACAAGGTGGAGAAGGACATCAGCATCCTCACCGACATCCAGTTCACCGATGGCCGTGGCTACGGCTACTGAGGACTGCTCTTTGTAGGAGCGAGCTTGCTCGCGAACCGGAGTCAGCCTGGCGCAGTGGTGCAGGCCTATAGCTCTCCATTCGCGCGCAAGCTCGCTCCTACACCTTCGCCCAACTCGCAGTAGCAAAAGGACTCTCCGGTCAGCCCCTACTCGCCAATCGACAGCAACCAGTCGATGAACGCCCGGACCTCCAGGCATTCGCGTTTTGCCTCGGGGCAGACGACGTAGTAGTTGTGCACTGCCGCTACCCAGATCGGCAGCGGGCGTACCAGGCGGCCTTCGTCGAGGTCACGGGCGGAGACGGTCTCATCGCTGAGCGCCACGCCGAAACCGTCCCGCGCCGCCTGCAGGACCATGCCGAAATCCTCGAAACGGATGTCCTCGGCGCCACCCCGGCTGTGGCCGGCCTCGGCCAGCCATTGCTGCCACTGCCGACCGTCATCCTCGTGCAGCAGACGGTGCCGCGTCAGGTCGGCAACTTCATGGATGGCCTGCGGCCCGCGCAGGTACTGCGGGCTGCACACGGGCGTCATGCGGATGCCATGCAGCAGGTGCCACCAGACGCCCGGCCAGGGCGGCGTACCGTAGATCACCGCCACATCGGCGCGGCGCCAATCCACCTGCGGCATGCCCGGCGCGGTGATCACGCTCACCCGCACTGAGCGCGATTCCTCCATGAAGCGCAGCAACGGCCGGCTCAGCCACTCCACGCCTTCGGCCGGCGGAATCGACAGGCAGATCTCCACCCGCTCCTCTTCGTTCCGGACGCCTGCCTGCAACGCCTGGACCGCCTCGGTGATCTCGCCCATGGCACTGGCCACGCGCTTCTGCAGCTCGCGCCCGCTGGCGGTCAGCACCAGTTGCCGGCCACGCTTCTCGAACAACTCCACGCCCAGGCTGTTCTGCAGCGACTTGACCTGCTGGCTGACAGCGCCGGTGGTGACGTGCAGCTCCACGGCGGCCGCCGCCAGACTGCCCAGCCGGGCAACGCTTTCGAACACTCTGAAGCTGTGAAGTGGAGGAAGCGCCATGTCTGCTCCGAAGTCGTACTTGGGCGCCGCCCAACCGTGGCAAAGGGTTATAGCAGGAGCGGCCGCCGCACGGGAGCGGATCGGGTAGTGAACGACGGCGGAAACAGAGCTGCCGGCACGCTCAGGACGGGGCCGGAAGGTCGCCCAGAGACGGCAACTTCAGAAATTGTATTCATTAACTTGTGTGATTGAACTCAAATTTAATGACATATCGTGTACATACTATTCAACACAGCTGACCCGGCAAGATTCCCGTCCCAGAGCCACTCGCGGCGCGCCATTGTGTAACCGATCGGTCAGTTTTCGGACCACCGGACAAAAACATGTATACAAATCAGTAGATATTTCCCACGGATTTTGTCTACAGTGGTCCCACAACAAAAACAAGCGAGTCCTCAGTCATGAATGATCGTTCAGCTGTAGCGTCCGTCGGAGCACGCCCGGAAGACGAGAACCTCGGTATCGGCGCCAATCTGGCGTACGGCCTGCAACACGTTCTGACCATGTATGGCGGCATCGTCGCCGTGCCCTTGATCCTCGGCCAGGCGGCCGGGCTCTCCCCCAGCGAAATTGGCATGCTGATCGCCGCCTCGCTCTTCGCCGGTGGCCTGGCCACCCTGCTGCAAACCCTGGGTCTTCCCTTCTTCGGTTGCCAGCTGCCGCTGGTGCAAGGCGTGTCCTTCGCCGGTGTGGCCACCATGATTGCCATCCTTGGCGGTGGCTATGAGGGCGGCGGCCTCCCCGCCGTGCTCGGCGCGGTGATGGCGGCGTCGTTCATCGGCTTCCTGATCACCCCGGTGTTCTCCCGCATCACCAAGTTCTTCCCGCCGCTGGTCACCGGTATCGTGATCACCACCATCGGCCTGACGCTGATGCCGGTCGCGGCGCGCTGGGCCATGGGCGGCAATCCCAAGGCGCCGGAATTCGGCAGCATGGCCAACATCGGCCTCGCTGCCATGACCCTGGTGATCGTCCTGCTGCTGAGCAAGCTGGGCAGTTCGTCGATCTCCCGCCTGTCGATCCTGCTGGCGATGATCATCGGCACCCTGATCGCCGCCGCACTGGGCATGACCGACTTCTCCCGCGTGGCCGAAGGCTCGATGGTGGCAATGCCGTCGCTGTTCCATTTCGGCATGCCGACCTTCCACATCTCCGCCATCATCTCGATGCTGATCGTGATCATGGTGACCCTGGTGGAAACCTCGGCGGACATCCTCGCGGTCGGTGAAATCATCGGCACCAAGGTCGACTCCAAGCGCCTGGGCAACGGCCTGCGCGCCGACATGGCGTCGAGCATCATTGCGCCGATCTTCGGCTCCTTCACCCAGAGCGCCTTCGCCCAGAACGTCGGCCTGGTCGCCGTGACCGGCGTGAAGAGCCGCTACGTGGTCGCCACCGGCGGCCTGATCCTGGTCACCCTCGGCCTGCTGCCGGTGATGGGCCGCGTCATCGCCGCCGTGCCCACCTCCGTCCTCGGCGGCGCCGGCATCGTGCTGTTCGGCACCGTGGCGGCCAGCGGCATCCGCACCCTGGCGACCGTGGACTACCGCAACAACATGAACCTGATCATCGTCGCCACCTCCATCGGCTTCGGCATGATCCCGATCGCCGCACCGAGCTTCTATGAGCACTTCCCGAGCTGGTTCGCCACCATCTTCCACTCGGGCATCAGCTCGGCGGCCATCATGGCCATCGGCCTCAACCTGCTGTTCAACCACTTCAAGACCGGCAACTCGGACCAGCAATCGGTGTTCGTCGCCGCCGAGGAACGCACCCTGCGCTATCGCGACATCGCCGCACTGAACGAAGGTGACTACTTCCAGAACGGCAAGCTGTTCGACTGCGATGGCAAGGAAGTCCCGCTGATCAACGACGATCACGATGACCACCACGCCCCCGGTCACAAGCGACAGCTGCGCGAGGCGGAAAACAGCCACGTCTGACCTGGCGACACGAACGAAAAGGCCCCGCATCTGCGGGGCTTTTTCTTTAGCTCTTGGCTCTTGGTGCTTGTAGGAGCGGGCTTGCTCGCGAACAGGATTTACCTGCAACTCCAGGCGTCAGGCGGGTTCGCGAGCAAGGACTGGGCGTCCCCCGCGGTCCTACAGACCCAGGCATGCCACGTAACCCGGGGCGCACGCCCTACCGATGATCGTATATCGCCATTTCCTCCTCGATGGGTGCCGCCCTCAGGGGCACCACGGTGGCGACGTCGACCATCGCAGCCGGCCCTTCGACCGCCAGCATGAGCGGTGCCGAGGGCCCGCCACCGGGCGGCGGATTGATCACTTCAACGATCAGGACACCTGCCCGCGCGACATCCTCGGGCAGCAACTGGAACGCCAGCCGGGTGCTGTCGGCCAGGGTCGTCTCGCGGCCCTCCCCGTTCACCTGCACCCGCACACCACGGGCGAACCCCACCCCACGCAGACAGATGTAGGTCGCCTGCTGGCTGGCGACCGCTGGTTGCGCGTCGACGATGTAGGCGATGGGGTTTTCCAGATCATCCTTGCGTCGGGTGTCACCCGCCGCTTCGCGGGTAAGGAACAGGGTGTCGAAGAGTTCGCTGAGCTTGTCGGTGGCCTGCTTGGCGAACATGCCGGCCAGGCAGGACATGCCGATCAGCCCATACAGATTTACGTTACTAGCCTCGCCGGTGACGCTGACGCCGAGAAAGCCGCCGCGGATGAACAGATAGAGGAGCATGGCGACGACCATGCCGATGAAGGGTTTGAGCGCGTACCACCAGATCCAGCTGGCCATGAGGCGTTCATTGCCGACGAAGTCGCCGAAGGACTTGGCGATATGCACGAAGCTGCCCAGGCCACCGGCGGACATGACCATCGCCAGCAACCGCGCGTCCGGCCCCGGACACCAGCCAACCAGGCACTGCACGTCGGGATCGCCGAGCACGCCCGGCGGCGGGAACTTCGGATAGAGCTGGGGCCACAGGGCGACCAGCAGGCAGATGAGCAACAGCGCAAGGCAGACCAACCCTGCGCCCATGATTCCGATCTGGATTGAATTGGCGCGGCGGCTCTTGCTGCGTGTGTCCATCTTGCGCTCCGGGCAATGGCCCAACGGGAGGGAAAGCGCCCTGCCGCGAAGAGCGATTGCCGCCTTCGCACGACGGACAGAGAAATCCACGTTAGCGCAGCCCGGCGGCTCTGCAAGAGGGAATTGCGAATATTTCGCGACTGTCTCCGCAGCGATACGTTGCGCTGCTGAAACAGTGCCCGGAATGGCCCGTCCTCAGGCCACTTCAGCCTCGGGCTGGACGTCGTCCAGTAGTCCGATAAATGCGCGCAATGCCGGCGTATCGGTGCCGCGCCGCCAGAACAGCCAGGTGGTGGCGTCGGCATGGTTCGGCGCCAGGCGATGGATGGCCACGTTACGGCCGCCGGCGAGGCTGTCGAACATCGCCCGCGGAATGATGGCTACGCCACCCCCCGCCGCGATGCAGGCGAGCATGCCGTGGTAGGACTCCATCTCGACGATCTTTCCCGGCACCACACGGTGCTCGGCGAACCAGGCCTCCAGGCGCTTGCGGTAGGAGCAGGTGTCGCGGAAGGCGAATACCGTCTCCCCCGCCACATCCCGCGCGTCATGCACCGGCGCGTGGGATTTGGCGCTCATCAGGACCAGTTCCTCGCGGTACACCGGCTGGCCGTCCAGCTGCGGGTGATTGGCCGGGCCGTCGGCGAAGGCGGCGATGAAGCGACCGGAGAGCACGCCGTCGATCATCTCGCCGGAGGGGCCGGTGGAAAGGTCCAGCTGTACCTTCGGGCAATGCTGGTGGTAGCGCGCCAGCATCTCGGGGATGCGCACCGCCGCGGTGCTCTCCATGGAGCCCAGGGAGAAGCTGCCGTGCGGCTCGGCGCCCACCGCCACCTGCCTGGCCTCCTCCACCAGGTCGAGGATGCGCTCGACATAATCGAGGAAGCTGCGCCCGGTAGGCGACAGACGGAGGCGCAGCTTCTCGCGGATGAACAGCTCGCTGCCCAGTTCGGCTTCCAGCTGCTTGATCCGCGTGGTGAGGTTCGAGGGCACGCGATGTAGACGGGCCGCAGCGGCAGTGATGCTGCCTTCCTGGGCGACGGCGCGGACGATTTCCAGCTGGGTGAGGTCCATGATTCTCTCCGAGAGAAAGAGTCTTTCTTGATTATTCATTTTACATGAATGTATCCGCATCTTAATTTCTGCTCCATACCGGAGCCAGCGCGCCCGGACGAACGACCGCCTTGCCCCCAATAGAACAAGCAGGACTCACCATGAACCAGATCGCCGCCATCCCCGCTGCCATCTCCCGCAGCCCCGCCAACGGCCAGGAACTGGCCCGCTACACCTTCGAAGACGCCGCCCAGCTGGAAGCTTCGCTGGCTCGCACCGATGCCGCCTTCCGCCAGTGGCGCGAAACCAGCATCGCCGAGCGCGTCGCCGTGCTGCGCAAGATGGCCGAGGTGCTGCGCGCCAACGTCGAGCCGATGGCCCGCATGGAAGCCCGGGAAATGGGCATGCCGGTCACCCAGGCCCGTGGTGAGATCAACAAGTGCGCCAACCTGTGCGACTGGTACGCCGAAAACGGCCCGGCCATGCTGGAAGACGAGAAGACCCCGATCGACGGCGCGTACATTTCCTACCTGCCGCTGGGCCCGGTACTGGCCGTGATGCCGTGGAACTTCCCCACCTGGCAGGTCATGCGTGGCGCGGTGAGCATCATCCTGGGCGGCAACACCTACGTCCTCAAGCACGCGCCGAACGTCATGGGCTGCGCCTATCAGCTGCGCGACGCCTGGCTGCAGGCCGGCCTGCCGGAAGGCGTATTCGAAGTTCTGAACGTCGAGCCGCCGCTGGTCTCCAAGGCCATCGCCGATGACCGCATCGCCTCCATCGCCGTGACCGGCAGCGTGGGCGCGGGCGCCGCCATCGCCTCCCAGGCAGGTGCCGCGCTGAAGAAGTGCGTACTGGAGCTGGGCGGTTCCGACGCCTTCATCGTACTGGCCGACGCCGACCTCGACGCCGCCGTGAAAGCCGCCGTCGCCAGCCGCTTCGGCAACTGCGGCCAGGTGTGCATCGCCGCCAAGCGCATGATCCTCGAAGAATCCATTGCCCCGGCCTTCACCGAGAAGCTGCTGGCCGCGGTCAAGGCGCTGAAGATCGGCGACCCGCTGGCGGACGACACCTTCGTCGGCCCCATGGCCCGCTTCGACCTGCGCGACGAGCTGGACGGCCAGGTACAACAGGCCATCGCTGACGGCGCCACCCTGCTGCTGGGCGGCCACAAGCTCGAAGGCGAAGGCAACTACTACGCGCCGACCGTGCTGGCCGACGTGAAGCCGGGCAACACCGCCTTCAAGAAGGAAATCTTCGGCCCCGTGGCCTCGCTGATCGTCGCCCGCGACGCCGAGCACGCCCTGGAACTGGCCAACGACAGCGAGTTCGGTCTCTCCGGCGCCATCTGGACCGCCGACAAGACCAAGGCCCAACAGATGGCCCGTCGCCTGGTCAGCGGTGGCGTGTTCATCAACGGCTTCTCGGCTTCCGATCCCCGTGTACCGATCGGCGGCGTGAAGAAGAGCGGCTTCGGTCGCGAGCTGTCGCACTTCGGCCTGCGCGAGTTCACCAACCCGCAGACCGTTTGGATCGACCGCAAGTAAGCCTTTGCTCTTGCAGGAGCGGACTTTGTCCGCGATGGGGTCCGGCGCGATGCGGGCCTATCGCGGACAAAGTCCGCTCCTACGTTCCCGTCTACATCGGTTCGAAGCGCGCTAATCAGGGTTTGGCCCCGTCCTTCTTGAACTGCAGCAGTTCCTGGGTGTTGAGCCGCAGATTCTCGGCCAGGCTGCCCTCGTCATTGACGAAATCCTCGACGCGCCAGCCTTGGGCCGTGTTGTGCAGCAACAGATCGAGCTGCTTGCCCTCTCCCGTCACCACGTCCTTGAGCGTCACGCTGGCCTTGAGCCGGTCGCCGTCAGCCGCCGCGAAGGTGAGCGTCTGGATGCGGATATCGCCCCAGTCCTGGCAATCGCACAGCGGGTCGCCGTTGAGGTAGCCGACTTCGCCTTCGGCGGCATCCTGGTCGGCCTTCATCAATGCGATCAGCGCAGCATCGAAGACATCCGCCTCCTTCAGCTGCTTGTTTGGCACACCCGGCCCGTCCGGCGTGTAGTTGGAGTAGATCTGCCGCAGGAAGCGTTCCGCGCTGGCGGTATCCGCCGCATCGGGTTTGCCGGCGGCCAGCGAAGCGCCGGCCATCGCCAGCAACATCAGCAGCGCCAGGATGTGTCGCAGGTAGCCCATGGTTCCCTCCAGCGTTTGGCCGCGCTTCAGGGCCCGGCCGTGGTTCGACGCAACGTGACGAGCTTAGCTCGCCCAGTGACCGGAGCGTGAATCTACACAGCCGCGTGATGGGCAGCGCAGTACCGTAGGGCGTACAACCGTTCGCGGCTGTACGCCGGCTGCCGCAGGCGCCCCTCCCGCGGGGCTATCGTCACGCCAAGCCGCCGTAGGATGGGTGGAGCCCCATCAACAGCAGTGCACGACGCTCGATGGGTATCGCTTCGCTCCACACCGTCCTACGGACCTGGCCAAGGACGGTTGCTCCCAGCAGTGACGGCATTGAGCGCGTCGATCAGGCTGCCATCGCCCCCTTCTTGTACTGCAACAGCTCGCGGGTGCTGCGCCGCAGGTTCTCGGCCAGGCTGCCGTCGCCGTTGATGCAGTCCTCGATACGCCAGCCATGGGCGGTGCGATGCAGCAACAGATCGAGGCTCTTCGCCTCCCCGTTCAGCACATCCTTGAGCACCACGCTGGCCTTCAGCCGATTGCCGTCGACCGAGGTGAAGGCAAGGGACTGGACCCTGATATCGCCCCAGTCCTGGCAATCGCACAGGGGGTCGCCATCCAGGTAGCCGCCCTCGCCCTCGGCGGCGTCCTGGTCGGCCTTCATCAGGGCCAGCAACGAGGCGTCGTAGACATCCCCCTCCTTCAATGAATCGTTCGGCACGCCGGGGCCATCCGGGGTGTAGCTGGCGTAGATCTGCCGCAGGAAGTGCTCGGCACTGGTGGTGTCCGCCGAGGCTGGCGACGTGGCGGCAAAGGACGCATCGAAGGTCATCAGCAGGCTCAGCAGCAAGGCGGACGCAGGTCGCAGCAATGACATGGGAGTCTCCATCGATCAGCCACGCAGCGAGGGCGCGGCGTTCCGTGACGCGGTTAGAGATGCGGTCGGTAGCCCTGCGCCAGCAGCCACCCCTGGAATGCCCGACGCCGTTCCGGCGGCAGGTCCGCCAGGACCTGGGCCTCCGGTTCCGCGCGAAGGCGCCGCAGCCAGGGCGCCAGTTCGAGTCCATCGATATGCCAGAAGCCCAACGGCTGATCGGCGCTGACCACCACCTCGGCCTCGTCGACGAAGGCTCCGCGCAACACCGGCGCACGCTCGATGCGCAGGCTGGCGAAATCCGCCGGCACGTGGCTCGGCTGCTCGTCCGGCCAGGTGCGGCGGGCCTGCCAGAACGGCTGGTCGACCCACTGCTCTTCACTGGCATAGAAGTCACGCCCGACCCGGGCGAAGCGCAGGAACAGCTGCTCGACCCGCTGCTGGTGGAAACGCTTGGCCAGCTCCGCGCGCTCCGGCGCACGCAGCAAGGTATTGATGACCACCGGCGCCTGCAGCGCCGACGACAGCGACTGGAAGATGCCGTTGCCCGATAACGGGTCCACCGCCATCGCCGCATCGCCCACGCGAATCCAGTTGTCCCCGCAGGCTTCCAGGCAGAGGATCGCCGTGCTGCTGCGGGCGTGCAGGTCCAGCTCGCGCTCCTCGGCGCCGGCGAAGAATTCCCGCACCCGCGTTGAAGCCGCACGGCGCTCGCGACAGTAGTCGAGCAGCTGATCGCGCGCCGGCAATTGGCTGCTGGCGACATCGAGGGTCAATTGCCAGTAGCAGCGCCCGTCGCTCAGCCGGGCCATCCAGGCCCAACCGTCCGGCAGGCTCTCTACCGCGCTGGCCAAGGGAGCGGGATCGCCCTGCCAGCGGTTGAGCAGGCTCAGGGTTTCCGGGCCGCGCCGGGCCTTCTGTCCTTTCTGGTTCAGCGGTGCCTGGCGGCCACGGGCTTCGACGAGGAAAGCGCCCTGCACTTGCCGATCGCCATCGAGCTTCACACGCCAGCCGGTGCCATCCGGCTCGACAGCCAGCACCTGGGCCTCGACCAGCTCGACGCCAGCGGCATTCAGGTCCTCGCGCAGCCCGGCATCGAAGCGCGGGCGGTCGAGGATGCATTCGATGTTCTGCGCGCTTTGGGCCCCGTTCCAGTGCACGCGCCTTTGCGAGGGCGGCGCGGCGCAGTCCAGGGCGTGGCTCAGCCCAGCACTTCGCAGTCCCTCCAGCACACGCTGGGAGACGCCTTCGACGGCGGCGAAGCGACGCCATTCACTGATGACCGTGACGGCATGGCCCAGGCGGCGCAGGCCGAGGGCGACGGCGGCTCCCGCGGGGCCGGCGCCGAGGACCAGGATCGGGCCCGCGCTCACACGTCCACCTTTCGCTCGATGCCGTGATAAGGCGCACGCTCACGCATCAGCTCGATCAGCTCCAGGTTCGACAGCTCCGGGCTCTCGGCCAGCATCGAAGCCAGATGCCCGCTGAACGCCGCACACCCCAGGCTGGCACCCGAGCGCCCGGCCAACCGCACCGCCGCCCCGAAGTCAGCCTGAGAACTGTCCAGCCAGGACCATTCCCGCTCGCGACAACGCGCGTCGCCCGTCACCCGGATCACTCCCGGATAGCTTGCCGGAAACACCGGCTCGCCCTGGGCCGGACTCGACGCACAGATCAGCACGCCAGCCTCCACCAGATGCGCCACGGCATCGCGCAGGACCGGCCGATCCTGCCGCACGCCAAGGCTCAGGTTGACCATGCGCACGCCCTGGCCACCCAACCAGTGCAGCGCGGCAGCGATCTGCAACGGGCTGGTCACGCCGCGTTCATCGAATACCTGGGCAACACACAGCCGTGCATCCGGCGCGTGGGACAGGATCGCCTCGCACACGGCGCTGCCGTGCCCCAGGGCATCGGCCTGCGGCTCACCTTCGCCATGGCAGTCACGGTTGAGATAGAAGCGCCGCCCGGCATTCACGCTTGCGCTTTGGGTCGTCGCGAAGCCGCTGTCGACCACGCCGATACGTAGTTCAGGCTTCATGTCGCTGCACCGGCTGAGCCTCGCGCACCCGCAGTTGCCCGTCCTGCAATTCCAGATGCAGGTCGGCGGCGGCCAGGGTCGACGTACGGTGACTGATCAGCAGCCGCGTACGCCCGGCGAACAGCCGGTCGATGGCCGCGATCACTTCGCGCTCGGTGCTTTCGTCCACCTGCGAGGTGGCTTCGTCGAGCACCAGGATCAAGGGGTCCTGCAACAGCGCGCGGGCAATGGCGATGCGTTGCTTCTGCCCACCGGAAAGCTGCTGGCCACGCTCGCCCAGCGGGCTGTCGAAACCCTCGGGGAGACTGGCGACCAGGCTGTCGAGTTGCGCCGCGCGGGCGGCTTTCTCGATAGCGTCGCGGGTCGACTCGGGCGCGCTGTAGGCCAGGTTGTCGGCGAGGCTGCCACGGAACAGCACGATGTCCTGGCTGACCACCGCCACGCGCCGGCGCAGGGCATGCAGGTCGAGCTCGCGCAGGTCCACGCCGTCCAGCAGGATGCGGCCCTGGTCGGGATCGTAGAAGCGTTGCAGCAGGTCGATCAGGGTGCTCTTGCCGACACCCGACGGACCGCTCAGGGCGACCTTGAGGCCAGCGGGAATCACCGCCTGCACGTTCTGCAGGACCGGCTGTGCGCGGCCGGGCCAGGCGTAGTGCAGGCTCTCCAGGCACAACTCGCCAACCACCGGCATCAGCCGTGGCGCGGCGGGGGAAACGATGGTGGCCTCCTCGCCCCGCAGTTCCATCACCCGGCCAAGGCTGACGGTCATGCGCTGCAGCGCGACATAGAGGCCGAGCAGACTCTGCACCGGCCCGATGGCCATGCCGAGGTAGGTGGAAAAGGCGATCAGCGAACCCAGCTGCCAGGTCCCCTGCACCACCCAGTAGCCGCCGACCAGGAAGGCACAGGCGCGGGACAGCGACATCAGGGTGCCGGGCACCGCCTGGGTGAAGAATTCGGTGAGCTGCAGGCGCAGCAGCTGGCCGAGGTAACCCTGCCCCAGCCCTTCCAGGCGCCCGGCTTCGCGGGATTGCTGGCCGGCGGACTGGATGAATTTCATTGCCGGCAGGGTCTCGACGAAGAACGACGAGAGGTCCGCCGAGCGCTCGCGCAGGCCGCGCGCCTCGCGCTCCACCTTGCGCCGCATCCAGCGCAGCCAGAGCACGTCCAGCGGGATCAGCAGCGCCACCAACAGCGAGAGCTTCCACGACAAGGTGAGCAGCATCACCAGCGCGCCGACCAGGCCGATCACGCTGGAGACGGCGGAGAACAGTGAGTCCACGGCGAAGCGCTGGATCTCGGCGACGTCACCGTCCAGCCGGGACATCAGGTCGCCGATGCGGCGGCGGCCGAAGAAGCTTGGCGACAGGGTTTGCAGGTGGCGGTACAGGGCATCGCGCAGGGCGAACAGGATACGCCCGGACAACCGTGTATGAAGGAAGCGGTTGAGGCCGGACAGCGCCGTGCCGACCAGCCCGACGACGATCATCGCCCCGGCCACCATCACCAGCACCGGGAAGTTTTTCGCCAGCAGGCCGTCGTCGATCAGCATCTTGGTCAGCCAGGGCTGCGCCAGCACCAGCAAGGAAGCGCAGAACGACAGCCCGAGCAGCCCGGCAATCGCCAGCTTGTGCGGGCGCACGAAGCCATACAGCCAGCGCAGCGACGACTTGAGCGCCTGCGGGTCGTCGCTCTCGATCAGGCGCGTGAAGAACATCATCCCACCTTGAGTTGCTTGAGCTTGCGATACAGCGTGGCGCGGCTGATGCCCAGCGCGTCGGCGGCGGCGGAGACGTTGCCCTGGTGGCGCTCCAGCGACTGGCGGATCAGCTCCAGTTCGTTCTCGCGGATGCTGCCGCTCTGCGGACGCTCCCCGGCGCTGAGTTCGTCCAGGGTGCTGTCGGGCAGATGGTCGACGCCGAGGCAGTCCTCGCCCTCCTCGCGCATGGCCAGCGCGGTGCGCAGGACCATCTCCAGCTGGCGGATGTTGCCCGGCCAGTGGTACTCGCGCAGCAGGCCGAGCAGTTCGGCGGAAAGCTTCACCTTCGGCGCGCCCATGCGCGCCAGCAGAGCGACGGCCAGCTCGGCGAGATCGTCGCGCTCGCGCAGGGCCGGCAGCTTCACGCTGATGCCGTTGACACGGTAGTAGAGGTCTTCGCGGAACTGCTTCTCTTCCACCAGGCGCTTGAGGTCGCGGTGGGTGGCGCAGATCAGCGCAACGTCGATGTCCTGTTCCTCACCGGCGCCCAGCGGCGCCACCTTGCGCTCCTGCAGCACGCGCAAGAGGCGCGCTTGCAGGGCCAGCGGCATGTCGCCGATTTCGTCGAGGAACAGCGTGCCGCCGTGGGCCTGTTGCAGCCGGCCGACCATGCCGCCGCGCCGCGAGCCGGTGAAGGCGCCGTCGCGGTAACCGAAGAGTTCGGACTCGATCAGACCTTCGGGAATTGCCGCGCAGTTCACCGCGACGAAGGGTTTGTCGCTACGCGCGCTGGCCTGGTGCAAGGCGCGGGCGACCACTTCCTTGCCGCTGCCGGTTTCGCCCAGCAGCAGCACCGGGAGTTCGTTGACCAGCCCCTGGCGAGCCATGCGCAGGGCGCGGGCGTAGCGCGGGTGGCTGCCAGCCAGGGCTTCGAGATCGGGGCCGGCCGCCTGGCGCGGCGTGCGGTTGCTGACCGGCACCCCGTGGCTGCGCAGCGGCGCCTGGAGGGTCTTGTAGAACAGCTCGCCCTTGGGCGTCTGCAGGCTGCCCACGCCGCCCTGGTAGAGCCGGCCGAGCAGCTGGTCGCCGCGCAGGCCGAGGAAGTCTTCGCTGCGCCGGCCGACCAGGCTTTCACGGGTGGCGCCGAGCAATTGGCAGGCCTGGCCGCTGACGGCCAGCACCTTGCCGTCCAGGCTCAGCGCGAGCAGCCCCTGCCAGGCGGAGTCCAGGTACTGGCGGCGATAATGGAAGGCGATCACCACCTGCCCCGGATGGCTGACGGCGAACAACCGCGCCTCAATCTGGAACACCGCGAGGCTGAGCAGCGAGAGGCTTTCCCGCGGGCCGGAGAGCGGTCCTTCGCGGGTCATGTCGAGCACGCCGAGGAAGTTGCCTTGCGGTCCCTCGATGGGCACCGAGGTGCAGGAGAAGCGGCTCAGGCGGTCGAGGAAGTGTTCACCGCAGTCGATCTGCGTGGCGCGCTTTTCCACCAGCGCGGTGCCCAGGGCGTTGGTGCCACGGGCGGCTTCGCTCCAGCAGGCGCCCTGGACGATATCGACCAGGCCCTTGCTCTGCATGTGATCGCGGGCGCCTTCCACCGAAAGAATCGTGGCGTCGGCATTGGCCAGGATGATCACGCCGTCGTGGCCCTGGCGCTGGTGCAGGTAGTCGAGTTCGGGGGTCGCCGCGTCGAGCAGCAGGCGGTTACCGGCCAGCAGGACATCCGGCTTGATGCGCGTGTCGAGGCCCTGCTCGGTGCCGCTGGCGCAGTCCAGGCCGTGGTCGAGGCTTCGTCGCCAGGAGGCGTCGATTTCCTCACGGAGCACACCGCTCGGGACTTCGCCTTCCTGTTGCAGGCGTTCGCGGGCCAGATGGGCTTCGCGCAGCAGGTCGCTGCTTATTGTTCTTGTAGTCATGCATCGCTCCGGTAGGTCCCGTCGCCAAGCTTCAGCACGGAACTCGCAGGCTGGTCAGGGCTGTGTACACCCCCCGGCGGCGTCAGTAAAGGGGAAGTCCTCGGTAGGAAGACTAGTCTTCACTACCCGGAGCCGAGCGCGACAATTCATTCGCCTGCTCTTCTTCCTACACCGCCTGCGAGGTGTGTTGACAGTGACTCGAGGCAGGTTTACGTTAACGTAAAGGTAAACATCCAAGCAAGAGCATTCCCATGCCCACGACCTACACCATCTCCGAGCTGGCCCGCGAACTGGACGTCACCACCCGCGCCATCCGCTTCTATGAGGAACAGGGGATGCTCAGCCCCGAGCGCCGTGGCCAGGAGCGCATCTACAGCCCGAAGGACCTGGTGGCCCTGAAGCTGATCCTGCGCGGCAAGCGCATCGGCTTCTCGCTGGCCGAGTGCAAGGAGCTGATCGACCTTTATGACCCCAGCAGCGGCAACACCAAGCAGCTGGAGACCTTCCTCGGCAAGATCACCGCGCGCCGCGCACAGCTGGAACAGCAGATGCTCGACATCGAGCAGATGAAACTGGAACTGGACACGGCCGAGGAACGCTGCCTGGCAGCCATGGCCGAGACCGACAAACCCCGGAAGCAGCGCGCCACGAGCTAAGACAAGCCCGGACCTTGCGAGCTAGAGGCAGGCAAGGCGAAAGACGCCGAGAACGCGGAGTTAACGCTTGTTAATGAGCAGTTCGAGGCGACTTTCAACGCAGCCTGACCGACGCGCAGCAGGTCCGATCCCTCATCCGATTACAAGTACAACAGGTGACCCCATGAGCTACCCCTCCCTCAACTTCGGCCTCGGCGAAACCATCGACATGCTGCGCGAGCAGGTGCAGGGCTTCGTCGCCAGCGAACTCGCCCCGCGCGCCGCGCAGATCGACGCCGACAACCTGTTCCCCATGGACATGTGGAAGAAGTTCGGCGACATGGGCCTGCTCGGCATCACCGTCGCGGAGGAATACGGCGGCGCCAACATGGGTTACCTGGCCCACGTCATCGCCATCGAGGAGATCAGCCGTGGCTCGGCGTCGGTCGGCCTGTCCTACGGCGCGCACTCCAACCTGTGCGTCAACCAGATCAAGCGCAACGGCTCGGCCTCCCAGAAGGCCAAGTACCTGCCCAAGCTGATCAGCGGCGAGCACATCGGCGCGCTGGCCATGAGCGAGCCAAACGCCGGTTCCGACGTGGTGTCGATGAAACTGCGCGCCGAGAAGCGCGGCGACCATTTCGTGCTGAACGGCAGCAAGACCTGGATCACCAACGGCCCGGACGCCAACACCTACGTGATCTACGCCAAGACCGAGCCGGAGAAAGGCGCCCACGGCATCACCGCCTTCATCGTCGAACGCGACTGGAAGGGCTTCAGCCGTGGCAGCAAGTTCGACAAGCTGGGCATGCGCGGCTCGAACACCTGCGAGCTGTTCTTCGATGACGTGGAAGTGCCGGAAGAGAACGTGCTGGGCGCGGTCAACGGCGGCGTGAAGGTATTGATGAGCGGCCTGGACTACGAGCGCGTCGTCCTCGCCGGCGGCCCGATCGGCATCATGCAGGCCTGCATGGACGTGATCGTCCCCTACATCCACGACCGCAAGCAGTTCGGCCAGAGCATCGGCGAGTTCCAGCTGATCCAGGGCAAGGTCGCCGACATGTACACCCAGCTCAACGCCAGCCGCGCCTACCTCTACGCGGTGGCCCAGGCCTGCGACCGTGGCGAGACCACCCGCAAGGACGCCGCCGGGGTGATCCTCTACACCGCCGAGCGCGCCACGCAAATGGCCCTGGACGCCATCCAGATCCTCGGCGGCAACGGCTACATCAACGAGTTCCCCACCGGCCGCCTGCTGCGCGACGCCAAGCTCTACGAGATCGGCGCCGGCACCAGCGAAATCCGCCGCATGCTGATCGGCCGCGAGCTGTTCAACGAGACGCGTTGATTGGGTTACTCGCTGCGCTCGCCCTTTGGGCCAGCGCAAGCGCTGTTCCGCGATAAAACCGCGGTCCCGCGTTCGCGGGGATGACGGGCGCGCTGGTCGCCCCACGTCGTTCCCGCGTAGCGGTTCCCGATAGGCGTCATTCCCGCGAACGCGGGAACCCAGAAAACAGCCCCGGAGCCATTCATGACCATCCTCGGCACCCAACTCAACACCCGTTCCCCGGAGTACGCTGCCAACGCCGCGACCATGCTGGAGAACGTCCAGGACCTGCGCGCCGTCCTCGGTCGCGTCCATGAAGGCGGCGGCGCCGCTGCCCAGGCCAAGCACACCGCGCGCGGCAAGCTGCTGGTGCGCGAGCGCATCAACCGCCTGCTCGACGCCGGCTCGCCCTTCCTCGAAGTCTCCGCCCTGGCCGCCCACGGCGTGTACGGTGAAGACGTCGCCGCCGCTGGCGTGGTCGCCGGCATCGGTCGCGTGGAAGGCGTGGAATGCATGATCGTCGGCAACGACGCCACGGTAAAAGGCGGCAGCTACTACCCGCTGACCGTGAAGAAACACCTGCGCGCCCAGACCATCGCCCAGCAGAACCGCCTGCCGTGCATCTACCTGGTGGACTCGGGCGGCGCCAACCTGCCGCGCCAGGACGAGGTGTTCCCCGACCGCGAGCACTTCGGCCGCATCTTCTTCAACCAGGCCAACATGAGCGCCCAGGGCATCCCGCAGATCGCCGTGGTGATGGGCTCCTGCACCGCCGGCGGCGCCTACGTGCCGGCGATGAGCGACGAGACCATCATGGTGCGCAACCAGGCCACCATCTTCCTCGCCGGCCCGCCGCTGGTGAAGGCCGCCACCGGTGAGGTGGTGAGCGCAGAGGACCTGGGCGGCGCCGACGTGCACTGCAAGACCTCGGGCGTGGCCGACCATTACGCCGAGGACGACGAACACGCGCTGGCCATCGCCCGACGCTGCATCGCCAACCTCAACTGGACCAAGCAGGGCAAGCTCAACAGCCTCGCCCCGCGCGCCCCGCTGTACGCCAGCGACGAGCTGTACGGGGTGATCCCGGTAGACAGCAAGCAGCCCTTCGACGTGCGCGAGATCATCGCCCGCCTGGTCGACGGCAGCGAATTCGACGAGTTCAAGGCGCTGTTCGGCACCACCCTGGTATGCGGCTTCGCCCACCTGCACGGCTACCCGGTGGCGATTCTCGCCAACAACGGCATCCTCTTCGCCGAGGCCGCGCAGAAAGGCGCGCACTTCATCGAGCTGGCCTGCCAGCGTGGCATTCCGCTGGTGTTCCTGCAGAACATCACCGGCTTCATGGTCGGCCAGAAGTACGAGGCCGGCGGCATCGCCAAGCACGGCGCCAAGCTGGTCACCGCGGTAGCCTGCGCCCAGGTGCCGAAGTTCACCGTGATCATCGGCGGCAGCTTCGGTGCCGGTAACTACGGCATGTGCGGCCGCGCCTACGACCCGCGCTTCCTGTGGATGTGGCCCAACGCGCGGATCGGCGTGATGGGTGGCGAACAGGCCGCAGGCGTGCTGGCCCAGGTCAAGCGCGAGCAGGCCGAACGCGCCGGCCACGCGCTGTCCGCCGAGGACGAGGCGAAGATCAAGGCGCCGATCCTCGAGCAGTACGAGCGCCAGGGGCACCCCTACTACTCCAGCGCGCGCCTGTGGGACGACGGTGTCATCGACCCGGCCCAGACCCGCGACGTGCTCGGCCTGGCCCTCTCCGCCTCGCTCAACGCGCCCATCGAAGCCACGCGCTTCGGCGTCTTCCGCATGTAAGGCCGCCGCCATGACCGAATATCAGAACATTGAGCTCGACATCGACCCGCGCGGCGTCGCCAATCTCTGGCTGAACCGCCCGGAGAAGAACAACGCCTTCAACGCCCAGACCATTGCCGAGCTGATCCAGGCATTGGGCGCCGTGGCCAACGACGACCGTGTGCGCCTGGTGGTGCTGCGCGGCCGTGGCCGGCACTTCTGCGGCGGCGCGGACCTTTCGTGGATGCAGGAATCCGTGCAACTGGACTACCAGGGCAACCTCAACGACGCCCAGCAGCTCGCCGAACTGCTCTACAACCTGCACCAGCTGAACAAGCCGACCCTCGCCATCGTGCAGGGCGCGGCCTTCGGCGGCGGCGTGGGGCTGGTGGCCTGCTGCGACATGGCCCTGGCCGCCGAGGATGCGCAGTTCTGCCTGTCCGAAGTGCGCATCGGCCTGATCCCGGCCACCATCGGCCCGTTCGTCACCAAGGCCATCGGCCAGCGCGCCGCCACCCGCTACGCCATGACCGCCGAGCGCTTCAGCGGCGTCCGTGCCCGCGAACTGGGCCTGGCGGACGAGCACTACCCGGCCGCCGAGCTGGACGAGAAAGCCGACGCCTGGATCGCCAACCTGCTGAACAACAGTCCGGCGGCGCTGGTCGCCTGCAAGGCGCTGTTCCATGAAATCGGCGCCGGCGAACTGAATCCCGAACTGCGCCGCTACACCGAAGCGGCCATCGCCCGCATCCGTATCAGCCCCGAGGGGCAGGAAGGCCTGCACGCCTTCCTGGAAAAACGCAAACCGGCCTGGCAGGAGCAAGTCTGATGAGCAAGATCGATACTCTGCTGGTGGCCAACCGCGGCGAGATCGCCTGCCGCGTGATGCGCACCGCCAAGGCCCTGGGCCTGACCACCGTGGCCGTGCACAGCGCCACCGACCGCAACGCCCGCCACGTCGAAGAGGCGGACATCGCCATCGACCTGGGCGGCGCCAAACCCGCTGAAAGCTACCTGCGCGCGGACGCCGTTCTCGCCGCCGCCAAGGCCGCCGGCGCCCAGGCCATCCACCCCGGCTACGGCTTCCTCTCGGAGAACGCCGGCTTTGCTCGTGCCTGCGAAGAGGCCGGGCTGATCTTCCTCGGCCCGCCGGCCAGCGCCATCGACGCCATGGGCAGCAAGTCCGCCGCCAAGGCGCTGATGGAAACCGCCGGCGTGCCGCTGGTGCCCGGCTACCACGGCGAGGCCCAGGACTACGCCACCTTCCAGCGCGAGGCGCAGCGCATCGGCTACCCGGTGCTGCTGAAAGCCGCCGCCGGCGGTGGCGGCAAGGGCATGAAGGTGGTCGAGCGCGAGGCCGAGCTGGCCGAGGCGCTGGAATCCGCCCAGCGTGAAGCGCAGTCCGGTTTCGGCGACTCGCGCATGCTGGTGGAGAAATACCTGACCAAGCCGCGCCACGTGGAAATCCAGGTGTTCGCCGATAAGCACGGCAACTGCCTGTACCTCAACGAACGCGACTGCTCGATCCAGCGCCGCCACCAGAAGGTGGTGGAAGAAGCGCCGGCTCCGGGCCTCTCCCTCGAACTGCGCCAGGGCATGGGCGAAGCCGCCGTGCGCGCCGCCCAGGCCATCGGCTACGTCGGCGCCGGCACCGTGGAATTCCTCTACGACGAAGGCAGCGGCCAGTTCTTCTTCATGGAGATGAACACTCGCCTTCAAGTGGAACACCCGGTCACCGAAGCCATCACCGGCCTCGACCTGGTCGCCTTGCAGATCCGCGTCGCCCGTGGCGAGCCGCTGCCGATTACCCAGGAACAGGTGCCGCTGATCGGCCACGCCATCGAAGTGCGCCTCTACGCCGAAGACCCCGAAGGTGGCTTCCTGCCCGCCAGCGGCCACCTCGCGCTGTACCGCGAACCTGCCGCCGGCCCCGGTCGCCGGGTGGACAGCGGCATCCGCGAAGGCGACGACATCTCGCCGTTCTACGACCCGATGCTGGCCAAGCTGATCGCCTGGGGCGAAAACCGCGAGGAAGCGCGCCAGCGCCTGCTGTCGATGCTCGGCGAAACCGCCGTCGGCGGCTTCAAGACCAACCTGGCCTTCCTGCGCCGCGTGCTGGCCCATCCGGCCTTCGCCGAGGGCGAGCTGGATACCGGCTTCATCGCCCGCTACCAGGACACCCTGCTGCCCGCCCCCACCGCCCTGCCCGAGCGCTTCTGGCAGCTGGCCGCCGAGGCGTGGGTGCAGAGCGAAGCCGCCCGCGTGCGCGGTGACGATATCCATTCGCCCTGGTCCGCCCAGAGCGGCTGGCGCAGCGGCCTGCCGGGGGAAACCGACCTGCACCTGCTGGCAAAGGGCGAATCCCATGTGGTGCGCCTGCGCCATGCCGACGGCCAGCGCATCGCCCATCTCGACGGCCAGTGGCTGGATGTGAAGGACGGTGAAATCCGCCGCCGCCATCAGGTGATCCGCCGTGGCGACCACCTCTATCTGGAGTGGAACGGCGAGCTGGTCAGCGTGCAGCGCTTCGACCCCATCGCTGAGGCCGAGGCGGCCCACGCCCACCACGGTGGACTGGGCGCACCGATGAACGGCAGCATCGTGCGCATCCTGGTCGAACCCGGCCAGAGCGTCGAAGCCGGCGCCGCCCTGGTGGTGCTCGAAGCCATGAAGATGGAACACAGCATTCGCGCGCCGCACGCTGGCGTGGTGAAATCGCTGTATTGCAGCGAAGGCGAACTGGTGTCGGAAGGTACGGCGCTGGTGGAGCTGGAAGAAGCCAGCGCCTGAACCTGGCCTTGATGCGGCTTTCTGGGCTCCCGCGTCCGCGGGAGTGACGAGGTCAAGCGACGCACCACGCTTTCCCGTCATCCCCGCGAACGCGGGGACCCAGAAGACGCAGCGCACCCGTTTCACAAACGAACACGAGGTTCCCCCATGTCCCTCCCCCAATCCGTCCGCCTGGTCGAAGTCGGCCCGCGCGACGGCCTGCAGAACGAGAAACAGCCCATCGCCGTCGCCGACAAGGTGCGCCTGGTGGACGACCTCACCGCCGCCGGCCTGAGCTACATCGAGGTCGGCAGCTTCGTCTCGCCCAAGTGGGTGCCGCAGATGGCCGGCTCGGCGGAAGTCTTCGCCGGCATCGGGCAGAAAGCCGGCGTCACCTACGCCGCGTTGGCTCCTAACCTGAAGGGCTTCGAGGCCGCGCTGGAATCCCAGGTCAAGGAAGTCGCGGTGTTCGCCGCAGCCTCCGAGGCCTTCTCGCAGAAGAACATCAACTGCTCGATCAAGGAGAGCCTGGAGCGCTTCATCCCGGTGATGGAAGCGGCCCGCCAACACGGCGTGCGTGTGCGCGGCTACGTCTCCTGCGTGCTCGGCTGCCCCTACCAGGGTGAAGTGGACGTGGCGCAGGTCGCGGCCGTCGCCGCAGAGCTGCACGCCATGGGCTGCTACGAAGTCTCCCTGGGCGACACCATCGGCGTCGGCACCGCCGGGGCCACCCGCCACATGTTCGAAATCGTCGGCCAACGCGTGCCGCGCGCACAGCTCGCCGGTCACTTCCACGACACCTACGGCCAGGCCCTTTCGAACATCTACGCAAGCCTCCTGGAAGGCATCGCCGTGTTCGACAGCTCGGTGGCCGGCCTGGGCGGTTGCCCCTACGCCAAGGGCGCCACCGGCAACGTCGCCACCGAGGACGTGCTCTACCTGATGAACGGCCTGGGCATCCACACCGGTATCGACCTGGACAAGCTGATCGACGCCGGCCAGCGCATCTGCGCGGTGCTCGACAAGCCCAACGGCTCCCGCGTGGCCAAGGCGCAGCTGGCCAAGCGCTGACAGCTGATTCGACCTGTAGGAGCGCCCCATGGGCGCGATCGCGGGCATGGCCCGCTCCTACGGGAGAACTCCCGCGCATTCCCACAAGAGACTTCCGCTCCTCCTACATCCCCGCGTCCGTGCCACACTGGTTAGATAAGAAAAACCGGACGGACGCCCGAGATGACCCCACTGTGGACCCCCTCCCCCGAACGCATCGCCGCCACCCGGATGGATGCCTTCCGCCGCAAGGTAGCGCAGGAGCATGGGCTCGACCTGCCCGACTACGCCGCCCTGCACGCCTGGAGTATCGCCGAGCGCGAAGCCTTCTGGCTGGCCATCGTCGACACCTTCGGCGTGCAGTTCCATGAAGCGCCCAGCACCGTGCTCGAAGAAGGCCCGGAGATGCCCGACGCGCACTGGTTCCCCGGCGCCACCCTGAATTTCGCCGAGCACCTGCTGCGCCGCCGTGATCACCATCCAGCGCTGATCGCCATCAGCGAGGACGAACAGCGCGAAGTGCTCAGTCACGCCGAACTGGCCGCCCAGGTCGCCGGCCTGCAACTGGCCCTGCGCGACGCCGGGGTCGGTGTCGGCGACCGGGTTGCGGCCTTCATGCCCAACACCTGGCAGACCGTGGTCGGCATGCTCGCCACCGCCAGCCTGGGTGCCACATGGTCGAGCTGCTCGCCGGACTTCGGCACCCAGGGCGTGATCGACCGCTTCGGCCAGATCGAACCCAAGGTGCTGATCGCCTGCGCCTGCTACCGCTACGCCGGCAAGACCCTGGACCTGACCACCAAGCTCAACGAGATTCTCTCCCAGCTGCACAGCCTGGAGCAGCTGGTGATCGTCCCCTACGCCCGCCCCGATGCACGGCCGGCCGATTACCTGACCCTGGCCCGGGTCGATCTCTGGCAGGACTTCTACCAACCCGGCGGCGAACCGGTGTTCACCCCCGTGCCCTTCGACCACCCGCTGTACATCCTCTACTCCTCCGGCACCACCGGCGTACCCAAATGCATCGTCCACGGCACCGGCGGCGTGCTGCTGCAGCACCTGAAGGAACACGGCCTGCACGCCGACCTGGGGCCCAACGACACGCTGTTCTACTACACCACCTGCGGCTGGATGATGTGGAACTGGCTGGTCTCGGGCCTGGCCCAGGGCGCCAGCCTGGTGCTCTACGACGGCTCGCCCTTCCACCCGGGCCCGGAGCGGCTGATCGACCTGATCGACGCCGAGGGCATCAGCGTCTTCGGCACCAGCGCCAAGTACATCGCCGCGCTGGAAAAGGCCAACGTGCGGCCGCGCCAGACCCACTCGCTGGAGCGCCTGAAAGCCATCCTCTCGACCGGCTCGCCGCTGGCCCACGAGAGCTTCGACTACGTCTACCGCGACCTCAAACCCGACCTGTGCCTGTCGTCGATTTCCGGCGGCACCGACATCGTCTCCTGCTTCGCCCTGGGCAACCCGGCCGCGCCGGTCTGGCGTGGAGAATTGCAGTGCAAGGGCCTGGGCATGGCGGTGGAAGTCTGGGACGAAGCCGGCAAGCCGGTGCGTGGCGAGAAAGGCGAGCTGGTCTGCGTGCGGCATTTCCCGTCGATTCCGGTGGGTTTCTGGAGCGACGAGAACAACGAGAAATTCCTCGACGCCTACTTCGCCACCTTCCCCGGCGTCTGGGCCCACGGCGACTACGCCGAGGAAACCGAACACGGCGGCCTGGTGATCCACGGCCGCTCGGATGCGGTGCTCAACCCCGGCGGCGTGCGCATCGGCACGGCGGAAATCTACCGCCAGGTGGAAAAGATCGAGCAGGTGCTGGAGTCCATCGCCATCGGCCAGGAGTGGCAGGGCGATGTGCGCGTGGTGCTGTTCGTCCGCCTGCGCGAAGGCGTGGCGCTGGATGAGGCATTGCAGGAACGCATCCGCCAGACCATCCGCGCCAACACAACCTCTCGCCATGTGCCGGCGAAAATCCTCGAAGTGGCGGATATCCCGCGCACTCTGAGCGGCAAGATCGTCGAACTGGCGGTCCGCAACGTTGTGCACGGGCGGCCAGTGAAGAACACCGATGCGCTGGCCAATCCGCAGGCGCTGGAGTTGTTCAGGGATCGGAAAGAGCTGGAGAGCTGAGGTTCGCCGGCGGCGGCGCATCTTTGCATTGCCCTCACCCCAGCCCTCTCCCTCAGGAGAGGGGGCTGATTGTGCCGGCTGACGCCACGGTTTCATCCTGCCCCTGACGGTCCCCTCTCCCGCTTGAGGAGCGGGGCACGCAGCCAGGGCTAGGGTGAGGGGCTCTTGCTCTCGTAGGAGCGGAGCTTCTCCGCGATCCGGCCGGCAGGCCGGCCTGTTCCGCCATCGCGGGCATGGCCCGCTCCTACAGGGAATGCCGGAGCTCGGCGCTTTTGTAGGAGCGGGCCATGCCCGCGATCAGCGCCCAAAGGGCGCTCCCACAAATCAGACGCCGCCCGGATGCGTGGTCCGGGTGGCGCTGATCAGGCGTCGTCCAGCGACTCGGTGCCCAGCTCGTCCCACACCGCTTCGGCGAGGTGGAAGGTGGCGTTGGCGGCGGGGATACCGCAGTAGATCGCGCTCTGCAGCAGCACTTCCTTGATCTCTTCGCGGGTCACGCCATTGTTGCGCGCGGCGCGCAGGTGCAGCGTGAGCTCGCCCTCGCGGTTCATACCGATCAGCATGGCGATGGTGATCAGGCTGCGGGTATGGCGCGGCAGGCCGGGGCGGGTCCAGATGTCACCCCAGGCGTGGCGGGTGATCATTTCCTGGAATTCCTCGTTGAAGGCCGTGCGGTTCTGCAGGCTGCGGTCGACGTGGGCATCGCCCAGCACTGCGCGGCGGACCTGCATGCCGGCTTCGTAGCGTTCTTTTTCGTCCATCTCAAACTCCAGAATGAGCCTGTAGCAGCGCCCCATGGGCGCGGATCGCGGACAAGGTCCGCTCCTACAGTGTTTCTGGGTCCCCGCGTTCGCGGGGATGACGAGTGAGAGCACATGTTCTCCCTCGTCACTCCCGCGAACGCGGGAGCCCAATAAGCAGTTGTTTCTACGGAAATGGCGTAATCAGGCGCGCAGGAAGGCCAGCACACGCTGGCTGAAGGCATCGGCGGCCTGCACGTTGGACAGATGCGCGGCGCGGAATTCCACCAGCTCGGCGCCCGGAATGCGCGCCTGCAGGAAGCGGCCGTCCTCGGTCGTGGTCACCGGGTCGGCAGCGCCACAGACCACCAGGGTCGGCGCGCTGATCGCACCGATCTCGCCACGGAAATCGGCATCACGCACAGCGGCGCAGTTGGCTGCGTAACCTTCCGGCGAGGTCTGCGCCAGCATACCCACGATGGGCTCGACCTTGCCCGGCTCCGCCTCGGCGAAGTCGGCGGTGAACCAGCGCGAGATCGAGGCGTCACGCAGGTTGCGCATGGCCTCGGCGCCGCCGCTGAGCACGGTCTCGATGCGCGGGTTCCAGATTTCCGGGGTGCCAATCTTGGCGGCGGTGTTGCACACCACCAGGCGCGAGAGGCGCTCCGGCGCATGGATGGCCAGCCACTGGCCGATCAAGCCGCCCATGGACAGGCCGCAGAAATGCGCGCGCGGGATGACCAGCGCGTCCAGCAGGGCCAGCACGTCGCAGCCATTCTGCTCGATGCTGTACGGGCCGGGGGTGACCAGCGAGGCGCCGTGACCACGGGTGTCATAGCGCAGCACGCGGAAGTGCTCGGTGAAGGCCGGGACTTGCGCGTCCCACATGTGCAGGTCGGTGCCCAGGGAGTTGGACAGCACCAGCACCGGCGCGTCGGCCGGTCCTTCCAGTAGATAGTTCAGGTCGCCATCGGCGAGACGTACGACAGGCATGCAAGGCTCCTAGCGCAAAGAAAGTTCGTGGTGTTCGGCCAGCGCGCGCTCGACCCAGCGGCGCGCCTGGCCCAGGTAATGGGCGGGATCGAGCAGGCGATCCAGCTCTCCGGCATTCAGTTGAGCGGCAACTTCGGCGTTGGCGCCGAGTACCTCGCGCAGGTGCGCGCCCTCGTTCACCGCCTGTTTGCAGCACTGCTCCACCAGGTGGTGTGCGGCGTCGCGGCCGATGCGCTGGGCCAGGGCGATGCTTACGCCTTCGGCGAGCACCAGGCCACGTGTCAGGTCGAGGTTCGCCAGCATGCGCTCGGCATCCACTTCCAGGCCCGGCACCAGGCCCAGCGCCTGTTGCAGCGCGCCCGAGACGAGGCAGCACAGCTCCGGCAGGCTTTCCCATTCGGCGTGCCACAGGCCGAGGCTGCGCTCGTGCTCCTGGGGCATGGCGGCGAACAGGGTCGAGACCAGGCCGGGCGCGCGGATGGCCGCGCCGATCAGCACGGCGGCGCCCACCGGATTGCGCTTGTGCGGCATGGTGGAGGAACCGCCCTTGCCCGGCGCGGAAGGTTCGAAGACTTCGCCGGCCTCGGTCTGCATCAGCAGGCTGAGATCGCGGCCCAGCTTGCCGAGGCTGCCGGCGATCAGACCGAGCAGGCTGGCGAACTCCACCAGGCGGTCGCGCTGGGTGTGCCAAGGTTGTTCGGGCAGTTGCAAGTTGAGCTCTTGCGCCAGTGCTTCGGCCACGGCAAAGCCCTGCTCACCCAGCGCAGCAAGGCTGCCGGAGGCGCCGCCGAATTGCAGGCACAGCAGACGCGGCTTGAGTTCGTTCAGGCGCTGGCGATGGCGGGTGATCGCCCCCAGCCAGCCGGCGATCTTCATGCCGAGGGTGACCGGCGTGGCGTGTTGCAGCCAGGTACGGCCGACCATGGGTGTGCCGGCATGGGCTTCTGCCTGGGCGGCGAGCGCATCGGCCAGCTGGGCGAGGTCGTTTTCCAGCAGCTCGATGGCGGCACGCAATTGCAGAACCAGCCCGGAGTCCATGGCGTCCTGGCTGGTGGCGCCCAAATGCACGTAGCGCTCGGCTTCAGCGTCCTCGGCGGCGATGCGCTTGCCCAGCGCTTTCACCAGCGGGATCGCGGAATTGCCGGCGCTGCAGATGGCCTGAGCCAGTGCATCGAAATCGTAGTGTTCGGCGCGGCAAGCGGCAGCGATGGGCGCCACGGCGCTCGCCGGGATCACGCCCACGCCGGCCTCGGCACGGGCCAATGCGGCCTCGAAGTCGAGCATGCCCTGCACCCGGCCGTGGTCGCTGAAGATCGCGCGCATGGCGGGCTGGGTGAAGTAGGCGTCGAACAGAAGGTTGGTGCTCACTTGGGTGGCTCCGGAGATCGGCAGGCGTATGCGGGACAGTATGACCGCAGAGCAGGAGTCTGCAGGAGACTCCCAATGGCTGCGCGCAAGGGCGTCGGCTTGCGTAGGGCGAATAACGCGCCAGCGTTATCCGCCGAACAGGAACCGGCGGATAACCTGTTCCGGGTTATCCGCCCTACGCGGCGACGAAGACCAGTCGATCACACCCGCTCGACGACCAGCGCCACACCCTGCCCTACGCCCACGCACATGGTGCACAGGCCGAGCTTGCCGCCAGTCTTCTGCAGCTGGTGCACAGCGGTCAGCACCAGGCGGGCACCGCTGGCACCCAGCGGGTGGCCGAGGGCGATGGCGCCGCCGTTGGGGTTGACCCGCGCGTCGTCATCGGCGACGCCGAGTTCGCGGGTTACCGCCAGGCCCTGAGCGGCGAAAGCTTCGTTCAGCTCGATGACATCGAACTGCCCCATCGACAGGTTCAGGCGCTCCAGCAGCTTGCGCACCGCCGGCACCGGGCCGATGCCCATCACGCGCGGAGCGACGCCGGCGCTGGCCATGCCGAGCACCTTGGCGCGCGGGGTCAGGCCATGCTTCTTCACCGCTTCGGCGCTGGCGAGGATCAGCGCCACGGCGCCGTCGTTGACGCCCGAGGCATTGCCGGCGGTGACGGTCTTGCCCTCGCCGTTGACCGGCTTGAGCTTGGCCAGCGCTTCCAGGGTGGTGTCCGGGCGCGGGTGTTCGTCAGTGTCGACGACTGTCTCGCCCTTGCGACCTTTGATCACCACCGGGACGATTTCCTCGGCGAAGTAGCCGGCAGCCTGGGCGGCCCCGGCTCGCTGCTGGCTGCGCAAGGAAAACGCATCCTGGTCGGCGCGGTTGACCTGGTACTCATCGGCCACGTTGTCGGCGGTCTGCGGCATGGCATCCACGCCGTACTGCGCCTTCATCAGCGGGTTGATGAAGCGCCAGCCGATAGTGGTGTCCTCGATCTTCTGGCCGCGGCCGAAGGCGCTGTCGGCCTTGCCCATCACGTAGGGTGCGCGGGACATGGATTCCACGCCACCGGCGATGACCAGTTCGGCCTCGCCGCTGGCGATGGCACGGAAGGCGGTGCCCACCGCGTCCAGGCCCGAGGCGCAGAGTCGGTTGAGAGTGACGCCCGGCACGCTTTCCGGCAGGCCGGCCAGCAGCAGCGCCATGCGTGCCACGTTGCGGTTGTCCTCGCCGGCCTGGTTGGCGCAGCCGAGGTAGACCTCGTCCAGCGCGGCCCAGTCGACCTGCGGGTTGCGCTCCACCAATGCCTTCACCGGCACGGCGGCGAGATCGTCGGCGCGCACGCTGGAAAGCGAGCCGCCGAAGCGGCCGATGGGCGTGCGCACGGCGTCGCAGATGAAGACCTCGCGGCTCATTCCTCACCTCCCAGCTGGCCGTGGGCGGCGGCGGTGCGGGCCTCCAGGGCACGCAGGGCTTCCAGTTCGACTTCGGTCGGCGCGATGGTTTCGGCTACCTGCTCGGTAAAGCGGATCGCCCAGCCGGTGTTCTCGATCACCTGCTCGCGGGTCACACCCGGGTGCAGCGAGGTGACGATGAATTCGTTGCTGCCGGCTTCCGGCTCCATGATGCAGAGGTCGGTGATGATCGCCACCGGCCCCTTGCCCGGCAGGCCGAGGCGCTGGCGATGATCGCCACCTTCACCGAAGCCGACCGAGGTGACGAAGGCCAGCTTGTCGACGAAGGTGCGGTGGGACTGCTTGAGGATGATCAGCACTTCCTTGGCGGAACCGGCGATCTCCGGCGCGCCGCCGGCACCGGGCAGGCGCACTTTCGGCTTGTTGTAGTCGCCGATGACGGTGGTGTTGATGTTGCCGAAGCGGTCGACCTGGGCCGCGCCGAGGAAGCCGACGTCGATGCGCCCGCCCTGCAGCCAGTAGCGGAAGATTTCGCCAGTGGGCACTACGGTGTCGGCGGTCTCGGCCAGCTCGCCGTCGCCGATGGACAGCGGCAGCACGCTGGGTTTGGCGCCGATGGGGCCGGATTCGTAGATCAGGACCACGTCGGGCGATGCGGTCAGGCGCGCGAGGTTGGCGGCCTTGGACGGCAGGCCGATGCCGACGAAGCAGACGGCGCCGTTCTTCAGGCGGCGGGCGGCGGCCACGGTCATCATTTCATTGGTGCTGTAGGCGCTCATTACTTGGCCTCCGCGAGTTTGGTACGGAACTCTGCAAAGTCTTGGGTGCCACGGATGTAGGTATCGATCCAGGCGTTGAAGGTGTCGCGGTCGCGGGCAATCGGGTCCCAGGCCTGGTAGAAGCGGTTGTCGCGCTCGGAGTAGCCGTGGGCGTAGGACGGGTGCGAACCGCCGGGCACCAGGCAGACGGCGGACAGCGCCCAGGTCGGCAGTACGCAGGAGTTCATCGGCGCGTCCAGGTCGTCGACGATTTCCTCGACGGTGACGATGCAACGCTTGGCGGCCAGGGCGGCTTCCTTCTGCACGCCGAGGATGCCCCACAGCAGCACGTTGCCCTTGCGGTCGGCCTTCTGCGCGTGGATCACGGTGACGTCCGGGCGTACCGAAGGCACGGCGGCCAGTTGCTCGCCGGTGAACGGGCAATTGATGAACTTGATGTTCGGGTTGACCTTCGGCAGGTCGGAGCCGGCGTAGGCGCGCAGCACAGCGAACGGCAGGCCCGAAGCGCCGGCGACGTAGGAGTTGGCGAGGTCGGCGTGGCTGTGTTCGTCGATCTCCAGATCACGAGGCCAGCCCTTCTCCACCGCGTCACGCAGGCGATGCAGCGAACCGACACCGGGATTTCCGCCCCAGGAGAAGGTCAGCTTGCGCACGCAGCCGGCACCGATCAGCAGGTCATAGACCAGGTCGGGCGTCATGCGTACCAGGTGCAGGTCTTTCTTGCCCTGGCGGATCAGCTCGTGGGAGGCAGCGGTCGGGATCAGGTGGGTGAAGCCTTCGAGGGCGACGGTGTCGCCGTCGTTGACGAAGCGCTCGACCGCTTCGCGGAGAGTCAGGAGTTCAGCCATGGTCGGTCTCGTTGTGTAGGGGGTGCCGATGGGAAAACAGTACCGTCGGGGGGATGGGCGAACAATGCGATAATCGACTATTGGTGCGAATATCGAACACTTCTCTTAGGGGACTAACGGACCGCTAACGAGGTGTAGACGGAGCCCTAACCGGCGACAGAAAGGCAACCGGCAAGGCTCTTCGTAGGATGGGTAGAGCTTGCGAAACCCATCGGTCATGGGCAACGAGCGTCAGGGCAGCATGGGTTTCGCTGCGCTCTACCCATCCTACGGCGTATCGAGATCGGATCAGGCGTCCTGCAGGGCGCGCGGACGGTTGCTGCGGTCTTCCGCATCGGCGGAAACGGCCTGCTGCAACTGGAAGTCGAACTCGATCTCGGCGAAGCGCCCTTCCACGCCGCGCGCCTTGGCGGCGGCTGCGTCCTCGACGAAACGTACCTCCCCGACCAACCCGTCGCGGGTCGCATAGGCGAAGTCGTCCCACAGGTACTGGTCACCAGCCAGGTTGATCTGCGTGGTCAGGTGGCGATGCCCCGGCGCGGAGATGAAGAAGTGGATGTGCGCCGGGCGCTGGCCGTGGCGGCCCAGTTGATTGAGCAGCTCCTGGGTCGGGCCGTCCGGCGGGCAGCCGTAGCCGCTGGGCACGATGCTGCGGGCCTTGTAGCGGCCTTCCGCGTCGGTGACGATGCGGCGGCGCAGGTTGAACTCGGACTGGGTGCTGTCGAAGTACGAGTAGGTGCCGTTGGTGTTGGCGTGCCAGAGGTCCACCACGGCGCCGGCCAGCGGTTTGCCCTGCGGGTCGAACACGCGGCCGGAGAGGAACATCACGGTGCCTGCGTCCTTCCCGTCATCCATGCGCGCTTCGCCTTCGGACAGCGGCGCGCCGGCCACGTACAGCGGGCCTTCGATGGTCCGCGGGGTGCCGCCTTCGATGCCCACCGCGGCGTCCTGGGCGTCCAGCAGCAGGTCGAGGTAGTGCTCGATGCCCAGCCCGGCCACGACCAGCCCGGCTTCCTGGCGCGCGCCGAGGCGGTTGAGGTAGTCCACCGCCTTCCAGAACTCGTCGGGAGTGACGTGCATGTCTTCGATGAGCTTCGCGGTGTCCTGCAGGATGCGCAGGACGAGGTTCTTCACCCGCGGATTGCCGGCATCGTTCAGGGCGCCGCTGGCTTCTTCGAAGAACTTCTGGATGTCGGCAGTCTGGGAAATCTTCACGGTCATGGTGCGATCCTCAAGTCTTGTTCTTGTCGAGTCGTACGGAACGAAAATCAGCGGTCGTCGGCATGGATCGAGGACGGATGGCGGCAGAGCCCGTCGACCTCGATGTCCATGTAGGGGAACAGCGGCAGCTGCATCAGGGTGTCGTGCAGCTCCTCGACGCTGGCGAGGTCGAACACGCTGTAGTTGGCGTAGTGCCCGGCGATGCGCCACAGGTGGCGCCACTTGCCCTCACGCTGCAGGCGCTGGGCCAGTTCCTTCTCGTCGGCCTTGAGCTGGGCGGCTTTTGCCGGGTCCATGTCGAGGGGCAATTTCACGGTCATCTTCACGTGGAACAGCATTGGGTTTTCTCCGTTAGTGGCGGGCGAAACGCGCCAGGCGCTCTTCGTCGAGGCTCAGGCCAAGGCCGGGCGTGCGCGGCACGTGCAACTGGAAGTCGCGGTATACCGGCGCTTCGGTGACGATTTCCTCGGTGAGCAGCAGCGGGCCGAACAGCTCGGTGGCCCAGGTGAGTTTTTCCAGGGTGAGGAAGGCGTGGGCCGAGGCCAGGGTGCCGACCGCGCCTTCCAGCATGGTTCCGCCATACAGCGCGATGCCGGCCGCCTCGGCGATCTGCGCGGTGCGCAGCACGGCGCGCGGGCCGCCGTTCTTGGCGATCTTCAGGGCGAAGATGCTGGCCGCGCCGTCGGCCGCGAGGCTGAAGGCGTCGGCCACACTCTCGATGGATTCGTCGGCCATGATCGGCGCCGGGCTGCGCTGGTTCAGGCGCACCTGGCCGCTGCGATTGATGCGCGCGATGGGCTGCTCGATCAGGTCGATGCCGTTCTCGCCGAGCACCTGGCAGCCGCGGATGGCCTGGGATTCGTCCCAGCCCTGGTTGACGTCCACCCGCACGCTGGCGCGCTCGCCCAGGGCTTTCTTGATCGCCACCACATGCTTGAGGTCCTGCTCCAGCGGGTTGGCACCGATCTTCAGTTTGAAGATGCGATGCCGGCGCAGTTCCAGCATCTGCTCGGCTTCGGCGATGTCGCGCGCCGTGTCGCCGGAAGCCAGGGTCCAGGCCACTTCCAGGCTGTCGCGCACGCGGCCGCCGAGCAGTTCGCTGACCGGCAACCCCAGGCGCTTGCCCTGGGCGTCGAGCAGCGCGGTTTCCACCGCCGAGCGGGCGAAGGTGTTGCCCTTGATCGACTTGTCCAGGCGCTGCATGCAGGCGTTGATGTTGCTGGCGTCCTGGCCGACCAGCAGCGGCGCGAAGTGCACGTCGAGGTTGGCCTTGATGCTTTCCGGGCTCTCGTTGCCGTAGGCCAGGCCACCGATGGTGGTGGCTTCGCCGAGGCCTTCGATGCCGTCGGAGCAACGCAGGCGCAGGATGACCAGGGTCTGCTGCTGCAGGGTGTGCATCGCCAGCTTGTGCGGGCGGATGGTCGGCAGGTCGACGATGATCGATTCAAGATGTTCGATGACGGGGCTGCTCATGACAGTATTTCCGTTCGGGTTACTGGAGGGTGGGCGCTGCCCACACGGTCGATTCAGCCGAGGTCGCCGCCACCCACCGGCAGGGTCACGCCGGTGATGTAGCTGGCGTCGTCGGAGGCGAGGAAGAGAATCGCGCCGACCTGTTCGTCGATGGTCCCGTAGCGCTTCATCAGGCTGCTGTCGACGGTCTGGTCGACGATCTGCTGGTACCAGACCTTCTCCTGTTCGCTCTGCTGCGCCGCATTGCGCGGAATGCGCCGGGGCGGCGCCTCAGTGCCGCCGGGGGCGGTGGCATTCACCCGTACGCCGCGCTCGGCGGTCTCGAAGGCCAAACAGGCGGTGAGCGCATTCACTCCGCCTTTCGCTGCGCCGTAAGGCACGCGGTTAACCCCACGGGTGGCGACGGAGGAAACGTTGACGATGGCGCCAGCGCCCTGCTCCAGCATCGGCACCAGCGCCGCGCGGCAGCACCACAGGGTGGGGAACAGCGAGCGGCGCACCTCGGCTTCGATTTCCTCCTCGGCGTAGTGCTCGAAGGGCTTGGCCCAGATGGTGCCGCCGACGTTGTTGACCAGGATGTCGAGGCGGCCGAAGCGCCCGAGCGCCTGGGCGACCACGCTCTGGCAGTCAGCGAAGCGTTCCAGGTCTGCGGTCAGGGTGAGCACTTCGCCGTACTGGCCGAAGGTATCCTGCAGTTCGTGGACGATCTCGGAGCGGTCCACGGCGATGATCTTCGCGCCCTCTTCCGCCAGCCGCTCGGCGACACGCCGGCCGATGCCCTGGGCGGCGCCGGTGACGAGGGCGATCTTGTTGTTGAATCGGTTCATGGTGACCTCGTTGGGTTCACTGTAGGAGCGCGCCATGCGCGCGATCGCGGGCATGGCCCGCTCCTACATGCGTGCGGGGTTCAGGCAGCGCTGGCGGCGAACTTTTCGTAGTAGAAATTCGCCGGGGTGATGCCCTGTTCGCGGATGTACTGGCTGACCGCCTCGACCATCGGCGGCGGACCGCAGAGGTAGATGTCCACCTCGCCGTCGTTGAGGTGCGCAGGCTCGATGTGCTGGGTGACGTAGCCCTTGCGTGGGTAACTGCTCTCCGGGCTCGCCACGCAGGCGCTCCAGGTGAAGTTCGGGATGCGCGCGGCGAAGGCTTCCAGGCGGTCCATCTCCACCAGGTCGAAGTCGTGGGTGACGCCGTAGATCAGGTGCAGCGGATGCTCGCTGCCGCGCTCGGCGATCTGTTCGAGCATCGCGGTGAAGGGCGCAAGACCGGTGCCGCCGGCCAGCAGCAACAGCGGCCGCCTGATCTCGCGCAGGTAGAAGCTGCCCAGCGGGCCGGCCAGGGTCATGGCGTCGCCGGCTTTGGCCAGGCCGGTGAGGAAGCTGCTCATCAGCCCGCCCGGCACATTGCGGATCAGGAAGCTGACCTCGCCATCCTTCTGCAGCGAGCTGAAGGAGTAGGCGCGGCTCTGCCCGCTGCCCGGCACCTGCAGGTTGACGTACTGCCCCGGCAGGAAGGCCAGCCGGTTCAGCGCTTCGCCCTTGATCGACAGCAAGAGGGTGCTTTCGGAGAGCTGGCGCACCGCGCTGATGCTGGCCTCGAAGCTGGCCTGGGCGGTCTTGCAGACCTGCGAGGAGGCCGGCACCCGCACCACGCAATCGCTCTGCGCGCGCATCTGGCAGGTGAGCACGTAGCCCTGCCCGGCTTCGTCCTCGGTCAGCGCGTCCTCAATGTACTCCTGGCCCAGATCGTAGCGGCCGGCCTCGGCGAAGCACTTGCAGGTGCCGCAGGCGCCGTCGCGGCAGTCCAGCGGGATGTTGATGCCCTGGCGGTAGGCCGCGTCGGCCACGGTCTCGCTGGGGCTGGCGTCGATGAAGCGGGTAACACCGTCTTCGAAATTGAGGGCGATCTTGTGGTTCATGGCATGCACCTCGGCACCGGGCTGGCAGCAGTACGCGCGGCGAATTTACGCGCGCAGCGGCTGCCCTGCCGGCGGGGTTAGATGTGGTAGATGTCGATGACCTGGCGGACGTAGTCGTTCTTCAAGACCACCTTCTTCGCCTTCACCAGCGGCTGCTCGCCGCGCACGTCGAGGGTGTAGAAGCTGGTGCCGAAGTGGCTGTCGACGGTCTTGTAGCGGAAGCTCAGGGTGTGCCAGTTGAAGCGCACCTGGCACAGCCCGTCGGCCTCGCCGAGCACCTCGATGTTGCTGAGGTTGTGCGAGGTGCGGGTGTCCGGCAGGGTCGCGCTGGAACGCTCGGTCTTGATGCGGAACACGCGGTCTTCCAGGCCGCCACGGTTGCCGTACCAGATCAGCGAGATTTCCCGCTGCGGGTCTTCGGTGAGCTGGTCGCGGTCGTCCCAGGAGGGCATCCAGAAGGTGGCGTCGGCGGCGTACAGTTCCAGCCAGGAATCCCAGTCCTTGTCGTCGAGGTAGCGGGCTTCGCGGTAGAGGAAGTCGCGGACGGTCTCATAGCGGCTCATCACACGCCCTCCTCTTTCACTGCAATGCGGTTGGCCTGCTCGGCCGCCAGCGCGTCGATCATGGTCTGCTGCCAGTACTGGTGCTGCAGCACGAACAGGCCTTCGTCCTCGGTGCGCACGCCGGAGAGCGCCGGCGCCAGCTCGATTTCCCGCGCTGCCTCATCGGCGCCGTCGATCCAGTGCTTCGCGCCACGCGACATGTCGTTCCAGCCGCCGGCGCTGCCCTGGTAGGCCTGCTGGCAGGAGCGGAATTCCTCCAGGTCGTCCGGCGTGGCCATGCCGCTGACGTTGAAGAAGTCCTCGTACTGGCGGATGCGCTGGGCGCGCGCCTCACTGCTCTCGCCCTTGGGCGCGATGCAGTAGATGGTGATCTCGGTGCGGTTGACGTCGATGGGCCGGGCGATGCGGATCTGCGAGCTGAACTGATCCATCAGGTAGACGTTGGGGTACAGGCAGAGGTTGCGCGAGTTCTCGATCATCCAGTCGGCGCGGGCCTGGCCGTGGTCACGGGCCAGTTCGTCGCGGCGCTCGAAAGCCGGACGCGCCTCGGGGTTCGCCCAGCGGGTCCAGAGCAGCAGGTGGCCGTGGTCGAAGGAGTAGAAACCGCCGCCCTGCTTGGCCCAGCCGCCGGCGCTCATGGTCTTCACTTCCTCGCCGGCTTCGCGCTGCTGGCGCTGGTTCTGGGTAGCGGCGTAGTTCCAGTGCACGGAGCTCACATGGTAGCCGTCGGCGCCGTTCTCGGCGGTGAGCTTCCAGTTGCCTTCGTAGATGTAGCTGGAGGAACCGCGCAGCACTTCCAAGCCTTCGGGGGACTGGTCGACGATCATGTCGATGATCTTCGCCGACTCGCCCAGGTGCTCCACCAGTGGCTTGACGTCGGCCTTCAGGCTGCCGAAGAGGAATCCGCGGTAGGACTCGAAGCGCGCCACCTTGGTCAGGTCGTGGGAGCCTTCGCAGTTGAAGCCGTCCGGGTAGCCGGCCTCGGCCGGGTCCTTGACCTTGAGCAGCTTGCCGGAGTTGTTGAAGGTCCAGCCGTGGAACGGGCAGGTGTAGCTGGAGCGATTGCCGGACTTGTGCCGGCAGAGCATGGCGCCCTTGTGACTGCAGGCATTGAGGAAGGCGTTGAGCACGCCGTCCTTGTTGCGTGCGATGAAGATCGACTGGCGACCGATCATGGTCGTGAGGAAGTCGTTCTTCTCGGGAATCTGGCTTTCATGGGCGAGGTAGACCCAGTTGCCTTCGAAGATGTGCTTCATCTCCAGGTCGAACAGGCGCGGGTCGGTGAACATTTCCCGCCGGCAGCGGTAGACACCCTTCTCGGGGTCTTCTTCGAGCAGCGAACGCAAGTAGTCGATACCCAGGGACATGGCCGGGGCCTCCGTTGTTTTTGTTCAGGCAGGCTCAGGTTATGGCTGGGTTGGCGGGGGCAATATCCGCTTTGTGCAGAGTGCTATCCAGTTTCTGCAGGCGGCTGAAGCAGATGGGCTGGCGGCTCCTGGCGGGGCCGCCAGCAAGGGGCTCAGAGGTGGAAGACGACGCCGTATTCGCCGGCGACCTGCACGGTTTTCGGGACATCCACGGGGCCGGGTGGCACCTCGCGGTCCAGCGCGCGGAACATCTCGATGGCCTGGCTGCCGGCGCCGGTCACTTCGATCATCTCGCCGCCGCCGAGGCCGAAGTTGAAGCCATGCAGGGTGCCGGCGGGAATATGGATCAGCGTCCCGGCATGGCAGGCCGCCGTACGCCCGGCGACGGTGAAGGAGACCTCACCCTGGAGCACGTAGAAGGACTCGTCCCAGTCGTGGGTATGCAGCGGCGGGCCGGCGCCTTCCTCGCCCGACTGGAAGGTGATCCGCTGCGCCGCCGAGTCCGTATCGGCCACCAGCACGTTGATGCGGATACCGACGACGTTGAGGGCGGGGCTCCGCTCGCCCGGCGCGAGAATGAACGGGTTGGAAATCATGGACATGGCCTCCCCTTGGGGCGGCGCAAAATGCACACGCCTCTTTCCAGTAGAGTTCATCGACAAAAGCCAGGCGGGGAATCGGAAGAACGGCAGGGAACGCGTCGCGCTTTCATAGGGACAACGGTCTGTTGTGTTCCCGTAGGATGGCGTAGAGCGTCGCGAAACCCATCAGTTCCGTGCGCCAACAGCATGGGTATCGCTTCGCTCCACCCATCCTACGAGCCGGTGATTTCTGGGAATCCACGATGTACGGCGAATCAGCCGCGACGCTTGAGCGTCTCCGACGGCAGCTCCCCGAACTGCTGGCGATAGCTCTCGGAAAAGCGCCCCAGGTGCAGGAATCCATAATCCAGCGCCAGCTCGGTAACGCTGCGCACCGGGCAGGCCGGGTCGGCCAGGCAGGCGCGGATGCGCTCCAGCTTGAGGCGCCGGATGTACTGGCGCGGCGTGGTGCCGGCCTGGCGCTCGAACAACGCGTAGAGCGAGCGCAGGCTCATGGATGCCTGGCGGGCCAGGGCCTCGACGTCGATGTCCTCGCGCAGGTGGCCCTCGATGTACGCCTCGATGCGCTCGAAGGAAGCGCTGGCGCCGGCGATCGGCTCGCGGCTGACGTTGCTCTTGAGCAGGGTCAGCAGCTTGCTGGCGACTATCTGCTGGTAGTGCTCGTCGACCCGCGCCAGGCGCTCGCTGGCCTCGGACTCCTGGCAGACCATCGACAGCAGGTTGACGAAGCCTTCCAGCTCACCGAGCTGGTAGCGGCTCTCGGTGAAGCGCACGCCAGCGCGCGGATGACTCCAGCGCTGCTCGGCACAGATGGCTTCGAGCAGGGTCACCGGAATCTTCAGGATGAATTTCTCGCAGTCGTCCGAGTAGGTCAGGTCGACCGGATCGTCCGGGTTGATCAGCAGCAGCTCGCCTGGCGCCAGGTAGTGCTCCTGGCGCTGGCCGCGCCACAGGCAGTGGCCGCTGAGCAGGATCTGCAGGTGGAAGATGCTTTCCAGCGCCGGCGAGGTGACGCGCACCGCGCCGCCGTAGCTGATGCGGCACAGGTCGAGGCTGGCGAAGCGCCGGTGGTTGAGGCTGGCCTGCGGATGCCCGTGGGCCGGCAGGCGCAGGTCGTGGGTGCCCACGTGCTGGTTGACGTAGCCGGACACCGCGTAGGGGTCGGCGCGTTCGAACACTCGGCTACGTTCGCTCAGCAGGTTTTGCATACAAGGCACTCACGGTTGTTGTCGGCCGCGATCTGCGCCGCGGTCGCTCCAGTCTAGGCGAGCGGCGCGAAGAGGGAACGGGACCGAGATGAATGGCAACACACTCCCTTGCCCGCACGCTCTCAGGTGGCGTCGGCGTGGCTGACCAGGCCCTTGATCACCACGGCGGCGGTGGCAATGGCGGCCGGGACGATCAGCGCGGTCAGCACCTGTTCGAAGTTCCAGCCGAGGCCCAGCAGGGTGGCGCCGATCCAGGCACCCAGGATGGCGCCGAAGCGGCCGATGCCGAGCATCCAGGACACCCCGGTGGCGCGCCCCTGGGTTGGGTAGAAGCGCGCGGCGAGCGATGGCATGGCCGACTGCGCGCCGTTCACGCACATGCCGGCAGCCAGCACCAGGGTCGCCAGCAGCGTGACGGTGCCCAGGCTTTGCCCCACGCAATAGGCGAACACACCGGCCAGGCAGTAGAAGATGCCGATCACCTTGTGCGGATTGAACCGGTCCATGGCCCAGCCCACCGCCACCGAGCTGAGTACTCCGCCGAGCTGGAACAGCGCGCCGATGAAAGCGGCCTGCTCCATGCTCGCGCCGGCATCGCGCATCAGGGTCGGCAGCCAGCTGGTCAGCAGGTAGACGATAACCAGGCCCATGAAATAGGTCAGCCACAGCAGCAGGGTGCCGGCGCTGTAAGTACCGGAGAAGATCAACCGGAACACGTTGCCGCCCTGTACCGTCTTCTGCTCCGGGATGCTGAAGTCGCGCGCGGCGACCACCTCGGCCGGCGCGATGGGCGCCAGCACGCGCCTGACCTGCTCCGCCCCGCGATTACGCACCACCAGGAAGCGCGCCGACTCCGGCAGCCATACCAGCAGCACCACCGCCAGCACCAGCGGCAGCACGCCGCCAAGCAGCAGCAGGCTGTGCCAGCCGTAGGCCGGGATCAGCTTGGCGGAGACAAAACCGCCCGAGGCCATGCCCAGGTTGAAGCCGCAGAACATACTGGTCACCAGCAGCGACTTGAGGCGTTCGGGGGTGTACTCGGAGAGCAGCGTGGTGGCGTTGGGCATCGCCGCCCCCAGCCCCAGGCCAGTGAGGAAGCGCAGTGCCAGCAGCTGGTCGAGGTTTGCGCTGTAGGCCGAGATCAGGCTGAAGAGGCCGAACAGGAACACCGCCACCACCAGCACGCCCTTGCGCCCGAAGCGGTCGGCCAGCGGGCCGGAGCCCAGCGCGCCGAACACCATGCCGATCAGCGCAGCACTCATCACCGGGCCGAGGCTGGCGCGGTCGATCCCCCAGTCCTGGGTCAGCGCCGGGGCGATGAAGCCCATGGCGGCGGTATCCAGGCCATCCAGGAAGACGATGAGGAAGCACAGCAGCACGATGCGGCACTGGTACAGCGACAGCGGCTGGGCGTTGATGAAGGTCTGGACGTCGAGCGTGCCGGCAGCGGGCACGTGGGCGGAGCTGGTCATGCGAAGGCTTCCTGCGAAGGGTTCGTCGCAGCAATGCCAGCCACGCCGGCACCGCTCTCGACGGACAGGAATGAGGCGCAAGCCGGAGCACGCACGGACCGGCAATCAAGGCAGGCGATGAATGCCCAGGCTGACGCTCATTGTTGTTATTGCCCCGCCCGGCCGGGCGGGGTTGGGCCAACAGTACGGAGAGTCACCGGGCGGTTCAATTCGATGATCGCCTATGCGTTCGATTAGCGAACAGCTTTGGCCGTCATTGTCGCCGCTGGCCGCCGTTTCAGATCGATAACCGCACAACCCGGTCCGGATCGACATCGTTACCACCGCGCCGCTTGTTCACCACCAGTTCGCCGATAGCGATCAGCCGGGTGCGGGTGACGTTGCGGGTCAGGCCCAGCAGGTTCGCCGTGTGCACCTGGTTGCAGTGGCAGAAGCGGTAGGCCGCGCGCAGCAGGGCATCCTCCACCCGCGCATGCAGGTTGCCGCCCTGCTCCTCGAACAGCCGCTGGAAAGCCTGCTGCAGCAGTTGCTCCGCGCCGAGGGAATCCAGGCGCGGCTCATCGCTGCGCTCGATACGCAGGTTGGACAGGTGCAGGTCTTCCGCGCGCACCACGCCATCGCGACAGATCAGCAGGGTGTGGTGGATGACGTTCTCCAGCTCGCGGATGTTGCCCTGCCACGAATAGCTGCGCAGCTTCTGCGCCGCCTCGGCGCTCAACTGACTCGGGCCGTAGCCCAGGCGCCGGCTGTACTCGGCGATGAAGTGACGGATCAGCGGCAGGATGTCGCCGGGCCGCTCGCGCAGCGGCGCCAGCTCCAGGCTGACCACATTGAGCCGGTAGTAGAGGTCCTCGCGGAAGTGCCCGGCGTTGATCGCCTTCTCCAGCTGCACATTGGTGGCCGCCAGCACCCGCACGTTGATCGGGATGCTCCTGCGCGAGCCCAGGCGCACCACTTCGCGCTCCTGCAGCACGCGCAGCAGCTTGACCTGGATCGGCATCGGCAGGTCGCCGATCTCGTCGAGGAACAGCGTGCCGCCGTCCGCCTCTTCGAACCAGCCGGCCTTGGCCGCCAGCGCGCCGGTGAAGGCGCCCTTCTCGTGGCCGAACAGCTCGGCTTCCACCAGGGATTCGGAGAAGGCCCCGCAGTTCACCGCCACGAACGGCCCGCCGCGCCGTGCGCTGAGGTTGTGGATGTGCCGCGCCACCAGCTCCTTGCCGGTGCCGGTCTCGCCGATGATCAGCACGCTGGCCTCGCTGGGCGCGACCTGTTGCAGGTGGTCGAGCAGCGCCTTGGATTTCGGGTCCTCGAAGACCTGGGCAGTGGCGCGGATGGAGGTGGCCAGCGCGGGGGTCTTGGGCAGGGTCAGCAGACCCTCGGGTGTGGTCGCGCTCATGAGTAGAAGGTCGGTTGCGGCAGTTGCTGGTTCAGCGCCCAGTCGCCCAGCTCGCGGACCTTATAGTCCACCGGGTCGTGCAGGGTCTGGGTACGCAGATTGCGCCAGTAGCGGTCGATGCGCAGCGCGGCATGGGTGGAGCGCGCGCCGGTGACTTCGAACAGGCGGTTGCAGATCTCCAGGCCGTTGCGGGTAGCCGCGACCTTGGCGGTGGCGATGGCCACGGCCAACCGGCCGCGTTCCTCGGCGTCCAGCGCAGCGCCCTTGCTCCAGGCTTCGTCGAGCAGTTGCGCGGCACGGCGCACCAGCAGGCGGGTGCTTTCCAGGCCAACCCAGAACTCGCCGTAATGCGCGAGCACGTAGGGATCTTCGGCGACCGTGGGGACGCTGGCGCGGAACCACGGGCGGGCTTCCTTCAGCGTGTATTGCCGCGCTTCCTCGAACGCGCCTTCGGCGATGCCGAGGAAGACGTGGGTGAAGATCAGCTGGGCGATCAGCGGGCGCAGGCAGGCGAACGGCGTGCTCAGCGGGCCCGGATCGAGCAGCAGTTCGCTCTCCTCCACCCGCACGCGCTCGAAGGTGGCGCTGCCGCTGTCGGTCTGGCGCTGGCCCATGTTGTCCCAGTCGTGGGCCAGGCTGATGCCGCTGCGCGCGGTGGGGATGGCGGCGATAAGCAGCTTGCCGCCCTCGCCGTCCAGCGCGGAGGCGATGAGCATTTCCGAGTCCAGCGCGCCGGAGCAGAAGCTCTTGCGCCCGGAGAACTCGCGCCAGCCGGCGAAGGTGCGCGACACGGTGCGGGTATCCAGCGGGTTCAGCGCGTTGCCCCAGAACCATTGATTACGTGCGGTCAGCTCGAACCACGGCTGCCACTGCTCGGGGCGCGAGAACAGGCGCACGGTGGCCAGCATCAGGTGCTGGAAGCCGAACACGTGGGCGATGGAGCTGTCGACCACGGCGAACTGGCGGACGATGTCCAGCGTGGTACTCCAGTTAGCGCCCAGGCCGCCGTACTCAGTGGGGATGATCAGCGACAGCAGGCCGCTCTGGCGCAGCACATCGCGCTCGGCCTTCGGCGTACCGCCACGGATGTCGCGCTCGGCAGCGGTTTCGGCGAAACCGGCGGCCAGGCGTTGGGCAATTAGCCCAGGGGTCAGTGCGGTCTGACCGGGTGTCTGTGCGTCGAGACGCGTCTTGGCGTTCACGCTCGCTTCCTTCTGAATGGGTTAATCGCTTTCTGGGTCCCCGCGTTCGCGGGGATGACAGCCCTTGGCACGCCTGTGGGCGAGGATGCGTCGTCACCCCCGCGAACGCGGGGGCCCAATGAACAACGCCTTAGCTCGCAGCCCGCACCGGCAGCACGTCGTTGGCGATCATTTCGCCGAACGGCCCGGTGAGGTTGGTCACGCCGCGCCCGGCGAGGCTGGCGTAGGGCTCGGGCAGCAACGGGAAAACCAGCTCGGCGAAGCGGTAGGCCTCCTCCAGGTGCGGGTAGCCGGAGAAGATGAAGCTGTCGATCCCCAGGTCGGCGTACTCCTTGATGCGCTCGGCGACCTGCTGCGCATCGCCCACAAGCGCGGTGCCGGCGCCGCCGCGCACCAGGCCGACGCCGGCCCAGAGGTTGGGATGGATCTCCAGCTGGTCGCGGCGTCCGCCGTGCAGCGCGGCCATGCGCCGCTGGCCTTCGGAGTCGAAGCGGGCGAAGGACTTCTGCGCATTGGCGATGGTTTCGTCGGAGATGTTGGCGATCAGCTTGTCGGCGGCCTTCCACGCTTCCTCGGCGGTCTCGCGGACGATCACGTGCAGGCGGATGCCGAACTTCACGCTGCGGCCCTGCTTCGCGGCCTTCTCGCGCACATCGGCGATCTTCTGCGCGACCGCCTGCGGCGGCTCGCCCCAGGTCAGGTAGACGTCCACCTGCTCGGCGGCCAGGTCATGGGCCTCGGCGGAGGAGCCGCCGAAGTACAGCGGCGGGTAAGGCTTCTGGATCGGCGGATAGAGTGCCTTGGCGTTCTCCACCTGCAGGTGCTTGCCGGCGAAGTCCACGGACTCGCCCTGCAGCACGCGGCGCCAGATGCGCAGGAACTCGTCGGTGACTTCGTAGCGTTCGGCATGGCTGAGGTGGATGCCGTCGCCACGGTTTTCATCCGGGTCGCCGCCGGTGACCACATTAATCAGCAGGCGCCCGCCGGACAGGCGATCCAGGGTCGCGGCCATGCGCGCGGAAACGGTCGGCGAGATGATCCCCGGACGGATCGCCACCAGGTAGCGCAGGCGCTCGGTAAGCGGCGCCAGGGCCGAGGCGACCACCCACGAATCCTCACAGGAGCGGCCGGTGGGAATCAGCACGCCGTAGTAGCCGAGGGAGTCGGCGGCCTGGGCGATCTGCTTGAGATAAGGCAGCGATACCGGGCGGGCGCCCTCGCTGGTGCCGAGGAAGTGGCCGTCACCATGGGTGGGCAGGAACCAGAATACGTTCATGGTTGAATCCTCAAGCGGTCTTCAGCAGTAACGGATGGGCGGCGAACAATGGCGCGGCGCGCTCGGCGGCCAGCTGGATGCGGGCACGCAGGGTGTCGCTGGTGATCTGGTAGTTGGCGAAATCCGCCTCGCTGGCATACACGCCAATGGGCAGGGTGATCGACTGGAAGAAGCTGAACAGCGGACGCAACTGGTGGTCGAGGACCAGCGCGTGGCGCTCGCTGCCACCGGTGGCGGCGAGCAGCACCGGGGTGTCGACCAGGGCGTGCATCTCCACCAGGTCAAACAGGTGCTTGAGCAGGCCCGGATAAGAGCCGCGGTAGACCGGCGAGGCAACCACCAGCAGGTCGGCGGTCTCGATCTCGCGCAGGGTTTGCTCCAACTCGGCGGAGAGTTCCTGGCGCGACAGCGCGGCGCCCAGAGGGCGGGCGATGTCGGCCAGTTCGATCAATCTGGCGTCTATCGGAAGCTGCTCGCCGAGGGCGTCCAGCACGGCCTGGGTAAGCACCAGAGTGCGCGAGGGGCGATAGGTGCCGCCGGAGACGGCGACCACTTTGATGGGGCGGGTCATGGGTTTTCCCTGTTGACTGTTGCGCTAGGTACAGAGCGCTTCAGCAAGGGTTGTACCAACCTCCGCAAGGGCCCGTAGCAACAGGGAAATGTGCGATTTCAGCGCAGTTTGCCGGGGTTTCGCCGGGGATTCCTGTCAGCCTGGCAACAACGCTGCTGATCCGCTGTTGCCAGGGCAACACCCTGGTGCCACCGATCAGGCGGCGACTTCACGCGTGCCGTGGGAAATCTTCAGCCCTTCGAGTTCGGCCAGATAGTCCTCGACGCTGATCAGCCCGACGCAGGGCATCGCGCCCCGCTGGTCGAGTCGCCCCGCCGCAAGCTTGCGCGCCAACGCCACGGCCGCCATGCAGGGGATGTTCGGGCCGTGGTCGTCCAGGGCGATCAGCTCCCAGCACAGCGTCAGTGCGTTGCCCGCCTCGTCCGCGCCCTTGACCTGCACGAACATGCCGCTGCGGCCGTCGCCCAGCGGCTGCATCGCCACCGCCAGCCGGTGCAGGCCATTGCTCAGGGCCGCGGCGTTCTTCAAGAGTCGCGCGCGTACCAGCCAGGACAAGCCCCAGGTACCGAGCTGGGTGATCCGCAAACCCAGGCCCGCGGAAAAACGCACCTCGCGCACGCCGGGGTAGCGCTGCGGGAACAGCTCCAGGTCCGGCACGTCGCAGTGGGCCACCCAGCGCCGGCCGAGCGGTTTGGGGAAGCGGTGCACGCTCAGGCCCTGCCAGCCGTGCACGGCCTGCCACTGGCCTTCGCGCCACTGGCGCAGCGGCTTGCCGCAATAGCCCAGGACGGCGGCCAGGGTGGCGATGCCGGGGATCTTCGCCGAGGAACTGATGCCGTGGTGAATGCTGTCCAGCCGCTGGAAGCGCGAGCGCAGCTGGTCGACCACCGCCGCGCTGAGCGCCGGGACCGAGCTGGCGCCGCTGCACACCAGTACCCCGGCGCGGCGGGCGGCACGGTCGAGCTCGCCGATACCGCAGACGAAGCGTCGCGCGTCGGCAAGATCGATGTAATGGGCCCGTGCACCGATAGCGGCACGAGCAACGCGGTAGTCCTGGCCCTGAAAGGGCCCGGCGGTGGAGATGACCAGATTGACCTTGAGCTCAATGAGCCGGCCAGCCAGCGTCGGCTGGTTCATGTCCAGGCACACGGCCTCGCCGCCTACCTCGCGCGCCAGCGCACTGGCACGCTTCTGGTCGCGTCCGCCGACCAGCACGCGAATCCCTTCGATCCCACTCAGGCGCCGAACGATCAGGCTGCCGAAATTGCCATAGCCGCCCAGTACCAGGACGCGAAATGACGGTTCAACTGACACAGACATCAATACTCCCTACACCCGCCGGCCTCATGCCAGCTCCCTCATCCAGGTTTCGCGCCGATGTGCCTCGGCAACGCATCGTCCAGCGGCCACCATGTAGCCCTGGACTCGATGTAGTAATGCCCTTCGGGCTTTGTCAGCAGCGGCTCGTCCAAGGTTCCCGCGCGCACGCGCAACACGTCCGGGCGCGAGTCGCGGGCGCTGTAGATCGGCGAGCCGCAACAGCCGCAGAACACCCGGCGCTTGTCCTCCGAGGAGCGGAAGTGCACCAATGCCTGCGCACCGGCCAGCAGCCTGAAGGCGTCGCTGGCAACCGGGACATTGGTGGCGAACGGACCGCCCTGGGCCTTGCGGCACTGCCCGCAATGGCAGACCTGGATCGGCGCCAGCTCACCGCTGATCGCATAACGCACCGCACCGCACAGACAACCGCCGGTATGCATCGCCCCGCCCCCTGTTCGCAGCCGCAAAGGCCTGGAGTCTAGAACAAGGGCGCGAACCTTCACCACCTCACCGACAACGGACGCGAATCCGGTCTCAGGCCTCGGGGCCCCAGCCCAGCGGATAGAGCAACTCTTCCTTGTAACCGGCCCAGACCCGTACCGCCGCCGGGAAGCTCGCATCCAGTGCCGCGTCACCGCTGTCGACCAGCAGTGGCCGGCCCTCCAGGGTGCCGAGCTTGCGCTTGGTGGCGATCACCCGCAGGCGGTCGATGCCGATGGCGCGCAGCACGCGCGGGCTGATCTGCTGGTTGCCGCGACCGAGGATGTGGCCCTGGCCACCAATGGCGGTGACCAGCAGGAAGGCCGGATGGCCATCCACCAGTTCGTACAGTTGCGACTCGGTGACGTCACGGGCGATCACCTCGCCGTTCTCGATCACGTCCACACCCAGCAGCGTGGTCTCCAGGTGCAAGTCGGCGGCCAGTCCATGCAGGGTCGAGCCGGGGCCGAAGACGTAGCGCACACCCGCTTCCCAACTGTCCTCCAGCCAGGCAGCGAGATCGGCCAGCACCAGTTCCTCGGTCTCCATGCCAGCCTGTTTGACGTGCTGCATGAAGTGCCCTTCCTCGGGCACGGTCAGCTCGGCGTACCAGCGCGCGGCGACACGGCCGTCACGCAGGGCGGCTTCGTCGAGGTCGCGCACCTCGCCCTGGGTCAGGCGCACCAGCCCCCCCTCGACCAACCGCAGCGCCAGCGCACCGGCGGCGCGCGGGCTGATGGCGTAGACCCCGGAGTGGATCTTCACCCCGGCGGGAATCCCCAGCACCGGCTGGCCCTCGCGCGCCACTTCGGCAACATCGCGCGCGGTGCCGTCGCCACCGGCGAAGAGGATCAGCGCAACGCCAGCGTCCTGCAGTGCCTGCACGGCGTGACGGGTATCCGCCGCCGAACTGCGCTCACCCTCGATCTCACCGACCAGCCGATGAGCGAAACCCATCTCAGCCAGCAGGTCGGCGCCCATCGGCCCCGGAAACGTGAGGAATTCCAAACGCTCGCGTTCGGGCAGCAACTGCTCCAGCGCCACCCGCGTGCGCTCCGCCGCCCGAGGCTGCGCGCCGCGCGCCAGGGCCAATTCGGCGACCCCGTCGCTGCCCTTGAGCGCGCTCGGTCCGCCGATACCGGCCAGCGGATTGATGATCAGGCCTATGCGAAAGCCGTCCATACTCACCTCGAAGGGACTCCAGATCGAATACCCGGTGCAATGCCGGGTCGACCTTCACTATAACGACATGCAGTAGACCGGGATCTTGCGGTTGGCACCCAACCTGCGAGGGCACAGTCGACTGCCGCTGTTGGTGACGATTCTCCGCCGCCGTCCGCGACGGCCTTTGTCACCGAGGCTTCATGTGATCTGCCTAGACTGCATTCAACGTTGTAGAGGAGACCGGCCATGAGCTTGCAACACCAGCAGAACCCCGCCCCGCGCCCTGCGCCCCGTGATCCGCAGCAACCGGTGGGCGGCTCGATCATCGACGCTCAGGGCCGCGAGATTCCGATCACCGAGGACATGATCCAGCGTGCCTGCCGCGAGCTGGAAAAGAGCGTCGAGTCGCCGCGCCGGTGAGCGCGCAGCCCCGTCCGCCCTACTCCCCGACCCGGTTGGCGCCCAGCGCCGTCAGCAGGTTTTCCAGGCACGGCGCATCGCCCTGGATGTCCACCCACAGCCCGGTGATTTCCCGCCGCGGCGGATAGTGCTTGCGCAGGGCGTCGAACGCCTTGCGCCGTGCCTCCACATCCCCCACCAGACTGCGCCGGAAAGCCGCGTCATCGCTGCGCGGGTCGTACACCGCACGGCACAGCATGGCCAGCGCCCAATCCGGATCGCACTCTTCTTTCAAGCTCAGTTCGGCCAGCCATTGGGCTGGCAGCAAATCATCCAGGCTCACCTCGGGCGAGCGTCCGAGCCAGGCGCAGAAGGCGTCGTAGATCTGCGCCGTGCCGCGCAGCTTGCCGTCCAGGCTGTAGCCGGCGATGTGCGGCGTGGCGATGCGGCAGCGCGCGGCCAGGTCGACGTCCACCTGCGGCTCGCCTTCCCACACGTCCAGCGCCACGTCCAGATCGGCGCCGGCTTCCAGATGCGTCCGCAGTGCGGCGTTATCCACCACGCCGCCACGGCTGGCATTGATCAGCCAAGTTCCCGGACGCAGCGCCTTGAGGCGCCCGGCGTCGATCAGGTGGCGCGTCGGGTTGTCACCATCGCGGGTCAGCGGCGTGTGCAGGCTGATCACATCGCACTCGCGCAGCACTTCTTCCAGGCTGCGGAAGTCACCACCCTCGACGGCGGCGCGCGGCGGATCGCAGACCCGCACATCCCAACCCAGGCCACGCAGCACATCCACCAGGCGTCCGCCGACCTGACCGGCGCCAATCACGCCGTAACGGCGCTCGGCCAGCTTCGCCCCGTGCACTTCGGCCAGGGCCAGCAGGCTGCCCAGCACCCAGTCCACCACGCCGCGGGCGTTGCAGCCCGGCGCGCTGGACCAGGCGATGCCAGCCTCGGCGAAATAGTCGAGATCGAGGTGATCGGTGCCAATGGTGCAGGTGCCGACGAACTTCACCTGGCTGCCTTCGAGCAGGGCGCGGCTGACGTCGGTGACCGAACGCACCAGCAGTACCTCCGCATCGCCCAGGGCGGCGCGGTCGATACCCCGTCCGGGCAGGCGACGGATTTCACCGTGACCGCCGAAGAAGGCTTCGACCAGGGGAATGTTTTCATCGGCAAGGATACGCATGGGCTGACTCCAGAAATCGGCACCGACTACTTTACCAGCGAGTCGAGCGATGCAGGCACGATCATCCGCACGGCAGACACCTGCAGGAGCGCCCCATGGGCGCGATCGCGGGCATGGCCCGCTCCTACAGGGGAAATGAATACACTCGTACGGCCGACACCAAGCTTTGCTGACCGGCTGGACAACCCTTAAACTGGCCGGCTTCTTTCCGCTTCCCGCCGCCAGAAAAGGATCGCCGTGACCAGCATCGCCCAGCCCGTCTCCCGTGGACGGCGCGCCCGCACCGAGTTCAAGGAACTGCTCAGCCTCGCCACACCGATCATGATCGCCCAGCTGGCCACTACCGCCATGGGCTTCGTCGATGCGGTGATGGCCGGCAGCGTCGGTCCGCGTGACCTCGCGGCGGTGGCGCTGGGCAACTCGATCTGGATTCCGATCTTCCTGCTGATGACCGGCACCCTGCTCGCCACCACGGCTAAGGTGGCGCAGCGCCACGGCGCCGGCGACCAGCCCGGCACCGGCCCGCTGGTGCGCCAGGCATTGTGGCTGGCGCTGCTGGTCGGCCCGCTGGCGGCGGCTACCCTGTGGTTCCTCTCCGAGCCGGTGCTGCGCGCGATGAAGGTCGAGGAAGCACTGATCGAACCCAGCTGCTTCTACCTGCGCGGCATCGCCTGCGGCCTGCCGGCGGTGGCGCTGTACCACGTGCTGCGCTGCTACAGCGACGGCCTGGGGCGCACCCGGCCGAGCATGGTGCTGGGCATCTGTGGACTGATGCTGAACATTCCAATCAACTGGATGCTGATCTACGGCCACCTCGGCTTCCCGGCGCTCGGCGGCCCCGGCTGCGGCTGGGCCACCGGCTCGGTGATGTGGTTCATGCTGCTGGGCATGCTGTTCTGGGTGAACTGGGCCAAGGTCTACAAGCCGAGCCAGCTGTTCGCCCACTGGGAACTGCCGAACCTCAAGGTGATCGGCGGCCTGGTGGCGGTCGGCCTGCCGATTGGTATCGCGATCTTCGCCGAATCGAGCATCTTCTCGGTGATCGCCCTGCTGATCGGTGAACTGGGCGAGAAGGTGGTGGCGGGCCATCAGGTGGCGCTGAACTTCAGCGCGCTGGTGTTCATGATCCCCTACTCGCTGGCGATGGCGGTGACGGTGCGCGTGGGTCAGGCCCTCGGCGCTGGCGCGCCGCGCGATGCGCGTTTCGCCGCGGGCGTCGGCATGGGCGCCGCGCTCGCCTACGCGTGCATTTCCGCCAGCGGCATGCTGCTGATGCGCGAGCACATCGCCGCGCTCTACACCCAGGACCCGGAAGTACTGGCGCTGGCAGCTTCGCTGCTGGTGTTCTCGGCGCTGTTCCAGTTCTCCGACGCCGTGCAGGTCACCGCTGCCGGCGCCCTGCGCGGCTACCAGGACACCCGCGCGACCATGATCATGACCCTGTTCGCCTACTGGGGCATCGGCCTGCCGGTAGGCTACAGCCTGGGCCTGGCCCACTGGCTGCAGGAACCCACCGGGCCGCGCGGCTTGTGGGAGGGCCTGATCGTCGGCCTGACCTGCGCGGCGGTGATGCTGTGCATCCGCCTGGCACGCAGCGCCCGGCGGCAGATCGTGCTGAACGAGCAGCGCCTGAGAGGCGTCGCCGGCTGAACCTCAGTCGGCGACCGGTAGCGCCAGCGATTCCTTGGGACGACTGCTGAGGGTGGTGCCCACCGAGGCGAAGATGATCGCAACGATGGCCAGCCACTGATGCGAAGTGAGCTGTTCACCGAGGAACACCAGTCCGGAGATCGCACCGAACGCCGGTTCGATGCTCATCAGGGTGCCGAAGGTGCGCGCCGGCAGGCGCATCAGGGCAATCATTTCCAAGGTGTAGGGCAGCGCGCTGGAGAGCACCGCCACGCCCAGCAGCGCCGGCAGGATGCTGGTATCCAGCAACGCGGTGCCGGCGTGGGCGAAGCCGATGGGGGCCACGCAGATCGCCGCGATGGTCACCCCCAGCGCCGCGCCCTGGGCACCGAGGTCATTACCGGCGCGCTGGCCGAAGATGATGTACAAGCCCCAGCACACGCCCGCCGCCAACGCCAGCGCGGCGCCCTTGGGGTCCACACCGTGGCCCAGGTCACCGATCGGCAGCAGCAGCCAGAGGCCGAACACCGCCATGCCGATCCACAGGAAATCAATCGGCTTGCGCGAGTAGTACAGCGCCACCGCCAATGGGCCGGTGAACTCCAGCGCCACCGCGATCCCCAGCGGCACGGTCTGCAGCGCCATGTAGAACATCAAGTTCATGCCGCCCAGGGTCACGCCGTAGGCGATCAGCGGCATCAGCGCCTTGCCCTTCAGCGACGTACGCCACGGCCGCAAGATCGCCAGCAGCATGATCGCGGCGAACACCAGGCGCATGGCCGTCACGCCTTCGGCGCCGACTACCGGAAACAGGCTCTTGGCCAGGGAGGCGCCGGACTGGATCGAGGCCATGGATACGATCAGCAGGAGAACCGGCAGGACAGTGGAGATAAAGCGGGAGCGAGGCATGATGCGGACCTGAACAGGCGTTGCAACGGTTGGGAATTCTTGGTTGACTGTTAAGCGCAACATAATGCGCAAAAAGGCCAGAATGAGCAATATATTGCCCACCATTTCCGAACGACCCAGCGTGCTGGTACACGTCGCCGACAACGTAAAGGCGCATCGCCGTAGCGCGGGCTTGAGCCAGGACGCACTGGCCAAGGCATCCGGCGTCAGCCGGCGGATGCTGGTCGGCATCGAGAGCGGCGACACCAATGTCAGCCTCGCCACCCTGGACCGTATCGCCGCCGCCCTGAACGTCACCTTCGCCGACCTGGTGCGGCCGCCGTCCACCGGCGGCCTGTCCCGTGTCGATGCCGTGGCCTGGGGCGGCCAGCAGCCCGACAGCCGCGGCACCCTCCTCGCCAGCACACCGGCCGCTCGCCAGGCCGAGCTTTGGCACTGGTCCCTGGCTCCCGGCGACCGCTACAACGCCGAGCCGGATGCCGAGGGCTGGTACGACATGGCCTATGTGATCGAGGGACGACTGACCATCGTGCTCGCCGATGAGACCGTGGAGGTCGAGGCCGGCGGTTTCCATGTGTTCAAGAGCAGCCAGCCGTTTTCCTACCAGAACCATGGGGATGTGCTGGTGCGGTTTGTACGCAACGTCGTGAACTGAGCGTTTCGCCGCCTCTTTAAGAGCTCCCGATGGGCGCTGATCGCGGGCATGGCCCGCTCCTACGGGTCAGCGAGGCACCGGAATCTTGTAGGAGCAGGCCATGTCTGCGACCGGTCGCGCGCCGAGACATCGCGGACGGAGTCTGCTCCTACGTTGTCTTCTGGGTGATTCCCCTTCGGGCCAGCGCAAGCGCTGTTCGCGATGAAGCCGCGTCCCGCGTTCGCGGGGAAGACATGTACAGAGCGCCAGTGCATGAAACGTCACTCCCGCGAAGGCGGGAGCCCAAAAGACAGTGGCTCCTACGTGGGCGCATGATGCCGGTGTTCACATAGAGCACCGAGTCATCCGCGATGGATTTCGCGGACAAGGTCAGCTCCTACGGGAGCAGCACACCGTCCTGGCTTTGGCACTTGAAGACTTCCAGCGAAACGTCCGCGCACTCCGAACGGCCCCTTTTCAGGAGGCCTCGTTGAATCGGCGTTTCAGGGGTTGAGCGACATGGATGTCGCGAGAGCCGCGATGGGCCATGGATGGCCCTTCGTGGGGGGACGCCTAGTTCGGGCCCCTGAAACTCCGATTCGACGAGGGAATTTTTCGCCTAAGCGAAAAACCGGATGGAGGGGCAAGACTTTTTGGTTCCTTTTGTGAGGGCGGCTATCCGACGTTTGCCAAAAGGGACTCGCCCGAGGGGGCGAAACAAAAACTCTCAGCGCATGCCGAAGCGGCGCAGAAACACCCAAGCGCGAATGAAAAAAGCCCGCACAAATGCGGGCTTTTTCTTTAACGCTGAAGGTCAGCTGCCCTGCGGCATCTCCCCCCGCGCCAGTCGGGCATTGATATCGACGATCACCCCCGGCAGGTCGGCAATGGTGTCGATCAGGTAGTGCGGCCGCGAACCCTCGAAGATCTGGCCAATGCGGCGGCGCTCCTGATCCAGCTTGTCCGCCGGCAGCGCCTTGAACTGCTCATAGGTCAGACCCAGGGCATTACCCGAGCAGGTCAGCGCCACGGTCCACATCCCGGCACTGCGGCCTTCGAGGATACCCGGCCAGGTGTCGTCGACCTTCACGCAGGCCGCCACATCGTTGATCCCCAGGGCGATCACGTTGGCCAGCGCCTGGGCCGGGTGCGGACGGCCGTTGGGTACTTCGTCGGTGGCTACAACATGGTCGGCGACGTAACCGTTGGTCTTGGCTAGGGCCACCACCTTCTCCATCACCACTGCCGGGTAGCCGGAGCAGGAACCGACCTTCAGGCCCTGCTTGCGCACGGCGGCGATTGCATCGAGTGCGCCGGGGATCAGCGCCGAGTGCTCGGCGATCTTCTCGATCTGCAGCGGCATGAAGCGCTCGTAGATCGCGGTGACGTCATCGTCGCTCGGCACACGGCCGAACTTGGCCTTGTAGCGCTCGGCGATGGCGGGAATGTCGCACAGGGTGCGGATGTGGTCCCACTTGCCCATGCCCATCGGGCCGCGGGCTTCTTCCAGGCTGACCTGGACGCCGAACTCGGCGAAGGCTTCGACGAAGATCTGGGTCGGCGCGAAGGAGCCGAAATCGACCACGGTGCCAGCCCAGTCGAGGATGACGGCTTGCAGTTGCTTGGGTTGTTCGTAGTTCATGAGATTCAATCCTGTGGCAATCGGCCAGGGTCAGATTTCGAAGACTTCCATCTCTTTCAGGGTCTCGGCGATGGCCGCGACCGCTGCACGCATGCCGCTGCCATCGACCTGGCCGATGCAGCCCACGCGGAAGGTTTCCACCTGGGTCAGTTTGCCCGGATAGAGGATGTAGCCCTTCTCGCGCACGCGGCCGTAGAACTCGGTGAAGCTGTAGCGCGGATCACGCGGGGCGTGGAAGGTGACGATGATCGGCGCCTGGATTTCCGCCGGCAGGAAGCTGCGGAAACCCAGCCTGCCCATCTCGGCCAGCAGAGTCTGGCAGTTGTTTGCGTAACGCTGATGACGGGCCGCGAGACCGCCCTCCTCCTCGTACTGGCTCAGCGCTTCATGCAGCGCGGCGACCACGTGGGTTGGCGGAGTGAAGCGCCACTGGCCGGTCTTGGCCATGTAGGCGTTCTGGTCCTGCAGGTCCATGGACAGCGAATGGCAGTTGCCGGCGCTGGCGTTCAGCGCACAGGTACGGGCGAAGACGAAGCCCATGCCCGGCACGCCTTCCAGGCACTTGCCGGAGGCGGCGATCAGTGCGTCGAAGGGGACGTTGCGGGCGTCGATGTCGAGCGCGCCGAAGGAACTCATGGCATCGATGATCAGGCGCTTGCCGTGGGCCTCGATGACCTTGGCGATGTCCTGCAGCGGGTTGAGGATACCGGTGCTGGTCTCGCAGTGGATCAGGGCGACGTGGGTGACGCTCGGGTCGGCGCTGAGCAGACGATCGACGTCGGCGGCGGTGGTCGGTACGTCTTCTTCGGTTTCGAAGGTTACGAACTCGCGGCCGATCACCTGGCAGATCTTCGCCAGGCGCTTGCCATAGGCGCCGTTGATCAGCACCAGCACCTTGCCGTCGCGCGGCACCAGGGTGCCGACGGCCGCTTCCACGGAGAAGGTGCCGCTGCCCTGCAGGGGCACGCAGGTGTGGGTCGCCTCACCGTGGATGATCGCCAGCAGGCGTTTGCAGACATCGGCGGTCAACTCGTTGAAGTCGCTGTCCCAGGAGCCCCAGTCGACCATCATGGCGCGACGGGTGCGGGGGGATGTGGTCAGCGGACCGGGAGTCAGCAGGATGGGGGCTCGCTCGGCAGTGCTCATGCTCGATTCCTCTTTCTTGGGAACGTCGTCAGGGCGGAATTCGGTTGGGCCCGGCGTCATTGCCGCGGCTTGGGCATAACTTGCCGGGACGCCTGATATCGTTCAAATTGTTTATCACGATGCACCGCATAAGCCGGACATATGCCTTATGAACCTCTTCCAGCTCAGAGCCTTCGACGCGGTCGCCCGCGAACGCAGCTTCACCCGCGCCGCCGAGCGCCTGTTCATCAGCCAGCCCGCGGTCACCGGGCACGTCAAGGCCCTGGAGGAGCACTACCAGGTCAACCTGTTCCGTCGCACCGCGCGGGGCGTGGAGCTGACCGAGGACGGTGTGCGCCTGTCGGCCATCAGCCGCACGCTGTTCGCCCTGGAGGAAGAAGCCGAAGCCATGCTCGATGCCAGCCGCGAGCTGGTGACCGGACGCATCGAGGTGGCCGCCGACGGCCCGCACCTGGTGATGCCGATGCTTGCCCGCCTGCGCGCGCGCTACCCCGGCATCACCGTCAACCTGCGCCTGGGCAATGCCCAGGAAACCCTCGCCGCGCTACTCGACGAACATGTCGACATCGCCGTACTGACCGAGATCGAGCCGCGTCCGGGACTGTTCCTGCGCGAGCTGGTGGAATCGCGCATCTGCGCCCTGGTGCCCGCCAGCCATGCCTGGAGCGCACACGAAGGCGAGCTGCCACTGGCCGAGCTGGACCAGCAGATCATGGTGCTGCGCGAGCCGGACTCCATCACTCGCCGCACCTTCGACGCGGCCTGCACCGAGCAGTCGGTGCAGCCGCGCGTGCTGCTGGAACTGGACAGCCGCGAGGCGGTGACCGAGGCCGTGGCGGCGGAACTGGGGATCGGTATCGTGTCGTCGCTGGAGATCAGCCCGGACCCACGGGTGAAGGTTGTCCCGCTCGGCGGCGACGGGTTGCTGAACCGCCACGCCATCGGCTGCCTGGAACGGCGCCGGGGGTTGCGGGTGGTGAGTGCGTTTCTGGAGTTGGCGGAAGAAGGGTAAGACAGGTTCTGCGTAGGATGGGTAGAGCCTGCGAAACCCATCGTTCATCGGCACCGGGCATCAGGACAGCATGGGTTTCGCTTCGCTCTACCCATCCTACGGCTCTGGCGGAACCTGTGGCGCGAACAGCCACGGCGCCACGGTTGTACGCCCTACGCCGGCAGATCCTCCCGCACCAGATCGAGGAAGGTCGCCACGATCCGCCGCGTGCTCTGCTCGCGCAGGCACACCAGCGTCTCGCTCATGCGCCAGTGACAATCGAGGATCGGCAGCGCATGCACGCGGGCATCCGCGCCCAACTCGGCGGCGGAGACCACGCCGACGCCAATCCCCACCGCCACCGCTTCCAGCGACGCCTCACGGCCTTCCACCTCGATGGCCGGGCGGATGCGCAAACCGGCGCGGGCCATCTCTTCTTCGAGCATCTGCCGAGTCACCGAACCCTGTTCGCGCAGCACCAGCGGCATCTCGTCGAGGTCGGCAAGCTCGATGGACTCGCGCCCGGCCCAGGGATGCCCGAGGCCGACGAAGGCGACGATGGGGTCGCTGCGCAGGGTGAAGGTCAGCAGGCGATCGTCCTGTACCTCGCGCCCCAGCAGAGCCAGATCGGCGTGGTAGTCGAAGAGCCGCTGCAGGGATTCATCGGTATTGCCCGTCTCCAGTTTCACCCGAATGCCCGGATGGCGCTGGCAGAAGCGCGCGATCTGCGGCAACACGTGCACCGGCGCATCCACCGCCAGGGTAAGGCTGCCGGTCTGCAGGGCGCTGGACTCCTGCAGCAGCTCCTGCGCCTCGGCCTCGATGACGAACAGCCGCTGCGTCACCGCCAGCAGGCGCTCGCCCAGTTCGGTCAGGCGCACCGAGCGCTTGTTGCGGTGGAACAGCAGCACCCCATAGCGCTCCTCGAGCTTGCGCACCTGGTCGGAAACCGCCGGCTGGGTGAGGAACAGGCGCTCGGCGGCGCGGGTGAAACTGCCGTGCACGGCGACGGCATGGAAGGCCTTGAGCTGGGCGTGGGAAACGGACATGGGCAGGCCTCTGGCACGGTGATTTGACCGCGCTCAAATACGTCGAACGCGATACGACCGAATAGTCATTGGCGCAGGACACTACCGCCATGGCCCCTTCTCATACAAGCCCAGCTTATTTTTGAAATCTGATAAATCGATTTCAGTTATTTATTCGAAATTGTTTCCATCCCTCCACCGCCGCTACCCGCGACGGTACCCGGATAGCCTCAGCGCTTCTGACCCGCACCGCACAGACGGTGCGACGTGCTTACAAAACAAGAACAAGACAGGCGTTACCCCACTGACAGCCGGCACAGCACAACAACAACAACAAAGAGGTCAGATCATGCTCAACCCTCAAGGCACCGCTTCGCCGCGCTCGCCCCTTGCATCGATGAAACGCTGGCGCTGGCAGATCTTCGCCATTACCTGGCTGGCCTATGCGGCCTTCTACTTCACCCGCAAGGCCTTCTCGGTGGCCAAGCTCGGCATTGCCGAAGACCCCACCTTCCATCTCGACAAGATCGCGATGGCCAACCTCGACGCCATCTACCTCGCCGCCTATGCCGTGGGCCAGTTCACCTGGGGCGTCTTCGCCGACCGCTTCGGCCCTCGCGTGGTGGTGCTCGGCGGCCTGCTGATCTCCGCTGCGGCCGCACTGGTAATGGGCAGCTTCGCCACCTTGCCGATCTTCGTCACCTGCATGGTGGTACAGGGTCTTGCGCAGTCCACCGGCTGGTCCGGGTTGTGCAAGAACGTCGGCAGCTTCTTCGCCACCCATGAGCGTGGCCGCGTACTCGGGCTCTGGAGCACCTGCTACGCCTTCGGCGGGCTGGTGGCCTCGCCGTTCGCCGGCTGGTGGGCCTACGAAGTGTTCGGCACCTGGCACGCGGCCTTCTATTCCAGCGCCGCAGTCGTCGGCGGCGTGGCCCTGCTGTTCCTGCTGTTGCAGCGCAACCGCCCGGAAGACGTCGGCCTGCCGCCGGTGGAAACGGACGTTCAGCAACCTGAAGCGGTGCGCTACGCCGGCTTCAAGCCGGAAGGCCAGAACGGCAACTCGCTGCGCATTCTCGGCAAGGTGCTGCGCAACCGCACCGTGCTGACCCTCGGTCTTGCGTACTTCCTGCTCAAGCCGGCGCGCTACGCCATCCTGCTGTGGGGCCCGGTGATCGTCTATGAACGCATGCCGTCGCTGGGCAAGGTCGGCGCGGCGATCCTGCCGTCGGCCTTCGAGGTCGCCGGGCTGCTCGGCCCGATCCTGATCGGCTACGCCTCGGACCGCCTGTTCGGCGCCCGCCGCATGCCGGCCTGCGTGCTCAGCCTGCTCGGCCTGACCGTTTTCCTGGCGCTGTTCGTCCCGTCGATGCAGACCGGCAGCAGCCTGATGGTGCTCGGCCTGCTGTTCATGATGGGCCTGACCCTGTACGGACCGGACTCGATGATCAGCGGCGCCGCCGCCGTCGACTTCGGCACCGGCGAAGCGGCCGGCACCGCGGCGGGCTTCGTCAACGGCTGCGGCTCGGTCGGCGCGATCCTCGGTGGCCTGCTGCCGGGCTACTTCGACACCTACACCGTGTTCATCGGCTTCACCGTCGCCGCGCTGATCGCCGCAGGCGTCCTGATCCCGCACTGGAACAGCCGCCCCGAGAACGCCCGCAAGAACCAAACGAGCCAAGAGCCGCAACTGACCCCGCGCCCCGTGCGCTCCTGAGCAACTCCCCTGCTTTCCCCTCCCTAGCCGGCTGAGGGGCCGGGCGAGGCCGCATAACGCGTGCCTCGCTCTTTTTTCCAGAGCCCCGCGCACTGCACCGGACCCCGCGAGGGTCTTGTGTCATTTGTTCCGCACGAATAATACTGATTATCATTCAGAAAATATTCCTGCTGGACGCCCTTGTGAGCACTTCCAACCTCGACGCGGTCTTTCTGGCCCAGCGCCTGCCCCTGCTACGCACGCTGATGCGGATGGTGAAGAACCCGAGCATCGCCGAAGACCTGGTGCAGGAAACCTACCTGCGCGTCGCCCGCACCCTGCTCGAACGCCGCATCGATCACCTGGAACCCTTCCTCTTCCAGACCGGCCGCAACCTCGCCCTGGATCACCTGCGGCACCTGCGCATGCAATCGCGCACCCTGCTCGACGACGTTCCCGTGGAGGTGCTGCAAGCCGTGCCGGCGCCCGGCTCCAGCGCCGAGGACCAGCTGCACGCGGAGAAGCTGCTGGAGCGCCTGGGCGCCACCCTCGGCCAGTTGAGCGAGCGCCAGCGACGCATCTTCATCCTCAGCCGCCTGCATGGCTGCGGCTACGCGGAGATCGCCGAGCAGCTCGGCGTTTCCCCCAGCACGGTGCAAAAGGAGCTGAAGCTGATCATGGCGATCTGCGTTGGCCTGGTCAGCCGCCTGGAGGAGCCGGTATGACGGACTACCCCTCTTCTACCGATTCGACAAGAATACGCGGCCGCCAACCCCAGGACCGCCCCGAGGACCGCCCAGTGCCCGACGCCACGCCCGACGACCAGCAGATGGCCGAGGCCCTCGACTGGCTGATGCTCGAGGACGACATGGATGCCGCGACACGCCAGCGCTTCGACGCCTGGCTCGCCGCCAGCGAAGGCAATGCACGGGCCTACCGGCGGGTACGCGATGCCTGGCAGTCACCCTTGCTGAGCGCCGCGGCGGCGCGCCTGGAGCAACGACTCGCGGCGCCCCCTCGCCGTCGGTCACTGTGGAAACCAGTGGCCGCCACCGCAATGCTGGTCCTGGCGGTCGGTGTCGCGCTGCAGAGTGACCTGCTGCTGCGCCTGCGCGCCGACCACCTGACCGCCGTGGGCGAACGGCAGAACCTCAACCTGGCGGACGGCTCGCGGATCCTGCTCAATACCGACACCGCCCTATCCAGCCGCATCGACGAACAGCAACGCGTCGCCCACCTCTACCGAGGCGAGGCGTACTTCGACGTCGCCCATGACCGCAGCCGCCCCTTCGAGGTGGAAGCCGGGCCGGTGCAGGTGACGGTGCGCGGCACCGCCTTCGCCGTGCGCTACCTGGGCAACGAAGCGGAAGTCAGCGTGCAGCGCGGCGAAGTGGACCTGCGCACGCCGCTGGACAACGCCCGCGTCAGCCTCAGCGCCGGCGACAGCATCCGCGTCGGCCCGCAAGGCTTCGGCGAGCGCCAGCACAGCGTCGAACAGCAATCACAGTTGGCATGGGTCAAGGGCCGCATGGTGTTCGAGAACTGCCCCCTCAGCCAGGTGCTCGCCGAACTCCGGCGCTATTACCCCGGCTGGATCGTGAATACCAACGAGCGCCTGGAGAACGTCAGCGTCACCGGCAACTGGCGCCTGGACGATCCGCTGGGCGTGGCGCGCTCGCTGGCGCAGATCACCTCCGCGCAATTGCACGAGTACCCCAAACTGCTGGTCCTCAACTGACCGCACCTCCTGAACAGAAAGTTTTTTTACGCGGTCACTCCGGCTCGTTCGTTTAGTCAGAATCCAATGCAATAGATTCGCATTTACATATGCGAAAGACGACTGACTAAGAGAGCCCTTCGATGACCCTTGCTTCTTCGCGTGCCCCCTTGCGCCGCCTCTCCGCCCCGGCCGGAATCTCGCTGCTGGCCCTGTCCATCGGACTGGCCAGCCTGCCGGCCGCCTCCGCCCGCGCGGCGGACACGGCAGGCAGCCAGGCCCAGGTCGGCTACCGCTTCGACATCCCCCGCCAGCCGCTGGCCCAGGCACTGAACGCGTTCAGCGCGGTGACCGGCTGGCAGGTCGGCGTTGCCGGCGAACTGGCCGAGGGCATCGAGTCGCCCGGGATCAACGGCCGCTTGCCGGCCGACCAGGCGCTGAAGGGTTTGCTCGCTGGTACCGGGCTGAGCGCGCGCACCCTCGGCCCGCGCAACGTGGTGCTGGAGCGCAAGCTGTCGAGCGTGGCGGAAATGCAGCCCCTCACCATCACCGCCACCCGCCAGGCGCAGAGCGTGACCCTGGTGCCGAGCACAGTGGACGTGGTCGACCGCACCGAGCTGGACCGCAAGAACGTCAACACCATCAAGGAACTGGTGCGCGACATGCCCGGCGTCTCCGTCGGCGGCACCGGCAGCCGCGCCGGCACCACCGGCTACAACATCCGCGGCATCGACGGCGATCGCATTCTGACGCAGGTCGATGGCGTCGAAGTTCCCAACAGCTTCTTCAACGGCCCCTACGCGCAGACCGAGCGCAACTACGTCGACCCGGAAATCGTCAAGAGCGTGGAGGTGCTGCGCGGCCCCGCCTCGGCCCTCTACGGCAGTAACGCCATCGGCGGCGCGGTGAGCTACTTCACCCTGGATGCCGACGACATCATCAAGGAAGGCAAGGACACCGGTGCGCGCCTGAAGACCGGCTACAGCTCCGCCGACGACAGTTGGCTGACCTCCGGCACCGTGGCCGGCCGCACCGACGCCTTCGACGGCCTGCTGCACCTGAGCCAGCGCAACGGCCACGAGACCGAATCCTATGGCAGCACCGGCGGCACCGGCCTGTCCCGCACCGAAGCCAACCCACAGGACGCGCGCACCACCAACGTGCTCGGCAAGCTAGGCTGGAAGTATGCCGAGGGCGAGCGTTTCGGCCTGGTCTACGAGAAGTACAAGGACGACCGCGACACCGACCAGAAGAGCGCCTACGGCGGGCCCTATTATGGCGGCAAGCCCGTGATCCCGGATCGCGTGCTGCCCGGCGGCATGTACCAGTGGCGCACCGGCAACGACACCATCACCCGCGAACGCTTCGGCCTGGAGCACGATCTGCTGCTCGACAGCGCGATGGCCGACCACGCCCGGTGGACCTTCAACTACCAGACCGCGAAGACCGACCAGAGCACCGAAGAGTTCTACTACCCCGTCACCCGCCAGGTGCTGCGCACCCGCGACACGCTGTACAAGGATCGCCAGTGGGTGTTCGACCTGCAGCTGGACAAGGCCTTCCTCGTCGGCGAGACCGACCACCTGCTGACCTACGGCACCACCCTGAAGCGACAGAAAGTCACCGGCTACCGCGAAGGCGACGCCACCTGCCTCGCGGCCGGCCGTGGCTGCTCGGCCCCCGGCGCGCCAAGCTCGGTGCCCGACGACAGCCTGGAGCGCACCAGCGATTTCCCCGATCCGACCATCGACACCTACGCGCTGTTCGCCCAGGACCAGATCAGCTGGAATGCCTGGACCTTCCTGCCCGGCCTGCGCTACGACTACACCCGCCTGAAGCCGCACATCACCGAGGAATTCCTCAATTCCGTGGACCAGAGCGGCGAAGGCGAAGTCAGCAGCGAAGACAAGAACTGGCACCAGCTCTCGCCCAAGTTCGGCGTGACCTACGCCTTCAACGACAACTACCTGTGGTTCGGCCAGTACGCCCAGGGCTTCCGCACCCCGACCGCGAAGGCGCTCTACGGCCGCTTCGAAAACCCCGGCGCCGGCTACCGCGTCGAGCCGAACCCGGGCCTCGATCCGGAACGCAGCCAGAGCTACGAGACCGGGCTGCGCGGCAACTTCAAGGACGGCTCCTTCGACGTCGCAGTGTTCTACAACAAATACCGCGACTTCATTGACGAGGACGCCATCACCCCCGGCTACAGCGAGCCGACCTTCCAGAGCAACAACATCGAGAACGCCATCATCAAGGGCGTGGAACTCAAGGGTCGCCTGGAACTGGGCGCCTTCGGCGCGCCGCAGGGCCTCTACACCAAGGGCGCGGTGGCCTATGCCTACGGCGAGAACCAGGACACCGGCGAGCCGATCAACAGCGTCAACCCGCTCACCGGCGTGTTCGGCCTGGGCTATGACGAGCAGGCCGGCCGCTACGGCGCCCTGCTCGACTGGACCCTGGTCAAGCACAAGGACCGCGTCGACGACAGCAACTTCAACGCCCCCGACGGCACCAGCAGCCAGTTCAAGACACCGGGCTTCGGCATCCTCGACCTCACCGGCTACTACAAGCTGACCGACGACCTGACCGTCAACGCCGGCCTCTACAACCTCACCGACAAGAAGTACTGGCTGTGGGATGACGTGCGCGGCTACGACGGCGTCGGCGAAGCCTCGGTGCTGGCCCCGGCCAACCTCGACCGCCTGACCCAGCCGGGGCGCAACTTCTCGGTCAACCTGGTGTGGGATATCTGATCCCACCCAGCCCGTTCCCAGTAGGAGCGGGCCATGCCCGCGAATCGCGCGCATGGCGCGCTCCTACAGGGAGCACCGAATCTACCCAGACAATCTTTACGCTGCTCCGAGACCTTGTTCGTCTCGTCTGCAAAGCCCCCGAAATTTCAAGGAATTGGACATGACCACCATGGAACTCCCCACCCTGCGCTCGCAACGCCTCAACGCGCTGACCCACGCCCCGCACGGGCGTCTCGACCATGCCGTGAAGGCCCGCGATCCCTTCTCCAGCCGCGAGAACTTCGCCCGTTTCGTGGTCGCCCAATACCTGTTCCAGTCCGAGCTGCAGGCGCTCTACCAGGACGCCGAACTCGGCGCGATCTTCCCCGACCTGCCACAGCGCTGCCGCGCCGAGCAGGCCTGCCTGGACCTGGCCGACCTGGATACCGAAGTACCGGCCCCGGTAGCCGGTGCCCTGGCGAAACCGAGCCGGGCCCATGCCCTGGGCTGGCTGTTCGTTTCCGAAGGTTCCAAGCTCGGCGCCGCGTTCCTGATCAGGCGCGTCGCTGCCCTGGGGCTGGACGAGAACACCGGCGCGCGCCACCTGGGCGAGCCGGAAGGTGGCCGCGCCGAAGGCTGGAAGCGCTTCACCCGCACCCTCGATGCCCTGGATCTCAGCGACGCCGAAGAACGCGAAGCAGAAGCCGGCGCCATCGCCGCTTTCGAACGCTTCGCCCACCTGCTGCAGCACAGCTATGACAGTGCCGCCGCCACCGCCTGAGGCCATCCGGGTCGCGCCGGTCGAAGCGGCGCACGCAGCCTCGACCGGCGCCGCTCGCTCACGGCTGGCGCGCTGGGCGTTCGCGCTGCTCGCCTATACCAGCCTGGGCGTAGGCATGGTCGGGCTGGTGGTGCCGGGCTTGCCGACCACCGAGTTCGTCCTGCTCGCCGCCTGGGCCGCCGCGAAAAGCTCGCCGCGCCTTTCCGCCTGTCTGGAGAACCACCGCCTGTTCGGCCCGATCCTGCACAACTGGCGCAACGGCCGCGCTGTCGCCCGCCGCGCCAAGATCAGCGCCAGCGTCGCGATGCTCGCGGCCCTGGCGGTCATGCTGGTCACTTTGCCCCACGGCCTGTGGCTGTATGCGGTGATTCTCGGCATGGCGGTTGGCAATCTGTGGATCTGGTCGCGTCCGGACATGCCCCGGCCGTAGTCAGCGCGAGGTCGCGGGCCTATGCTGGAAGTCCGATCCACACTGCCAGCCAGAGCCATGAGCCAACCCACCAGCAAAGTCGACGCCGTCCTCGCCGAAGCACAACGCCGCCGCGAAAGCAGTTACCGCGAAAAGGCCCTGAAGATGTATCCCTGGATCTGCGGTCGCTGCGGCCGCGAATTCAGCGGCGTGCGCCTGCGCGAACTGACCGTCCACCACCGTGACCACAACCACGACAACAATCCCGAGGACGGTTCCAACTGGGAACTGCTGTGCCTCTACTGCCACGACAATGAGCACCAGCGGCAGGTGGACCTGCACTACCAGAACGGTAATGACGCCGGCGCCAAGGGTCCGAAGGTGACCCACAAGGGGCTGGCCGGGTTGGCCGATCTGCTGAAGAAGAAGGACGACGGGCAGGCCTGACGACCGCTCCTACAAGAGCCCGTTCATCACACTGAAGGCCGGCGTGTCTGTAGGAGCGAGCTTGCTCGCGAACGAGCCCCGCTGCGGAGCCATTCGCGAGCAAGCTCGCTCCTACGAAGAGCAGTTCAGCGCAGCTCTGCCATGATCTCCAGCGAACATTGCCGCGGTACGTAGGATGGGTAGAGCGAAGCGAAACCCATGCTGCCCCGGCACGCGAGCCTGATGGGTTTCGCTTCGCTCTACGCCATCCTACAAAGCCTTCAGCGCAACCCGGCGACGATCTCCAGCGAACGCAGCCGCAGTTCGTGGTCGTAGATGTCGCTGGTGAAGATGATCTCATCCACCCCGGTCTGCTCCAGCAGGATTTCCAGGCGGCTGCGCACCTTCTCCGGACCACCGATCACTGCCAGGCCGAAGAAGTTGCCCACAGCATCCTGCTCGTGGGGCAGCCACAGGCCGGCCATGCTCTTCACCGGCGACTTCTGCTTCAGGCTGTCGCCACGGATCAACGCCAGCACCCGCTGGAAGGCAGTGGTCGCCAGGTATTCGGCTTCCTCGTCGGTGGGCGCGGCGATCAGCGGCACGCCGATCATGGCGTAGGGCTTGTCAAGCACCGCCGATGGCTGGAAGTTCTCGCGGTAGATGCGCAGCGCGTCATGCAGGTAGCGCGGTGCGAAGTGCGAGGCGAAGGCATAGGGCAACCCCTTCTGCGCGGCCAGATGGGCGCTGAACAGGCTGGAACCCAGCAGCCAGATCGGCACGTTGGTGCCCTCGCCCGGAATGGCCAACAGCGACTGCTGCGAACGGCGCGGGCCGAGGAGCATTTCGAGTTCGGCGACCTGCTCGGGGAAGTCGGCGCCATCGCCCAGGCGGTCGCGGCGCAGCGCGCGCATGGTGGCCTGGTCGGCGCCCGGCGCGCGGCCCAGCCCCAGGTCGATACGGCCCGGATAGAGGGTTTCCAGGGTGCCGAAGTTCTCCGCCACCACCAGCGGCGGATGATTCGGCAGCATCACCCCGCCAGAGCCGACACGGATGCGCTCGGTCTTGCCGGCGATGTGGCCGATCAGCACGGCGGTGGCCGAACTGGCGATGCCGTCCATATTGTGGTGCTCCGCCAGCCAGTAGCGGGTAAAGCCCAGGCGCTCGACGTGCCGGGCGACCTCGACGGCGTGGTGCAACGCCTCGGCAGCGGTGCCCTGGTCGCGCACGGGCACCAGGTCGAGCATGGAGAAAGCGATATCGGACAGGGACTTCATAGGCACTCCGCTTCAGGTCACGCAGACGCCGCGCAGATGGGGCGCCACGGACAGGACTTTGAGCGTGACTCTATCGGCCCCCTCCCCGACTGACCACTCGTCGGGATCGATAGTACTCATGAAGGTCAGTGATACAGAAACAGCGCGGCGCCATCATCGCTTCACGCAACCGTCACCGCCCTGTCATCTGCCACCCGGAGAATGGCCTCAGCTGAAGGACCAGCGCCCATCAAACAGAAAGCCCGCGATCAGCGGGCTTTTTGCTTTGTGGCGGCCACCTCAGGGACGGTTCTTCACCATCTCGAACAGCTTCAGGCGATCGCTCAGTTCCTGCAGGGTGTGGCGGAACGGATCGTGCTGCTCGCTGGTGGTGGGGTCGACGAAACTCCACACGATCACTTCGCTGGAGCTGGGCAGCTCGTCGCCTTCGTGATTGGACTTGTCGCACAGGTCGATCAGGTAATCGAAATGCTGGCCGCTGAATTCGTCGATGGACTTGCTGCGCAGACCCTCGGTGGAAATGCCGGCGTGCTCCAGCACCTCGCGGGCGCGCGGATCGATAGCGCTGGGATGAATGCCGGCGCTGAAGGCTTCGAAGTGCTCGGCATCGGAATGCCGCAGCAGTGCCTCGGCAATCGGGGAACGGGCATCGTTGCCGATGCAGACGAACAGGACTCGGCGTTTCTCGGTCATCACTACCTCAGCTCGGACTCGGGTTCGGCCCCTTATACGCCAGGTTTTATGACAGAGCCGTGTCGGAACGATGAAGGCGCCCTGGGGACGGCACAATTCAACTCAGTACGATGTAGTCGCTGCGCTGCACGACTCCGCGATGCTCGCCGGCCAACAGGTGAACGTAACGGCCGCCGGCCTGGTCGATGGGCAGGCAGTCGTCCACGTCCAGCAGCGCATCGGTGTGCGGCTTGTCCCAGCCGCGCGGCAGGCGGTGCTTGCCCAGCGCCTTGGCCTGCGCCGCATCGCGGGCAACCACCAGCAGATAATGGTGCGCCTCGCCGAACTGGCCGGGTTCATAGCCACCCAGGTTGATGAAGAACAGCCGCGGCTCGCCCGGCGCCGGTTGCTGGTCACTGAACACCACGCGATAACCGTCGATGCCATCGACCTCCAGCCAGGAGTCGATGTGCAGTCCCTGCGGGCTGCCGAACCAGGCGTCGCGCAGCTGTGGGTAGCTGGCTTCGAGGCTGTCCGCCACGGCGAACACCACGTCGTGTACCTCGATCTTCGCGCGCGGATGGCGCCCGCCCAGCATCACCACCAACAACATCGCATCCTCTCCTTTCGAACCGCAGCCGCTCTGCGACGGCCATTTCCTGACAAAGGGGCACATCCTAATGAAAAAAACGCCCCAATCGCTATATAGCTTTGTATATTTTGAATCCCCGTATCCGGCTGTACCGATCCATGAGCACACCTTCGACCATCACCAGCAAGCGCTCCGGCTACTCGCGCCCCAGCCTCAGCATTCGTGACCGCAATCGCCAGCGCATTCTCCTCGCCGCCGGCGAAGAGTTCGCCGACAAGGGCTTCAGCGCCGCCAAGACCCAGGACATCGCCGCGCGCGCCGAGGTGCCCAAGTCCAACGTCTACTACTACTTCCATACCAAGGAAAACCTCTACCGGCGCCTGCTGGAGAACGTGGTGGAGGCCGTGCTGGAAGCCTCCGCCCTGCTGCGCGAATGCGACGACCCGGCCTGGGCGCTGCCCGCGCATATCCGCGCGCGCCTGCACATCGCCCGCCAGTGGCCGCAGGCCTACAAGGTCTTCGCCAGCGAGATGCTGCATGGTGCTCCGCACCTGCCCCCGGAGTGGCTGCAACGCCTGCGCGCGGAATCCATCCGCAGCCTCGACTGCATCGCCGCCTGGATCGATCGCGGCCTGCTCGCCCCGGTGGACCCGCAGCACCTGCTGCTGAGCATTTCCGCGGCCACCCGAACCTATGTGGATTTCGACTGGCAGATCGCGATGATCACCGGCAAGGCGCAACCCGACGACAGCGACTTCGAGGCGGCCGCGGCGACCATCACTCGTCTGGTCCTGCGCGGCACCGAGCCCGAGCCTGCCACACGGCTGCGCCCCCTGCCGCTGTAGCGCCAGTCTGAGGCTGCACTAAGCTGAGAATGTCCGCACGGCCATGCGCCGTGCCCACATTCGTCTGGGAGACGCCATGAAATCGCTACAGATCGCCGCCGCGCTGCTGATCCCCGCCTCGCTGTGCCTGATGCAGCCCGCTGCCGCAGCCTCTGCCGCCGCCATCCCCATGCTCAACTTCGACTGCCCGAACGACATCCAGGTCCACACCGACGAGGGTGGGCCGGTCTACATCAACGGCAAGGAAGCCAAGATCAAGCAGAGCGATGACAAGTACATCGAGGCCAAGGGCGATGGCGTGACCGTCTCCATCAGCCTCAATGACGACGGCAGCGCCACCGTCTCCTATACCGGGCCCAAAGGCGCCAACGGCGTCTGCGAGGCCGCCGAAGGCGACTGAATCAGGGCTTCGGCGCCCTCGCCAGACAGCGCTTGTAGCGCTCGTCCACGCGCTGGGCGAACCAGGCGGTGGTCAACTGGCGGGTGATCTTCGGGCTGTGCAGCGTGATGCCGGGCAGGATCGCCCGTGGCAACGGTTTGCCGGCGGCGCGTTCGCCCAGCGCGAAGACCTTGGCGTACAGCGCTGATTTGGCGAACTCCGGCGTTTCGCCCTTCTCCAGATCGCGACGGATATCCCGCTCGCTCATCCCCAGGCGCGGCCCCAGGGTGCGCACGGCCTTCTCGGTGCTGCCGGCGTCGTAGCTGCCGTAGAGGATCAGGTCGCCATCCAGCGCCAGGTTGACGCCACTGGCCTCGCTTACCGCGCGCTGGAAAGCGGCATTGCGGCTGGCGTACCAGCCGGCGTTGAAATCGGCGAAACGGTACAGCGGTTGCGGGTAGTTCGCCGGGTAGCCCAGCAAGTGCAGCGTGCCGAAGTACATGCCGCCGCGCCGACTGAACACTTCGCGGCGAATGGTGCGATCCACCGTGTAGGGATAGCCGTCGGCATGGGCTTCGGCGAATTCGACGCTGACCTGCATCGGCCCGCCGGTATGCACCGGGTTGAAGCGCCCGAACAGCTGCTGGCCCAGCGGAACGCTACCGATGAAGTCATCGAAGATGGCACTCAATTCCTTCTCCGTGCGCACCGCCGCCAGACGCTGGCTGTAGCTGCGCCCATCCGGCGACTTCAGGCTCAATGCGGCATCGATCAGCAGGCCCGGCACGTGCAGCTTGCCGGCGCGCCGGTCGATCTCGCCGCGCGCGATCTTGCCCAGTCCGGGTACCGCCGGGTCCGCCGTGTAGTTGGACTCCTGCTCGGTCACCGCCAGCACCGAGCAGAGGTTCTCGGTGGTCGGCGCAATGTGCTGGGTGGTGAAGGCAACCTGGATGTCGCGCGCCCAGCCGGGGCGGTCGGCGACGCTGGCCGGCATCAGCTTCACGACCTTGGCTCGCACGTCCTCCGGGGTCGCTTCCGGCGTGCTCGTCCGCGTGCCGCAACCGGCCAGCGCCAGCAGCGCGGCCAGGCCCAGCAGGCGGAGATTCTTGATTCGAGGAAGAGGCCTGTCCAGGCCGGGGATATCTGCCGTCAGGGCAGCCGCATTCATAGTCCGTTCCTTGCTTGGAGACCGCCTACAGGACCTGTACCGCACGGTGCAGGTTCCCCGGCATTGTCAGCCAAGCAGGGATTTCAGCGCCAGGCCAGCCGCTTCAGGCTGAGGCTCCAGCCGCGCTGCATGCCGGCGGCGGCGAGCAGGATGGCGACCACACCGAGCCACTGCAGCGGCGACAGGCGATGGCCGAAGGCGAACCAGTCGACGAAGATCGCCGCAATGGGATAGATGAACGACAGCGCACCGGTCAGCGTCGTCGGCAGTTTCTGGATGGCGCCGTAGAGCAGCACGTACATGATCCCGGTATGAACGATGCCCAGCGTGGCCAGGCTGGCCCAGGCGGTGGTCGCCTGCGGCAGCGGCGAGAAGTTGGCCCAGGGCGCCAGCAACAGTACGCCGGTCACCGTCTGGATCAACGCGATCAGGTGCGGCGGCACGCCGCTCAGGCGCTTGATGATCAACGCCGCCACCGCATACAACGCCGCCGCACCAAGGGCCAGGGCGATGCCGCCGAGGTAGTCGCTGCCCACCTGCCCCGCCTCGCCCTGCCCTACATCAGAATGCGCACTGACGATGGCCAGCATGCCGAGGAAGGAAACACCCAGCCAGGCCATCTTCTGCGCGCTGAGGCGCTCGCCGAGAAACAGCGCGCCCAGCAATACCAGCAGGAACGGCTGCACGTTGTACACCGCCGTGCCGATGGCGATGGACGCCCGCGAATAGGAGCCGAACAGCAGCACCCAGTTGCCGACGATGGCCACGCCGCTGAGCAGTGCCAGGCCGAAGGTGGCACGGGTGACGATGCCGGGGCGCAGGAAGCCCATCAGGCCGCAGATCAGCAGCAGGGTCGCGGCGCCGAACACACAGCGCCAGAACACCACATCCAGGACCGGTTGCCCGGACAGCAGCACCAGCCAGCCGATGGTGCCGCAGATCAGCATGGCGCTGACCATCTCCAGGGTGCCGCGTCGAATCTGCTCGTTCATGGTTCACCTCCTTATCGTTGGCGACCAGTATGAACAGGCGAATCGGCGCACTCCATTGCCTGAAATAGGAAGAATCCGATATTCACCTTTACTATCAAGGCAACTTTCGACATTTACCATTCGAGGCCACCATGACCGACGAAATCGACCAATTGCTGATCGCCGCGCTGATGGAAGACTCCCGCCTTTCCCTCAAGGCCCTGGCCCAGGTCAGCGGCCTCAGCGCCCCCAGCGTCGCCGAGCGGCTGCGCAAGCTGGAGGAACGGCAGGTGATCACCGGCTACACGGTGAACGTCGACCCACGCGCCTTCGGTTACCAGCTGCAGGCCATCGTCCGCGTGCGTCCGCTGCCGGGGCGGTTGCAGGAGGTGGAGAAGCAGATCATGGCGATTCCCGAATTCACCGAGTGCGACAAGGTCACCGGCGAGGATTGCTTCTATGCGCAGATGTGTGTGCGGTCGATGGAGCAACTGGATGAGTTGCTGGATCACCTGAATGGATTTGCCGAGACCAATACCGCCATCGTGAAGAAGACGCCGGTGAAGCGGCGGTTGCCGCCGATGGCGTGACGGGTCGCAACAAAGAGCATCGCGGGTGCGACTTAGAACAACCCCATCTGCCGATCGATCAACGCACTGAAATCGTCCTCCACGAACGGCAGGATGGCGTCGGCAATCGGCTGCAATTGCCGGCTGACGTAATGGTCGTAGTCGATGGGCGAGGCCAGCGTCTCCAGCGGCTCCGGGCCGTTGACCGTGATCACGTAGCTGATCCAGCCCCCGCGCTGGTACTGCCGCGGACGTCCCTGCCGTTCGTTGTACTCATCGGCGATCCGTGCCGCCCGCACATGCGGCGGGACATTGCGTTCGTACTCGCCCAACTGCCGGCGCAGCCGCTTGCGGAAGATCAGCAGCTCATCCTGCTCACCCGCCAGCGTGCGGTTCACGTAATCACGGACGTAGTCCCGATACGGCTGGCGCTGGAAGATGCGCAGGTACAGCTCCTGCTGGAACTGCTGGGCCAGTGGCGACCAGTCGGTGCGCACAGTTTCCAGGCCCTTGAAGACCATTTCGTCGCTGCCGTCGGCGCGCCGTACCAACCCGGCGTAGCGCTTCTTGCTGCCCTCCTCCGCGCCCCGGATCGTGGGCATCAGGAAGCGTCGGAAGTGCCGTTCGAACTGGATCTCCAACGCGCTTTCCAGGCCGTACTCCTCGCGCAAGTGCTCGCTCCACCACTGGTTGACGTGGCGCACCAGGGCGCGACCGATCTCGGCGGCCTCTTCCTCGCTGTGGGCACGGCCGAGCCAGACGAAGGTGGAGTCGGTATCGCCGTAGATCACCCGGTGACCTTGCGCCTCGATCAGCTCGCGGGTGCGGCGCATGATCTCGTGGCCGCGCATGGTGATGGACGACGCCAGGCGCGGGTCGAAGAAGCGGCAGCCGCTGGAGCCGAGCACGCCGTAGAAGGCGTTCATGATGATCTTCAAAGCCTGGGACAGCGGCGCATTGCCGTCACGCTTGGCGGCGTCACGGCCCTGCCAGACGCGCTCGACGATGGCCGGCAGGCAGTGCTGGGTGCGCGAGAAGCGCCCACCCCGGAAGCCGGGAATCGAGGCCTCGTCCGACGGATCGCTCAAGCCCTCGACCAGCCCCACCGGATCGATCAGGAAGGTGCGGATGATCGACGGGTACAGGCTCTTGTAGTCCAGCACCAGCACTGACTCGTAGAGCCCCGGCCGCGAGTCCATGACGAAGCCGCCGGGGCTGGCCTCCGGTGCCTTGCCGCCGAGGTTCGGCGCGACGTAGCCCAGGCGGTGCATCGGCGGCAGGTACAGGTGGGTGAAGGCCGCCACCGAGCCGCCGCTGCGGTCCGCCGGCAGGCCGGTGACGCTGGCGCGTTCGAGCAGGAAGTCGAGGATGCGGGTCTTCTCGAAGATGCGCGTGACCAGCTCGCAGTCCTTGAGGTTGTATTTCGCCAGCGCGGGCTTGTCCTCGGCGAAACGACGGTCGATCTCGGCCATGCGATCGTAGGGGTTGTCGATCGACTTGCCCTCGCCCAGCAGGTTCTGCGCAACGCTTTCCAGGCTGAACGAGGTGAAGCTCCAGAACGCCGAGCGCAGCGCCTCGATGCCGTCGATGATCAGCCGCCCGGCCGCCGCCGCGAAGTAGTGATTGCCCGAGGCGTGCTGCCGCCAACCCATCTCGTCGCCGCCACGCCCCAGGCGCAGCGGGATGTCCAGGCGCTTGGCGTGTTCCTGCAGGACGCGCAGGTCGAACTGCACCAGGTTCCAGCCAATGATGGCGTCCGGGTCGTGCGCGGCCAGCCACTGGTTGAGTCGCTCGAGGATTTGCGCGCGGCTGTCGCAATACTCCAGTTCGAAATCACGCTCGACATCGACGCCATTGGCCGGGCCGAGCATGTAGACCTGGCGCTGGCCGCAGCCTTCCAGTGCAATGGAGTAGAGGTCGCCACGGATATTGGTTTCGATGTCCAGCGAGACCAGTTTCAGTGTCGGCCGGTAGTCCGGCACCGGGCGCAATTGCGCGTCGACGACGCTGCCGGTATCCCCCATCTTGCCGCTGAAGGTCACGGGGGCGGTGATGAAGCGCTCCATCAGATAGCGCTCGGGCGGGCGGATGTCCGCCTCGAACACCTCGACGCCGGCCTCGCGCAGGCGCTTTTCCAGGTTCATCAGTTGGCGATGCTGCTGGCAGTACAGGCCCAGCACCGGGCGTTGCTGGAAGTCACGCAGGCCCAGCGGACGCAACTCGGCGCCGCGCTCACCCGCCAGCAGTTTCTCGGCGCGGGCACGCTGTTCGGCAGGCACGAAGGCCACCGACGTCTGCGGCGGCAGCAGCACATGCCGGGGCCCCTCGTCGGTTGCCAGCCAGAAGCCCACCTCGGTGCCTTCGGGCGTATCCCGCCAATGTCGGGTCAGGACGAAACCCTGCCTTGCCTCCACGCTCTAACCACCCGTCTGTCGAATCACGCCCCATTCTACCGGTCCGCCCAGGGATTCGTTGCAAGGCGTGTAAATCCGACCGATGCGTTTGACGCACGCCCCGCGTCTGCCCAAGCTAGCGGGCTTTCGTTTGCCTGCCAGGATTCGCCTGTGACCGTTTCGCCCCGCCACTGGACCCGCCCTCTCCTCGCCAGCCTCTGCATCGCCACCCTGCTTTCGGGTTGCGGCCTGTTCGGCAAAAAGCCCGAAGAAGCCAAGGCGCCGACCTATTCCAGGGCCGACTGGTCGGACCTGCCGAAAACCGCCGACAGCGACGTCGTGCAAGGCTTCAACGCCTGGCGTTCGGCCTGCTCGGTGCGTTTGAAGAAGGACGAGATCTGGGCCGCCACCTGTAACCAGGCGCTGGGCGTGCCGGCCTCGCCGGCGGCGATCCGCCAGTTCATGCAGGACCATCTGCAGCCCTACCAGCTGCGATCCGGCGAAGGCAGCGAGACCGGCCTGATCACCGGCTACTACGAACCGGTCTACCGCGGCAGCCTGGAGCGCAACGCGCAGCACGGCGTGCCGGTGTATGGCGTGCCGTCGGACCTGGTGGTGGTGGCGCTGGACAGCGTCTACCCCGAACTCAAGGGCAAGCGCCTGCGTGGCAAGCTCGACGGCAATACCCTGAAACCCTACGCCGATGCCGCCGGCATCCGCCGCGAGGGCGTCAATGCGCAGGTTCTGGCCTGGCTGAGCGACCCGATGGACCTGCAATTCCTGCAGATCCAGGGCTCCGGCCGCGTGCAACTGGACTCCGGGCGCCAGCTGCGCCTGGGCTACGCCGAGCAGAACGGCCGCCCCTACAAGCCGGTGGGTCGCTGGCTGGTGGAACAGGGCGAGCTGAGCAAGGACGAAGTGAGCATGCCGCGCATCCGCGACTGGGCCCGCGCCCACCCGCAGCGGGTCGACGAGCTGCTGGCGAGCAACCCCAGCTACGTGTTCTTCAGCCAGCGTCCGGACAGCAACGAAGGCCCGCGCGGCTCGCTGAACGTGCCGCTGACCCCTGGCTACAGCGTGGCCATCGACCGCAAGGTGATCCCGCTGGGCAGCCTGATGTGGCTCTCCACCACCCGCCCGGATGGCGCGCCGGTGGTGCGCCCGGTGGCGGCCCAGGACACCGGCGGCGCCATCGTCGGCGAAGTCCGCGCGGACCTGTTCTGGGGTACCGGCGATGCCGCCGGTGACCTGGCCGGACACATGAAGCAGGAAGGTCAGCTGTGGCTGCTCTGGCCCAAGGGCGCGGAGCTGCCAGGCGCCTGAGCTCATCGCCGACCGTAGGGCGTATGACGTTCGACGTTATACGCCGCTTGACCGTGATCCCAAGGCGCTCCGAGTCCACCCCCGGCGCCAGCGACGCGCCGTGGTGTAACGGCGTACAACTGCGAACGGTTGTACGCCCTACGCTCCCGATCACCACCGTAGGAAAGCCAGCCTCCCGAGCTAGAGGAAATTCCTACTCGCCCTACAGAGCTCCCTGAATCCCCGGCCTCGCCGCCTCCAGGACAATCGTCAACGAACCGAGGGTTCCAGCCACCCGCCACACCCTCGGACTCGCTCTCGCCCCCCCTGATCGCGGTGACTGCCATGAACCACAAACAACTCCGCTCCAAGCGCGGCCAGCGGCCCCGTAGCAGCTGGCCTCTGGACTCCGACGTGCTCTGCTGGCTCGCGGCGATTGCGCTGATGCTGCTTTTTTTCGAGGCTGACCGGATGTTCGTGCCCCATCTGTCCGGCATTGCCAGCGCCGATATCCTGCACAGCATCCCCCAGCCGGCTAACGCACCCACCGCATTGACGACCTCCGCACGTCTCGCCGTCCACTGAACGGGAGCGCGTCAGCTGCCCTGGCGAAACTGCCCCGGCGTCATCCCGCTCCAGCGGCGGAAGGCCTTGGCGAAGGCGCTTTCATCGGAGAAGCCGAGCCGCTCGGCGACCTCGGCCAGGCGCGGCGACTCACGCAGCAACTGCTCAGCCATGCCATGCAGCACCTGCTCGCGCAGCAGCTTGAAGCTGGTGCCTTCGTCCGCCAGCTTGCGGTTGAGATGCCGGCCACTGAGGGCCAGTTGTTCGGCGACCCGTTCCTTGCCCCAGCGCGGCTGCTGGCGCAGCAAGTGCTGGACCTGCGCCGCCAGACTCTGCGCGCCCAGGCGCTGGAGCTGCGCGTCGGCCAGCGCGCGCAGGTGCTCGCGCATCAGGGCGTTGGCCTGGATCAAGGGCACTTCGAGGTCCGCCAGAGCAAAGCACAGGGCGTTTTCCGTTTCAGCGAAACCGACGCCGATAGGGCAGCCCAGCACCTGCTCATAGCAGGCCTGTTCCGCGCGCGCCGAGTGGCACAGGGTCAACCGTGTCGGCGTCACCCGTTCGCCGGTGATCCAGCGGGTCAGGTGTACCAGGCTGGCCAACGCCGCCTCCACCCGCTCCTCGCGTCGTACCCCGTAGCTGGGCCGGTAGACCAGGCGCACCCGGGCAGTATCGCGTTCGAGCTGGAACTCGCTGCCCTCGGCGATGATCGGGTAGTACTCCAGCAAGGCCTCCAGCGCCTCGCCGAAATGCTCGCAGCTCATCAGCAGCGCGCCAACCATGTCCAGATGGCCGACCTGCAGGGCGCTGCCCAGGCGCAGCCCCACCAGCGGGTCGTCGGAGGCGGCGCACAGGCCCTGCCATATGCGGTCCTGCACGGCCAGCGGGATACGCGCCTCCACGGGCAATTCGGTGGGCAACGGCAAGCCCAGGCGCTGCGCGGCCTGGAGGATGCCCTGGGCATAGTGGACTGTGATCGAAGGGCTGTGAGGCATGGTCCCGAATTAACCGCGCGAAGTCTCGATTGAGCCATTACCCAAGGGTAACGGTTCCTTATGCTTGCCAACTACAACGATAAAGACAACCAAGAGTCGCCTTGCATGCACGATATACACGGAGCCACGCCCCGCGCGCCGACCATGCCTTCGCCCGCCCCTGCCCGACAGGAGGCCGGCGATGCCTGACGTCCACCTCGAATTCTCCGGCGGTTCGATGATCGCGCTGAACGCCATCATCGCCCTGATGATGTTCGGCGTGTCGCTGGAACTGCGCCGCGACGACTTCACCCGCATCTTCCGCCAACCCAAGGCGCCGGCGATCGGCATGCTGGTGCAGTTCCTGCTGCTGCCCGCCGCCACCTGCCTGCTGACCATCGTCCTGCCGATCGACCCGGAACTGGCCCTGGGCATGATCCTGGTCGCCACCTGCCCCAGCGGCACCTTCTCCAACATCATGACCTGGATGGCCCGCGGCAACGTCGCGGTGTCGGCCAGCGTCACCGCCGTGTCGGGCCTCAGCGCGGGCATCTTCACCCCGCTGAACTTCGCTCTCTATGCCGGCCTCAACCCGGCCACCCGCGAGCGCCTCACGCAGATCCACATCGACCCGCTGGAACTGGTCGGCGTGGTGCTGCTGGTGCTGATCCTGCCGATGCTGCTGGGCATGGCCCTGGGGCGACAGAAGCCGCAACTGGCGCGGCGCCTGGAGAAGCCGCTGCGGCAGCTGTCGCTGCTGGTGATGCTCGGCTTCGTCGGCATGGCCTTCGGCAAGAACTTCCAGCAGTTCATGGCCTGGTTCCACCTGTTCTTCTGGCTGGTACTACTGCTCAACGGTACCGCGCTGCTGCTCGGCTACACCTGCGCGCGGCTGTGGAAACTGCCGGACGCCGACGTGCGCGCCGTCACCCTGGAAAGTGGCATCCACAACTCGGCGCTGGGCATGGCGCTGATCCTCACCTTCTTTCCCCAGGCCGGCGGCATGCTGCTGATCGCGGCCTTCTGGGGCTGCTGGCAATTGTTCTCCGGACTCGTTCTGGCGCAATGGTGGGCGCGCCACGAGCCGCGCGATGCAGTGCTGTCCGCCGCCCCCGAGGCCAACCAATGAACGCCCCCGCCATCGCCCTGGGTGGCTTCATCCTGCTGGCCTACACCCTGGAAGCCGTGACGGGTTTCGGCAGTGTGGTAGTGGCGCTGTCCCTCGGTGCGCTACTGATGCCGATCGATGTGCTGCTGCCGATCCTGGTGCCGCTGAATATCGCCATGACCGGCTACCTGGTCGGTCGTCACTGGCGGCTGATCGACCGCGCGCTGCTGCTGCGTACCGTGTTGCCGGGCATGCTGCTGGGCATGGGCATCGGCTACCTGCTGCTGCCGCACCTGGACCCGCTGCCGCTCAAGCGCGGCCTGGGCGTGCTGCTCCTCTGGTTCGCTGGCCGCGAACTGTGGCGCCTGCGCGCCAACGCCCCGGCGCGCGGCCATACGCCGACCTGGATGGTGCGCCTGGCCACCGGCGCCGCTGGCATCTGCCACGGCCTGTTCGCCTCGGGCGGGCCTCTGCTGGTCTACGCCCTGGCTACCCGCCCACTGGACAAGGCGCGACTTCGCGCCACCCTGGTGTGCGTCTGGTTCACCCTGAACGGCCTGCTGACCCTGGCCTTCCTCCTCGACGGACGCCTGCGCCCGGCGCTGCCCCAGGTGCTCGCCTATGCGCCCCTGCTGCTGCTCGGGGTGTGGCTGGGCGAACACCTGCACCAGCGCTTCGACGAACGCCATTTCCGCCTCGCCATCCACTGCCTGCTGCTGGTCAGCGGCACCCTGCTGCTGTCGCCATGGAGTCTCCTGTGAGCTACGACATCATCATCAAGAACGGCCTGTACTTCGACGGCAGCGATGCACCCGGCAGCCCTCGCCACATCGGCATCAAGGACGGCCGCATCGACACCCTGAGTGTAAGCCCGCTGGACGAAAGCGGTTGCACGGACGTGATCGACGCCGCCGGCAAGTGGGTCACCCCCGGCTTCCTGGAAATCCACTCGCACTACGACGCCGAGGTGATCGCCGCACCGGCGCTGAAGGAGTCGGTGCGGCACGGCGTGACCACGGTCTCCGTCGGTTCCTGCTCGATCAGCATGGTGCTGGGCGAGGCCGAGGACTGCTCCGACCTGTTCACCCGCGTCGAGGCGGTGCCGCGCGAGCAGGTGCTGCCGATCCTGCGCGACAAGCGCACCTGGAAGGACGCCAGCGGCTACCGTGCCTTCTACGAACAGCAGCCCCTGGGACCGAACCTCTGCTCCTTCCTCGGCCATTCCGAGCTGCGCGTGGCGGTGATGGGCCTGGAGCGCGCCATCAGCGGCGCAAAGCCAAGCGAAGCCGAGCTGCAGCGCATGGAGGAACTGCTGGAGCAGGCGCTGGATGCCGGCTGCTTCGGCCTCTCGGTGATGACCACGCGGCTGGACAAGATGGACGGCGACCGCGCCTGGTCCAGCCCCCTGCCCTCCACCTTCGCCAGCTGGAAGGAATTCTCCCGCCTGTTCGCCGTGCTGCGCCGGCGCAACGCGCTGATGCAGGGCGCGCCGAATGCGGTCACCAAGATCAACGTGTTCGCCTTCCTCTACCAGGCCCACGGTTGGTTCCGCCACCCACTCAAGTGCTCGATGCTCACCGCGCTGGACCTGAAATCCCAGCCCTTCATGCACCGCATCACCCGCGCCTCCGGCTGGGTCGCCAATCGCCTGCTGCGCGGCCGCTACCGCTGGCAGACCCTGCCCGCACCCTTCGTCGTGCGGATCGAGGGGCTGAACATGAACGGCTTCGAGGAGTTCGGCGCCGGCGAAGTGCTGCGCGACATCAAGGACCCGGACGAGCTGTACACGCGCATCCAGGACCCAGCCTTCCGTGAGCGCTTCAAGAAGGACATCAAGGCCACCCTCAGCCTCGGCCTGTGGCACCGCAACCTGTCCGACTGCTGGGTGCGCGAGTGCCCGGACGCGTCGCTGGTTGGGCGCAACTTCGAGGACATCGGCCGCGAGCGCGGCATGGATGCGGTGGACGCCTTCTTCGAGCTGGCCGGCCAGTACCGTAACGCGCTGAAGTGGACCACCTGCTACGGCAATCACCGTCCGCAGATCATGCGCAAGCTGCTGGCGAGCCCCTGGACCCAGCCGGGCTTCGCCGACTCCGGCGCGCACCTTGCGTCCCACGCGCAGTACAACTTCCCGCTGCGCTTCCTCAAGTACGTGCGCGATGCCGAGCTGGCCGGCGAGGCGTTCATGGACACCGGCCACGCGGTGCACCGGCTGACCGGTGAGCTGGCGGATTTCGCCGGGATCGATGCCGGCTATATCCGTGTGGGCGACCGTGCAGACCTTGTGGTAGTAAACCCGGCCGGATTGACCGAGGAGCTGGACGAGGTCAGCGAAGCGCCCATGGAAGTGATAGGCCTGACACGGCTGGTGAAGCGTAACGATGCGGCGGTGGATGCCACGCTGATCAATGGACGCGTGGCGTATCGGCGTGACAGCGGCTTCCCTGAAGCGCTGGGCAAGGAGCGGCTGTTCGGGCGGTTCCTGCCGGGACGGGATGTATTAAGCCGGCCGCAGGAGGCGTCGGCCGGAGCGCCAGCTTACGGCCGCTGACCAGGCGCACCAGCGCATGCGTGTAGGAGCGGGCCATGCCCGCGATGCTCTTTCTCCCCGCTTCAGCCCGAACCTGGGCACGGGGATTTCGCGGGCATGGCCCGCTCCTACAACAGCACCTACGCCGACAGACACGGCGCGCATCCCTTGCGACCGTCCAACCCGCCGAGATTGGCGGGTATACGCGCACTCACTAGATGCGCGCCCTTGTGTCCGTCCGCTGTACCCGCACCATGCCCCCGCTCTAGCGCTTCGCCGATCCGTCCCTCGCCTTGCTGCGAGAGCCTCCGCGCGTGCGCAAAATCGATACCGTGCTGCGCCGTCACCGCAGCGTGCTGTTCGCCTTCACCTTCTCCCCGCCCATCGGCTGCTGAGCCGGACGCCGCGCGTTTTCGCACAGGTTTTTCCGCATTTCGATTTCGCTCACCGGCATCCGCCGGCGGGCTCGTTCGCATGTGTTGGCCCCGCCGCTGGAACGCCGGGCAAGAGAAGGTTTCCATGAACAATTCGCCCTCCCTCCAGCCGTCTTCCTTGAACAAGCCGCTGCTGGCCGTGCTGCTGTTCGCCGTGTCCATCGTCGGCCTGAGCCTGGGCGCTACCCTGCCGCTGGTGGCCCTGCGCCTGCTCAACGACGGCGCCAGCGCGCTGCAGATCGGCATCCTCTCGGCGGTGCCGGCGGCCGGCATGACCCTCGCCGCCACCCTGGTCGTCCGCGCCTGCCAGCTGATGAGCCGGCGCCGCCTGTACCTGCTGTGCTTCGTGCTCTGTAACGCGAGCACCGCCGCCATCGAGTTCAGCGGCCACTCGCTATGGCTGCTGGCCGCCGCGCGCCTGGCCCTGGGTGTCGGCATGGGCATTGCGATCATCCTCGGCGAGGCCTGGGTCAACGAACTGTGCGGCGAGAACAATCGCGGCACCGTCGTCGCGCTGTACGCCACCAGCTTCACCGCCTTCCAGTTGCTCGGCCCGACCCTGGTGGCGGTACTCGGCGCGCAGGCGCCCTGGATGGTGGTGCTGGTCAGCGCCGGGCACCTGGTCGCCCTGGCCACGGTGGCTTTCGCCATGCCGGAGGAAGGCATCCACGAGCACGTGGAAGAGCCGCGCAGCTTTTTCCTGGCCGGCTTCCTGCGAGTGGCGCCGGCGCTGTGCATGGGCGTGCTGTTCTTCTCCTTCTTCGACAGCGTGGTGCTGTCGCTCTTCCCGGTCTACGCCTCCAGCCACGGCTACGCGGTGGGCATCGCCGCCTTCATGGCGACGGTGATCCTGCTCGGCGACATGATCTGCCAGTTGCCGCTGGGCTGGCTCTCCGACCGCCTCGACCGCCCGACCCTGCACCTGGCCTGTGGCGTGGCGTGGCGTGGCGTGGCGTGGCGGCCACCATGATCGGCCTTGCCCTGCCCTGGCTGATCACCCAACCATCGCTGCTGTGGCCGGCGCTGATGCTGCTGGACGCAGTGGCCGGTGGTGTCTACACCTTGGCCCTGGTGCTGATCGGCCAGCGCTTCCGTGGCCGCGACCTGGTCACCGCCAACGCCGCCGCCGGCATGCTCTGGGGCGTCGGCAGCCTGCTCGGGCCGCTGCTCAGAGGCAGCCGGATGGACCTCGGTCCGCAGGCGTTGGCAGCGGGGTTGTTCGTGGCAACGGCGGCGACCTCGTTGCGCCGGGCGGCCGTGCGTACCGCCTGAAGAGCACTCTCGACGCCAGGCCGAGCGAAGGGGTTGCCGGAAATCGATCGCGGACGGAGTCCGCTCCTACGCAAGGTTTGGCATCGGACATCCCTGCAGGGCCGCGCCATGCGCGCGATCGCAGGCATGGCCCGCTCCTACAAGGGCTGCCATGTTCAGGATCAAAGAGGAACCGGCGGAGCGGATAGCTCCGCCGTTGTGCCGGGCAAGGTGCCCGAAACGGATTGCGCGGGAAGCGCGGGGGAAACGGTCTGCCGGGAGCGGGTAGCCCCACCCGAAGGCTGGCAGGCCGGCTGGCCACCGTAAGGTGGCCGGAAAGCTTGCCGGAAGCGCCCGGTAAGGCGCTCCCGGCACGAACGTCAGCCGATAGTCATCAGGCTGGCGTTGCCGCCGGCGGCGGCGGTGTTGACGCTCAGGGCGCGTTCGATCAGCAGGCGTTCCAGCGGGATGTCGGTTTCCCCGCGGTTAAGCCCGGTAACGCCGACGATGGCGCCCTTGCGCTTGGATGCCTGTTCGCAGACCGCACGCAGCTGATCGGAATCACCGTGGTGCAGGATGGCGTCGAAGGCGCTGTCGGTGGCGGCCCAGTCGGCGATCAGGTCGATGCGCTTCTGCACCTCCTTCGGCAGGCTGGTGACCAGTTCGCTCTGCGCCTGCAGGACCAGCGCACGGCTGCCCACGGACAGCACGGCAGCCAGTTGCGCCAGCAGGTCGCCACGCTCCTCGGCCAGGCACAGCACGTGTTCGCGCGGCAGCAGGCTGTAGGTGTTGCGCTCGCCGGTCGGGCCGGTCAGCACCTGTACGGTGTAGCTCTGCGACAGCTCGGCGTAACCGCCGATCAGCGCGGCCAGCGCCGGCTCGTTCTGGCTGGCCCACTGGGTCAGCGCATCCACTGCCTTGCTCGCCACGGCCGGACGCCCGATCGCTTGCGCACCGTCGCCCTGCAGTTGCCTGGCCACCGCGTCCTGCGGGCGGGTCGAGAGCAGGCGGTACAGGTACAGCGGGCCACCGGCTTTCGGACCGGTGCCGGACAGGCCTTCACCGCCGAAGGGCTGCACGCCGACCACGGCGCCGACCACGTTGCGGTTGACGTAGAGGTTGCCGACGTGGGCGCTCTCCACCACCTGGGCGATGGTCTCGTCGATACGGGTGTGCACACCCAGGGTCAGGCCGTAGCCGCTGGCGTTGATCTGCGCGAGCAGCTGGTCCAGCTCGGCGCGCTCATAGCGCACAACGTGCAGCACCGGGCCGAAGATTTCACGCTTGAGCTCGCTGAAGCTGTCCAGCTCGATCAGGGTCGGCACGACGAAGGTGCCGCGCTTGATCTCCTCGGCATCGACACGGGCGCTCTGGAACACCTTGCGGCCTTTGTCGCGCATGGTCTGGATGTGCTTGTCGATGTTGCCCTTGGCTTCCTCGTCGATCACCGGACCGATGTCGGTGTGCAGGCGCTCCGGCGCGCCAATACGGTACTCGGCCATGGCGCCCTTGAGCATGGCGACCACGCGGTCGGCCACGTCGGCCTGCACGCACAGTACGCGCAGGGCCGAGCAACGCTGGCCGGCGCTGTCGAAGGCGGAGTTGACCACGTCCACCACCACTTGCTCGGCCAGCGCCGAGGAGTCGACGATCATGGCGTTGAGGCCGCCGGTTTCGGCGATCAGCGGGATGGTGCGGCCCTGGGCGTCGAGGCGGCCGGCGATATTGCGCTGGAGGATGCCGGCCACTTCGGTGGAACCGGTGAACATCACGCCACGCACGCGCACGTCTCCGACAAGACGGGCGCCGACGGTTTCACCACGGCCCGGCAGCAGCTGCACGGCGCCGACCGGTACGCCGGCTTCGAGAAGGATGCGCACGGCCTGCGCGGCGATCAGCGGGGTCTGCTCGGCCGGCTTGGCCAACACGGTGTTACCGGCGGCCAGGGCGGCGGCCACCTGGCCGCTGAAGATCGCCAGCGGGAAGTTCCACGGGCTGATGCACACCACTGGGCCCAGCGGGCGGTGGCTGTCGTTGGCGAAGTGGGTGCTGGCCTGGGCGCCGTAGTAACGGAGGAAGTCCACCGCCTCGCGCACTTCGGCGATGGCGTTGGCGAAAGTTTTGCCCGACTCGCGCACCAGCACGCCCATAAGCTGCTGGATCTCGGCTTCCATCAGGTCAGCGGCACGCTGCAGGATGGCGCCGCGCTCGGCCGGCTGGGTGGACTGCCAGATTTGCGCGCTGGACAGCGCGCCGAGGATGGCGTTGTTCACGTCGGCTTCGCTGGCTTCATGCACGTGGCCCACGATATCGCGCAAGTCGGCCGGGTTGCGTACCGGCTGCGGTTCGCCCGGTGCGGCATCCACCAGGCCGAGGATCGGCGCGGCCAGGTAGGCGTGGTTGGTGCTCGACAGCAGCGCCGAGGACAGCGAACCCAGACGGTGCTCGTTGGCCAGGTCGATGCCGGCGGAGTTCTGGCGTGCCTCGCCGTACAGCTCACGCGGCAGCGAGATGCGCGGGTGCGGCAGACCCAGGGTGCCTTCCTGTGCAGCCATCTGCTCGACCTGCAGTACCGGGTCCAGCACCAGGTCCTTGAGGGAGATGCTGTGGTCGGCGATGCGGTTGACGAAGGAGGTGTTGGCGCCGTTTTCCAGCAGGCGGCGAACGAGATACGCCAGCAGGGTTTCATGGCTGCCCACCGGTGCGTAGATACGGCACGGACGGTTGAACTTGCCGTCGGCGACCTTGCCCACCACCTGCTCGTACAGCGGCTCGCCCATGCCGTGCAGGCACTGGAACTCGTACTGGCCCGGGTAGTAGTTCTGCCCGGCGAGGTTGTAGATGGCCGACAACGAGTGGGCGTTGTGGGTGGCGAACTGCGGGTAGATGGCTTCCGGAACGGCCAGCAGCTTGCGCGCGCAGGCCAGGTAGGAAACGTCGGTGTACGGCTTGCGGGTATAGACCGGGTAGCCCTCCAGGCCGTTGACCTGGGCCATCTTGATCTCGCTGTCCCAGTAGGCGCCCTTCACCAGGCGGATCATCAGGCGGTGGCGGCTGCGCTTGGCCAGGTCGATCACGTAGTCGATCACGTACGGGCAGCGCTTCTGGTAGGCCTGGATGACGAAGCCGATGCCGTTCCAGCCGGCGAGGCTCGGCTCGAAGCACAGACGCTCCAGCAGGTCGAGGGAGATTTCCAGGCGGTCGGCTTCCTCGGCATCGACGTTGATGCCGATGTCGTAGTCGCGGGCCATCTTCACCAGACCCAGAACGGTCGGGTACAGCTCGTCCATCACGCGCTCGTACTGGGCGCGGCTGTAGCGCGGGTGCAGCGCGGAGAGCTTGATCGAGATGCCCGGGCCTTCATAGATGCCACGACCGTGGGAGGCCTTGCCGATGGCATGGATGGCCTGCTCGTAGGACGCCAGGTAGCGCTTGGCGTCCTCATCGGTCAGCGCAGCTTCGCCGAGCATGTCGTAGGAGTAGCGGAAGCCCCTGGATTCCATGGTGGCCGCATTCGCCAGCGCCTCGGCGATGGTCTCGCCGGTGACGAACTGCTCGCCCATCAGGCGCATGGCCATGTCCACGCCCTTGCGGATCAGCGGCTCGCCGGACTTGCCGATGATGCGGTTGAGCGCCGAGGACATGCCGGCTTCAGTGTGGGTCGAGACCAGCTTGCCGGTGATCAGCAGGCCCCAGGAGGCCGCGTTGACGAACATCGACGGGCTCTGGCCCAGGTGCTGGCTCCAGTTGCCGCTGCTGATCTTGTCGCGGATCAGCGCGTCACGAGTGGCCTTGTCCGGGATGCGCAGCAGCGCCTCGGCCAGGCACATCAGCGCCACGCCTTCCTGGGACGACAGGGAGAACTCCTGCAGCAGACCCTGCACCAGGCCCTGGCGGCCACCGGCGTTCTTCTGGTTGCGCAGCTTCTCGGCAATGCCCAGGGCCATCTTGTTGGCGGCGTCGGCCTGCTCTTTCGGCAGACGGGCCAGGTCCAGCAGCATCGGCAGCGCCTCGGTTTCCGGGCGGCGATAGGCGGCGGTGATGGCGGCGCGCAGGACCGACTGCGGCAGGATGCTTTCGGCGAAATCGAGGAAGACCTGCAGTCCCCGCTCGCTCAGCGAGTCCACGGACTCTTCGCCTGCGGCGGCGGCCAGCCCGGAGTGCTCGGCGGGAGTCAGTCCACCCTCGACCTGTTCCAGGTACGTGAAGATCGCCTGCTTGATCAGCCAGTGCGGGGTACGGTCGAGCTGCTGGGCGGCGAGCTTGAGACGTTCACGGGTGGCGTCGTCGAGCTTCACGCCGAGGGTAGTGGTGGCCATGGGTCGTCCTATTGTTAAAGTTTGGAGCATGCAAAGCGGCGCAAGGTTAAACCGTCGCCCACAAAGGTGCAACCAGGTGCAACCACTCTTTCCCGACCGCCCCGAACCCTGGAAACACGACGCACCACGGGCTCTAGCACTCAGCACCCAAGAGCCATGCCGACAGGCGAGCAAGACGAAGGTGTAACCCGCAACGGGAATAGGTTGCACCTCAACGCAAGGCGAACCTGGACAGCATAGGCCAGGGCGCGGCGGGTTGCGCTCGCGGAGGCGATTGCGGGATGGGGAACGAACGGACGAATTCAGCCCCCTGAACGAGGGACAATCACGAGGGATTGCCCAGGCGGGATGCGAGGCCAGCCGGTGCAACCGGCCGCCCCGCCGAACTGGATTACTTCAGGCGCCGTTCCGCCGCGATTTCCGGCAGATCGGTGCGACGCAGGTAGGTGAGCAAGGGCTCGCTGAAGTTGAGGCGATCATTGATGTTCTGTGCAACGAGGATTTCCAGGCACTCGCGGCTCAGGGTCATGACATCCCCCGCCCGTAGCGCCCAGACGAATTCGCAGGCCGGCCGGATACTGTCCTCGACCACGTCCATGCCAAAGGAATCCTCGCTGAAACGCACGATGTACTTGCCCGTCTTGCGGTTGAAGCCGACAAAGCCGCGAAGGCCGTCGGCCGCGGCGCAGATGTCGCTGGAAGTGAAGGCCATGGTTCCCCCCTGGACCGGATTGTTATGGGTTTCGCACGCAGGAGGAGCCGCTCTGCCGGCGGCTGGATCGTTCATTCTGCACCACGCCGGGCAGGCCCGACTGTGGGCTTTCGCAGGAGCGGACTGCGTCCGCGATGCTCTTTCGCTCGGACCATCGCGGACAGAGTCCGCTCCTACAAGAGCCCCTGCCCGCCCTGCCCTTACGCCCCCTGCGCTAGGTGCCGCGCAATCACCTGCCGCAGCGGCGGCAGGCCCTGGGCCAGGCGCAGGCCGGCATTACGCAGCAGGCGCACCGGTGGGCGCGGGTCGGTGTACATGCCGACGATCAGGCGTGTGGCCTGGTACAACGGCCAGGTCGCCAGGCGATGGGCCGTGGCGTAACGGCGCAGCGGCCAGGCGCCGCCGATATCGCCGCCGCGCCGATGGGTGGACAACACCTCCGCTGCGAGCCGGCGCTGGCTCTGCAAACCGAAGTTGAAGCCGTGGGCGGTGACCGGATGCATGCCGACGGCGGCATCGCCGATCAGCGCACTGCGCGGCCCCACGAAGCGGTCGGCGAAAACACCCACCAGCGGGTAGGTATGGCGCGGGCCGAGCAGCTGCATCGCACCCAGGCGGCGGTCGAAGCGTCGCTCCATCTCATGGGCGAAGGCTGTCTCGTCCAACTCCAGCAGCGGCGCCATCTCGCGCTGCGGGAGGGTCAGTACCACCGAGGAGCGGTCACCATTGACCGGCAGCAGCGCCAGGGTCTGGCCGTAGCCGAACCATTCCCAGGCCACGTTGTGGTGCGGTCGTTCGTGGGCCATGCGGCAGACCATCATGGTCTTGCCGAAATCCTCCATGCTCGCGCCAATGCCGAGCATCCGCCGCGTTTCGGAGAAACGGCTGTCGGCGGCGACCAGCAGGCGCGCGCGCACCACGCTGTCATTGTCCAGCGTAAGTTGCACGCCGTCGCGCTCCATCCGCAGCGAGCGCAAGGCCCGGCCGCAGACCAGCGATACATCCGGGCACTCGTGCACGGCATCGAAGGCCACGCGGCGAATCACCTGATTGGCCACGAAGTAGCCCAACTGCTCGGCGCCCGCCTGCCCCGCCTCGATACGCAGCGCGAACAGCGACGAGCCGTTGAGCACCTGGGCATCGCGCAGCGGCGAGATCTCCTGCGGGTCGATGCGCGACCACATCCCCAGGCGTTGCAACTCGGCGCGGGAGGCGTGGGTCAGGGCGATCTCGCGGCCGTCCTCGGCCGGCTCGGCCAGGCTCGCAAGGGGCTGGCGTTCGATCAGCAGGACCGACAGGCCGTTGCCGGACAACGAGCGAGCCAGGCATAGCCCGGCGGGGCCGGCGCCGACGATGGCGATGTCCACGTGCATGGGTGACTCCTTTCGCAGGGATAGGCGGTCCCGGAGTCTAGGTTGGCCGCACAGCGCTTTCGTTGCCGTGGATCAGTACGGCGCAGCGCCGCCCCTGCGGCAGCGCGGCGCATACCTCTTCAGGGGCATGTCGCGGCTCAATGGAACAGTCGCGTACCCAGCTCGCGACTGGCCTCCAGCAGCACCGGCAGGAAGCGCGTCTCCAGCTCCTGGCGCGACACCCGCCCGGCATGGGTGCCGACGTTCAGCGCCGCCAGCACCTGACCGGCAGAGTCCTTCAGCGGCACGGCAATGGAGCGCAGGCCGACCTCCAGCTCCTGGTCGATGATCACCCAGCCCTGCTGGCGGATCTCGGCGACGCTCGCCCGCAGCATGTCCGGCGTGTGCACGGTGCGGCTGGTCTTCACCTGCAGGTCGGCGTGGGCCAGGTAGTCCTCCAGCGCTTCGTCATCCAGGCCGGCGAGCAGGATGCGTCCCATCGAGGTGCAATAGGCCGGCAGCCGGCTGCCGACGCTGAGGTCCACCGAAATCAGGCGCTGCGGGGTGGCGGAGCGGGCGATGTAGAGGATTTCGTCGCCTTCCAGGGTCGCCATCGAACACGCCTCATGCAACTGCTCGCTCAGGCGATCGAGGATCGGCTGGGCGGTGACCGCCAGGGGCGTGGACGACAGGTAGGCGTGACCGAGGGTCAGCACCTTGGGCAGCAATGAGTAGGTACGCCCGTCGGAAGTGACGTAGCCCAGCTTCATCAGGGTGTGCAGGCAGCGACGCACGGCGGCCCGAGGAATCTCGGTGCGATGGCTGATCTGCGCGATGGTCAGGTGGCGCTTGCGCTCCTGGAACGCATGGATCACCGCCAGGCCTCGGGCCAGCGAGGTCATGAAATTCGGGTCACCGGTGAAAGCCTCGATGCGCTTGGCCGGCGAGGCAATGATCGGCGGAGCGAGGGGCGGCAGGCTGGCGCGGGGGGCGTCGGTCATTTCTTGTTGTTCCTGACAGGCGGGTTCCGGGCGATTATCGATACGACCGGGCGATTATCGCAACAGGAGTGACCGATTATCGAACAGAGCTTGATACCCCATCGAAGCGGGCGTCATCCGCGATCAGCGCCTGACGCATAACCCGACCCGGGCGACAGCACAGCGACAGGCCCGCGCCGACGAAAACCGAGGCGTAATCGCAGATCAGATTGGCTTGTCGATGCCGTCGTAGACTTTCTGCAACGCGTCCAGGCGATCCCTGTAGCGTTGCTTCAGGCATGCCTTGTTGGCCCCACAGGCGCGCCGCTGCTCCAGCCACGCCAGCTGTGAATCGCCCAGGCTGCCACGCATACCCATGGCGAACAGCCCTCTGAGCAAGCGATAGGTGGTCGCCATCTGCACATCCAGTTCGGACAGCTGGCGATCGGCACAGATGGTTTTCTCGTCAGCCTGTTTTGCCCTGCCGCAGTCGAAGCTGGCGGCAGTGGCTGGCAGCGCGGCATAACCCAGGGCACATGCGATACCCAGCGTCATGCCACGCATCACCTTCATTGCTGGCCTTCGAACCAGGCGAGCTTGTCCCGCAGCCGCACGACCTCGCCCACGATCACCAGCGTCGGCGCATGCACCTCATGCTCAGCCACCAGCTCAGGCAGGCTGGCCAGCGTACCGGTGAATACCCGCTGATGCACGGTAGTGCCTTGCTGAACCAGCGCTGCCGGGGTATCGGCGGAACGGCCATGGCGCACCAGTTGCTCGCAGATCACCGGCAAGCCGACCAAGCCCATGTAGAACACCAGGGTCTGCCCCGGCGCGACCAGGTCGTTCCAGGGCAGATCGGTCGTGCCGTCCTTCAGGTGGCCGGTCACGAAGCGCACCGACTGCGCGTAGTCGCGATGGGTCAGCGGGATGCCGGCGTAGGCGGCGCAACCGCTCGCTGCGGTGATGCCGGGCACGACCTGGAACGGGATGCCGTTGGCCGCCAGTTCGTCGATCTCTTCACCACCACGACCGAAGATGAACGGGTCGCCACCCTTCAGACGCAGCACGCGCTTGCCCTGCAGAGCCAGCTCGACCAGTTTGCGATTGATCTCGTCCTGCGGCACGGCGTGATCCGCGCGGCGCTTGCCGACGTAGAGGCGATCGGCGTCGCGGCGGCACAGCTCGAGAATCGCCGGAGCGACGAGGCGGTCGTAGAGCACCACGTCAGCCTGCTGCATCAGCCGCAGGGCGCGGAAGGTCAGCAGGTCGGGATCGCCCGGACCGGCACCGACCAGATAGACCTCACCGCGGGACTCGGGCTGCGGCGACTCCAGCTTGTCCGCCAGCAGGCGTTCAGCTTCGTTCGGCTGACCGGACAGCATGCGTTCGGCCACCGGCCCCTGGAACACCTCCTCCCAGAATTTGCGGCGCTGTTGCAGGTCCGGCAGACGCTGCTTCACGCGCTCACGGAAGCGGCTGGCAAGCCCGGCCAGCTGGCCGTAGGTCGCGGGAATCCAGGTTTCCAGCTTGGCCCGCAGCAGGCGCGCCAGTACCGGCGCATCGCCACCACTGGACACGGCCACTACCAGCGGCGAACGGTCGACGATGGCCGGGAAGATCACGCTGCACAACGCGGGCGCATCAACTACGTTGACCGGCACGCCACGCTCGTTGGCATCGCGGGAGACCTGCGCGTTGAGCGACTCATCGTCGGTAGCGGCAATGACAAGCACGCATTCCTGCAAATCGCTCTGGAGGTAAGGGCGCAGGAGCAATTCGCCCGCGCCCTCCTCGGCCAGCTCACGAAGCTCGGAGTGCACCTCGGGCGCCACGACTCGCAACACCGCGCCAGCGTCGCTCAGCAGGCGCGCCTTGCGCAGTGCGACATCACCGCCGCCGACCAGTAGCGCGCGACGTCCGCGCAGGATGTGGAACAGCGGCAGGAAGTCCATTTCAGCCGATGACCTCGATGCCGGCCATGTACGGCTTCAGCACGTCCGGTACGCGGATCGAGCCATCAGCCTGCTGGTAGTTCTCCAGCACGGCGACCAGGGTGCGGCCCACGGCCAGGCCCGAACCGTTGAGGGTATGCACCAGCTCCGGCTTGCCGGTCTCCGGGTTGCGGTAGCGCGCCTGCATGCGGCGAGCCTGGAAGTCGCCACAGTTGGAGCAGGAGGAAATCTCGCGGTACTTGTCCTGGCTCGGCACCCAGACTTCAAGGTCGTAGGTCTTGGCGGCGCCGAAGCCCATGTCGCCAGTGCACAGCGCGAGGGCGCGGTACGGCAGCTCCAGGGCCTGGAGGACCTTCTCGGCGTTGCCGACCAGGCTTTCCAGCGCTTCCCAGGATTTGGACGGCTCGACGATCTGCACCATCTCGACCTTGTCGAACTGGTGCTGGCGGATCATGCCGCGGGTATCACGGCCCGAGGCGCCGGCTTCGCTGCGGAAGCAAGGGGTATGGGCGACGAACTTCAGCGGCAGCTCCTTCGCGTCGAGGATCTGGCCGGCAACGATGTTGGTCAGCGAGACTTCGGCAGTCGGGATCAGGTACAGATCGGCTTCGTCTTCACGCTGGATCTTGAACAGGTCTTCCTCGAACTTCGGCAGCTGGCCGGTGCCCTGCAGCGCCGGAGCCTGCACCAGGTACGGGGTGTAGGCTTCTTCGTAGCCGTGCTCGCGGGTGTGCAGGTCGATCATGAACTGCGCCAGGGCACGGTGCAGACGGGCGATCGGGCCGCGCATCAGGGCGAAGCGGGCGCCGGACAGGCGTGCGGCGGTCTCGAAGTCCAGCCAGCCGTGTTGTTCGCCCAGGGCAACGTGGTCCTTGATCTCAAAATCGAAGGAGCGCGGAGTGCCCCAGCGACGGACTTCGACGTTCTGCTCCTCATCCTCGCCCACCGGCACGGACTCGTGGGGCAGGTTCGGGATGTTCAGCAGCAAGGTATCCAGTTCGACCTGGATGGCGTCCAGTTCGCGCTTGCCCGACTCCAGCTCCTCGGCCATGCGATTGACCTCGGCCTTCAGCGGCGCGACGTCTTCGCCATTCTTCATGGCCAGGCCGATCGCCTTGGAACGCGAGTTGCGCTCGGCCTGCAGGGTCTCGGTACGGGTCTGCACGGACTTGCGCTGGCTCTCCAGCGCTTCGATGCGCGCCACATCCAGGGTGAAGCCACGGGTAGCCAGGCGTTCGGCCACTTCTTGCGGCTGGGTACGAACCAGTTTGGAATCGAGCATGGTGTGTTCTCGTGTCTAGTGTCAGGCGGCGCTCGCGGGCGCCACTTCAGGATCTTCTGCGTCTGCGGGGACTGGCCTGGTCGAGGCTTGCCAGATGGCGCAACTTCTCGCCGATCTTCAGCTCCAGTCCGCGCGGTACGGGTTGGTAATACTGGCGCGGCTCCATGGACTCGGGGAAGTAGTCTTCCCCGGCCGCGTAGGCATCCGGCTCATCATGGGCATAACGGTACTCGTCGCCATAGCCCAGGTTCTTCATCAACTTGGTCGGCGCGTTGCGCAAATGCAGCGGCACCTCCAGCGAGCCACTCTCCGCCACGTCACGGCGAGCCGTATTGTAGGCGTTGTAGACGGCGTTGCTCTTCGGCGCGCAGGCCAGATAGACGATGGCCTGCGCAATCGCCAGCTCGCCTTCCGGGCTGCCCAGGCGCTCCTGCACGTCCCAGGCATTAAGGCACAGCGTCAGCGCACGGGGGTCGGCGTTGCCGATATCCTCGCTGGCCATGCGTACCACGCGGCGGGCGATATAGAGCGGATCGCAGCCGCCGTCGAGCATGCGCGAATACCAGTACAGCGCCCCGTCCGGGCTGGAGCCGCGCACGGATTTATGCAGCGCGCTGATCTGGTCGTAGAAGGCCTCGCCACCCTTGTCGAAGCGGCGGCGCGAGTCGCCCAGCAGGTTCTGCAGCAGCTCGGCGCTGATCTCACCGTTGTCTTCGGCGAGGTCGGAGGCGTTTTCCAGCAGGTTGAGCAGGCGGCGGCCATCGCCGTCGGCGGCGGCCATGAGGATGGCGAAGCTTTCGTCCGGCAGGCTCAGGTTGCGCTTGCCCAGGCCCTTGTCTTCGCTCAGCGCGCGCTGCACCAGGCGGCGCAGGGCCGCTTCGTCCAGGCTTTTCAGCACATAGACGCGGGCGCGGGACAACAGCGCGTTGTTCAGCTCGAAGGACGGGTTCTCGGTGGTCGCACCGATGAAGATCAGGGTGCCGTCTTCGACATAGGGCAGGAAGGCATCCTGCTGGCTTTTGTTGAAGCGATGCACCTCGTCGACGAAGAGGATGGTGCGACGGCCGTACTGCGCGGCGTGCTGCTTGGCCACTTCCACCGACTGGCGGATTTCCTTCACACCCGAGAGCACCGCCGAGATCGTCTCGAAGTGCGCGTCGGTGACCTGGGCCAGCAGCTTCGCCAGAGTGGTCTTGCCGACCCCGGGCGGGCCCCAGAAGATCATCGAGTGCAGCGCACCCTGCTCCAGCGCCTCGCGCAGCGGCTTGCCGCGGGCGAGCAGGTGCTCCTGGCCGACGTACTCGTCCAGGCTGGTCGCGCGCAGGCGCGCGGCCAGGGGCTGGGAAACGGGGGCGGAGCGAAACAGATCCAAGGGTCTTACCTATAACTCAAACGGGCGCGAGGCCTCGGTCATTCCTGGATGACGTCGACGCCCTTGGGCACCTCGAAGACGAACTGCTTGGCGTCCATCGCCTCGTTCATCTTCACGTCAAAGAACAGGATGTTGGTGCGCTGGCCGACGCTGTCGATCAGCTGCATGTCGTTCACCACACCGCTGCGGAAGGAAATCCGCAGGCTGTCGAACAGCGTGTCCTTGGACTTGGGCTTGAGGACGAAGTCGACCACGTTGCCGCCGTCTTTGGCAGTGATGTCGAAGCTCTGACCAATCTTCGAGACATCGCCGGAAAGCAGCAGCGCCGGGGTCTGGGTCAGGCGCTGGTCGAGCTTCTGGATAGTCACCTGCTCCAGGTCCGGGTCATACAGCCAGATCTTCTCGCCATTGGAGATGAGCAGCTGCTCGTTCGGCGCATCGGTGTGCCAGCGGAACAGGCCGGGGCGCTTGAGGCCCAGGGTACCGGCGGTTTCCTGCAGGCGGGTGCCGCTGCCATCCAGGGTCAGCTGGGAGAAGCGCGCGGTCATTGTCTGGGCCTTGGTGAGCATCCCGCTCAGGCGCTGCGCAGCGGCCTCGTCGGCATGGGCCTGGACACCGGCGACAGCCAGCGCAGCAACGAACAACAGGCGGATCAGACGCATCGAAATCCTCGAAGTCGAATCAATCACGGATCGGGGCCGGCGCGATGACTTCGCGCGAGCCATTGGTATTCATCGCGGTGACCACGCCGGCCATTTCCATCGCCTCGATCATCCGCGCGGCACGGTTGTAGCCGATTTTCAGCTTGCGCTGCACGGCAGAGATGGAAGCCCGGCGGCTTTCGGTCACGAAGCGTACGGCTTCGTCGTAGAGCGGATCGTCCTCGCTGCCCTCGCCACCTTCGCCGCCGCCACCTTCGAACGAACCGCCGCCACCGCCTTCATCGGCGCCAGCGAGGATGTCCTCGACGTAGTTCGGCGCGCCACGCAGCTTCCACGCCTCAACCACGCGGTGCACTTCATCGTCGGAGACGAAGGCGCCATGGACGCGGATCGGCAGGCCGGTGCCCGGCGGCAGGTAGAGCATGTCGCCGTGACCCAGCAACTGCTCGGCGCCACCCTGGTCGAGGATGGTGCGCGAGTCGATCTTGCTGGACACCTGGAATGCGATACGGGTCGGAATGTTTGCCTTGATCAGGCCGGTGATCACGTCCACCGATGGACGCTGGGTCGCCAGGATCAGGTGGATGCCCGCCGCACGCGCCTTCTGGGCGATACGGGCGATCAGTTCTTCCACCTTCTTGCCGACGATCATCATCATGTCGGCGAACTCGTCGACCACCACCACGATGGTCGGCAGAGTCTGCAGCAGCGGCGCCTCGTCTTCCATGCTCTCGCGGCGGTACAGCGGGTCGGTCAGCGGCGCGCCAGCCTCCTCCGCATCCTTCACCTTGCGGTTGAAGCCGGCGAGGTTACGTACGCCCATGGCCGCCATCAGCTTATAGCGGCGCTCCATCTCGGCGACGCTCCAGCGCAGCGCGTTGGCGGCCTCCTTCATGTCGGTGACCACCGGACAGAGCAGGTGCGGAATGCCTTCGTAGATCGACAGTTCCAGCATCTTCGGGTCGATCATGATCAGTCGCGCCTCTTCCGGCGTGGACTTGAACAGGATCGACAGGAGCATGGCGTTCACGCCCACCGACTTACCGGAACCGGTAGTACCCGCCACCAGCAGGTGCGGCATCTTCGCGAGGTCCGTGATGATCGGGTTGCCGCCGATGTCGTGGCCCAGGGCCAGCGGCACGGTGGACTTGTGCTCGTCGTATTCCGGCGTCATCAGCACTTCGGAGAAGCGCACCATCTGCCGGTCTTCGTTGGGAATCTCGATGCCGACGGTGGTCTTGCCGGGGATGACTTCCACCACGCGGACACTGATCACCGCCAGCGAGCGCGCCAGGTCCTTCGCCAGGTTGGAGATACGGCTGACCTTCACGCCAGCAGCCGGCTGGATTTCGAAACGGGTGATCACCGGCCCCGGATGCACGGACTCGACGATGACTTCGACGCCGAACTCCTTGAGCTTGATCTCCAGCAGGCGCGACATGGCCTCCAGGGACTCGGGCGAATAGCTCTGCTTCTTCTCGGAAGCCGGGTCGAGGATCGACAGTGGCGGCAGCGTGCCTTCCACGGCGGTATCGACGAACAGCGGCGCCTGCTTTTCCTTCAGCACGCGCTTGCTAGGCTCGACGGGCTTGGCGGGCGGCGGCGGCACATCGATCTTCGGCGCCACGCGCTTCTCGCGCTCCTGCACGCTCTTGACCAGGGCTTCCTCGCGCTCGATCAGGCGCTCCTTGACCTTGGCCTGCTCGCGACGGTCGGCAACGATGGGCGCGGCGACTTCGGCCACACGCTCGTCCACCTCGCGCAACTGGGCGACCAGCTGCTTGTGCTCGCTGCGGGCGCTCCACCAGCGGTTGGCGGCATTTTGGATCAGTTCGAAGAGATCGAGGGTGATCTTGCCGGTAACGTCCATGACCTTGAACCAGGACAGGTCGGCGAAGACGGTCATGCCGAACAGGAACAGCGCCAGGAACAGCAGGGTACTGCCCTGCACGTTCAAGGCATTGACCCCCAGCTGTCCCAGGCTTTCGCCCAGGGCGCCGCCGGCAGTGGCCGGCATGTGGCCGCCAGTGGCATGGAAATGGATGTAGGCCAGCGCGGAGCCGGCCAGCACCAGGAAGACCAGCCCGATCAGACGCCAGGAGAACAGCCAGCCGCTCCACTCCCAGGGCAGGTGGCGCTTGCGGAAGACCTGATAGGTCTTCACCGCCAGCAGCAGCGGGAACAGGTAGGCGAAATAGCCCAGCACCATGAACAGGATGTCGGCGCTCAGGGCACCCAGGCGACCGGCAGCATTCTGCACCTGATCGACGTGACTGGAGTGACTCCAGCCCGGATCGGACGGATCATAGGTGAGCAACGCCATCCACAGGTAAAGGCAGAGCGCGCCCAGCGCGATCAACGCCCCTTCCTTCAGGCGATAGTGCAGTTGCTGACGCCAGGCGGCGGCATGGCTTGCTGTGGTGGTGTCCTTCAAAACGCGTCTATTCCTGCGCTTTACGCGCGTCCGAGAGTCGTTGAGCCTCAAAACGGGCCTATTGTACGGCTTTGGCCAGCCGATGCCAGCGAGCCCGGAAGCGTCCGACAGCGCTTTTGCCGGCTTTCCGAGGTTCGGTGTAGCATAGCCCATCACCGATTTTCGGCTGCTCAATTGGAGCATGCATTCTCTTACGTGACAAAGGCTTATGGAGTCTTTTTATGAGTGAAGTCAAGCATTCGCGCCTGATCATCCTGGGCTCCGGCCCTGCCGGCTACACCGCGGCCGTGTACGCTGCTCGCGCCAACCTCAAGCCTGTTGTCATCACCGGTATCCAGCCCGGCGGCCAGCTCACCACCACCACCGAAGTCGACAACTGGCCGGGCGACGTCGAAGGCCTGACCGGTCCGGCTCTGATGGAGCGCATGCAGCAGCACGCCCAGCGTTTCGATACCGAGATCGTCTACGACCACATCCACACCGCCGAGTTGCAGCAGAAGCCCTTCACCCTCAAGGGTGACAGCGGCACCTACACCTGCGACGCGCTGATCATCGCCACCGGCGCTTCCGCGCAGTACCTGGGCATGTCCTCCGAGCAGGCCTTCATGGGCAAGGGCGTGTCCGCCTGCGCCACCTGCGACGGTTTCTTCTACCGCAACCAGGTGGTCTGCGTGGTTGGCGGCGGCAACACCGCCGTGGAAGAGGCACTGTACCTGTCCAACATTGCGAAAGAAGTTCACCTGATCCACCGCCGCGACAAGCTGCGCTCGGAGAAAATCCTACAGGACAAGCTGTTCGAGAAGGCCCAGAACGGCAACGTGCGCCTGCACTGGAACACCACCCTGGACGAAGTCCTGGGCGACGACATGGGCGTGATCGGCGTGCGCCTGAAGGACGCCGAAAGCGGCGCAACCCGCCAGCTGGACGTTTCCGGCGTGTTCATCGCCATCGGCCACAAACCCAACACCGACCTGTTCACCGGCCAACTGGACATGCATGACGGCTACCTGAAGATCAAGGGCGGCGCCGAAGGCAACGCCACCCAGACCAGCATCGAAGGCGTGTTCGCCGCCGGCGACGTGGCCGACCACGTTTACCGCCAGGCGATCACTTCCGCCGGCGCCGGCTGCATGGCCGCGCTGGACGCCGAAAAGTTCCTCGACGACAACTGATCGGCCAAAGGGGAGGCCCGCCCTCCCCTCCTCCGCCCATGCTCAACTGGCTATCTCGCGACAACTTCGACTTCCCTCCCCTGGACAAGGCCCTGCACGAGCCCAACGGCCTGCTCGCGGCCGGCGGCGACCTCGACCCGCGCCGCCTGATCCAGGCGTACCGTCACGGCTGCTTCCCCTGGTACCAGGACGGCCAGCCGATTCTCTGGTGGTCGCCCGATCCACGCACCGTGCTGTTCCCCGGCGAACTGCATGTCTCCCGCAGCCTGGCCAAGCTCATCCGCCAGCAGCGCTACCAGGTCACCATCGACCAGGCCTTCGAACAGGTCATCCACGGCTGCGCCGGACCACGCGACTACGCCGACGGCACCTGGATCACCACGCCGATGCAGCAGGCCTACTGCGAACTGCATCGCATGGGCGTCGCCCACTCGGTGGAAGCCTGGGACGGCAGCGAGCTGGTCGGCGGACTGTACGGACTGGCCATCGGTCGGCTGTTCTTCGGCGAGTCCATGTTCAGCCACGCGGACAATGCTTCCAAGGTGGCGTTCGCCACCCTGGTGCAACGCCTCAAGGCCGCAGGTTTCGAGCTGATCGACTGCCAGATGCCGACCCAGCACCTGCACAGCTTCGGCGCGAGAGCCATATCCCGGCGCGAATTCGCAGCTTATCTGCGCCGCCACCTCGACCAATCGCCATTGCAGGACTGGACTTCGCAAGCGGACCAGCCCAGCCTGGCTTAAACTTGTCAGAGGGTCCTCGCAGGGGTTGAAGATGACCGAGCTCGCCCGCCTGAAGTTTTACGCCACACAGCCGCACCCATGCAGCTATCTGCCCGAAGAGCAGGCCACCACCCTGTTCCTCGACCCCAGCCAGCCCATGGACGCGCAGCTGTACGCCTCGCTTTCGGAGGTCGGCTTCCGGCGTAGCGGCGAGCACCTGTACCGCCCCCACTGCCAGCACTGCACCGCCTGCATCCCGGCACGCATCCCGGCGGCCAATTTCCTCCCCAACCGTCAGCAGAAACGCATCCTCAAGCGCAACGCGGACCTCGAGGTCATTCGCAAGCGGCCGACCTTCACCGAGGAGTACTACGCGCTGTACATGCGCTACATCGAACAGCGCCACGCCGACGGCGACATGTACCCGCCCAGCCGCGACCAGTTCGCCACCTTCCTGGTTCGCGACCTGCCGTTCAGTTGCTTCTTCGAGTTCCGCCTGCAGGGCCGCCTGCTGGCCGTCGCGGTCACTGACGTCCTGCCCAACGGACTCTCGGCGGTCTACACCTTCTATGACCCCGACGAAGAGCGCCGCAGCCTGGGCCGCTTCGCCATCCTCTGGCAGGTCGCCGAGACCCATCGCCTGGGTCTGCACGCGGTCTACCTCGGCTACTGGATCAAGAACTGCCGAAAGATGAACTACAAGACCCAGTACCGGCCGATCGAGCTGTTCGTTAACCAGCGCTGGGTCGTGTTGAACTGATCCATTACACGCCAGTTGGCGTTACGGCGCATTTTCAGGCACAATGTGTGCCTTTTTTAATGGCCTGAAACTTCAGGCAACCATAGATACCGAGGGCTCTACTGCATGTCGAAAGAAGACAGCTTCGAAATGGAAGGCACTGTCGTCGACACCCTGCCCAACACCATGTTCCGCGTGGAGTTGGAGAACGGGCACGTCGTTACCGCGCACATCTCCGGCAAGATGCGCAAGAACTACATCCGCATCCTGACCGGCGACAAGGTTCGCGTAGAACTGACGCCCTACGACCTGTCCAAGGGTCGTATCACCTACCGCGCCCGCTGACGGACGGTAGCGCCGGAAGCCAGATCCGGCACACAGAAAAACGCCCGGCATTGCCGGGCGTTTTCGTTTGCGCCTGACGCTCGTCAGGCCGGCTCTACGGCGATCACTTCAAACTCGAAGGCCAGCTCGCCATCCTTCAGGTCCACATGGGCCACACCACCGTGCTCGGCCAGCTCGCCGAACAGGATCTCCTCGGCCAGCGGCCGCTTGATCTTGTCCTGGATAAGCCGCGCCATCGGACGCGCACCCATCTGCGGGTCGTACCCCTTTTCCGCCAGCCAGTTACGCGCCGCGTCACTGACCTCGATCTGCACGTGCTTGTCCTCGAGCTGCGCCTGCAGTTCGGTGAGGAACTTGTCGACGATGTTCTTGATGGTTTCGAGACTGAGGCGGCCGAACTGGATGATGGTATCCAGGCGATTGCGGAACTCAGGCGTGAAGCTCTTCTTGATCACTTCCATGGCGTCGGTCGAGTGATCCTGCAGCGTGAAGCCGATGGAGGCTCGCGCCGCGATTTCCGCGCCGGCGTTGGTGGTCATGATCAGGATGACGTTGCGGAAGTCCGCCTTGCGCCCGTTGTTGTCGGTCAGGGTGCCGTGGTCCATCACCTGCAGCAGCAGGTTGAAGACTTCCGGATGCGCCTTCTCGATCTCATCCAGCAGCAGCACGCAGTGCGGTGTCTTGGTGATCGCTTCAGTCAGCAGGCCGCCCTGGTCGAAACCGACGTAGCCCGGAGGCGCGCCGATCAGACGGGATACGGTGTGCCGTTCCATGTACTCGGACATGTCGAAGCGCACCAGCTCCACCCCCAGCGCCTTGGCCAGCTGACGAGCCACTTCGGTCTTGCCCACCCCGGTCGGGCCGGAGAACAGGAAGGAGCCGACCGGCTTGTCCGGTGACTTCAGGCCCGCACGGGACAGCTTGATCGCGGTGGACAGCGATTCGATGGCCGCAGCCTGGCCGAACACGGTCAGCTTCAGGTCGCGCTCCAGATTGCGCAGCAGCTCTTTATCGGAGCTGGAGACGTGCTTCGGAGGAATGCGCGCGATCTTCGCGACGATGTCCTCGACCTGCGGCACCTCGATGCGCTTCACGCGTTTCTCTTCCGGCTGCAGGCGCTGGTAGGCGCCCGCTTCGTCGATCACGTCGATGGCCTTGTCCGGCATGTGGCGATCGTTGATGTAGCGCGCAGCCAGTTCGGCGGCGGCACGCAGCGCCTCGTCGCTGTACTCGACATGGTGGTGCTGCTCGAAGCGTGGCTTCAGGCCCTTCAGGATGCCATAGGTATCCTCGACGGACGGCTCGGTGACGTCGACCTTCTGGAAGCGACGCGCCAGAGCACGGTCCTTCTCGAAGATGCCGCGGAATTCCTGGAAGGTGGTGGAACCGATGCAGCGGATTTCGCCAGAGGACAGCAACGGCTTGAGCAGGTTGGACGCATCCATCACCCCGCCCGATGCCGCGCCGGCACCGATGATGGTGTGGATCTCGTCGATGAACAGCACCGCATGCGGACGCTTGCGCAGCTCGTTGAGCAGCGCCTTGAAGCGCTTCTCAAAATCACCACGGTACTTGGTGCCCGCCAGCAACGCGCCCAGGTCCAGGGAATAGACGACGCTGTCGGACAGCAGGTCCGGCACCTGGCCGTCGACGATGCGTTTGGCCAGGCCTTCGGCGATGGCGGTCTTGCCGACGCCCGCTTCACCGACCAGCAGCGGGTTGTTCTTGCGGCGGCGCGCCAGAATCTGCGCGACACGCTCGACTTCGGATTCACGACCGACCAGCGGATCGATGCGCCCCTGGCGCGCCAGGTCGTTCAGGTTGCTGGCATAGGCGTCCAGCGGATGGCTGGAGGTCGAAGACTCACCGCCCTCCTCGTCCTGCATATCCTGTTCGTTTTCCTGATGCTCGGCATGGCCCGGCACCTTGGAAATGCCGTGGGCGATGTAATTGACCACATCGATGCGCGCGACGCTCTGCTGCTTGAGCAGGAACACCGCCTGGCTTTCCTGCTCGCTGAAGATGGCCACCAGCACATTGGCGCCAGTCACTTCGCGCTTGCCGGAGCTCTGCACGTGGAACACCGCGCGCTGCAACACGCGCTGGAAGCCCAGGGTCGGCTGGGTCTCGCGATCCTCATCATGCTGAGGGATCAGTGGCGTAGTGGAGTCGATGAACTCCTGCAGGTCCCGCCGCAGCTTGTCCAGGTTAGCTCCACACGCTCTCAGGACCGTTGCGGCAGCTTCGTTATCCAGAAGCGCCAACAGCAAGTGCTCAACGGTCATGAACTCATGCCGCTTCGCCCGCGCCTCCTTGAAGGCGAGATTGAGGGTGACTTCGAGCTCTCGATTCAACATGACTTCACCTCGCTCCCAAACATCCGCATCAACCTTCTTTCTCTATTTCGCACAACAGTGGATGTTGGCTCTCCCTCGCATATTGATTGACCTGCATGGCTTTGGTTTCAGCGACATCGCGGGTAAAGGCCCCGCAGTTCGCCTTGCCTTGAGTATGCACAGTCAACATGACCTTGGTTGCCTGCTCGCGGTTCATGTTGAAGTACAACTCGAGCACCTCAACCACGAAATCCATCGGGGTGTAATCATCGTTGAACATGATGACCCGATACATGGGCGGCGGCTTCAGCGCGGGCTTGGCTTCCTCGACCGCGAGCCCCGTCCCTTCGTCCTCCAATGGATCCGGGCGGTCCTGATTGAATGTTAGTCGAATCTGGCTACTTGCATGCATGCTGGAATAAAAGCTTTACGAGTGGGTGAATGAGGGGGCCAACCGGAGTTTGAATCGCCTCTCAGGCCCAGACGATGCCGCCTTGACTAACGGCAAAAGGGTGTTACAACCAAAGGATACCCCCCGGAGGGTATCAGGGGTTCCGGACGTCCGTCGCCAAAAAAGGCCGTGGCGGAATCGAAGTGGATGATACTCCAGCGATGGAGTCCTTTGCAGAGGGATATCAGCATGCTCAGCGGTAAGGTCAAGTGGTTCAACAACGCCAAGGGCTATGGATTCATCCTGGCTGAAGGCCGAGATGAGGACCTGTTCGCTCATTACTCGGCAATCCAGATGGATGGCTACAAGACACTCAAGGCCGGCCAACCCGTCAGCTTCGAGATCCTGCAAGGTCCGAAGGGGCTGCATGCGGTTAACATTCAACCCATCAACGCCAGCATATCCGCCTCCTCCGCCCAGACTGCCCCGAGCAGCGAGATGCAGAACATCACGGCAGAGGCCTGATCCCCAGGATCAGCAGAATGAAAAAAGGCCGGCATCAGCCGGCCTTTTTTTATGGGCACTTCACGCCGGATCACATCTTGGCAATGATCGCGTCACCGAACTCCGAGCAGGACAGCAGCTTGGCACCGTCCATCAGGCGCTCGAAATCGTAGGTAACGGTGCGGGCAGCGATGGCACCGTTCACACCCTTGATGATCAGGTCGGCCGCTTCCGGCCAGCCCATGTGGCGCAGCATCATTTCGGCGGAGAGGATCACCGAACCCGGGTTCACCTTGTCCAGCCCCGCGTACTTGGGCGCAGTGCCGTGGGTTGCCTCGAACATGGCAACCGAGTCGGACAGGTTGGCCCCCGGCGCGATGCCGATGCCACCTACTTCCGCCGCCAGGGCATCGGAGAGGTAGTCACCGTTGAGGTTCAGGGTGGCGATCACGTCGTACTCGGCCGGACGCAGCAGTATCTGCTGCAGCATGGCGTCAGCGATCACGTCCTTCACCACGATGTTCTTGCCGGTATTGGGGTTCTTGAACTGCATCCAAGGGCCGCCATCGAGCAGCTGGGCGCCGAACTCATCGCGAGCGAGCTCGTAGCCCCAGTCCTTGAAGGCGCCCTCGGTGAACTTCATGATATTGCCCTTGTGAACGATGGTCACGGAGCTGCGATCATTGTCCACGGCGTATTGCAGGGCCTTGCGCACCAGGCGCCTGGTGCCTTCCAAGGAAACCGGCTTGATGCCGATGCCGCAGTTTTCGGTGAAGCGGATCTTCTTGACGCCCATTTCCTCGGTGAGGAACTTGATGACCTTCTGGGCCTCGGGAGTGCCAGCCTTCCACTCGACGCCGGCATAGATGTCTTCGGAGTTCTCGCGGAAGATCACCATGTCCACGTCGCCGGGCTTCTTCACCGGGCTGGGCACGCCTTCGAACCAGCGCACCGGGCGCAGGCAGACATAGAGATCGAGCTGCTGGCGCAGGGCCACGTTCAGCGAGCGGATGCCGCCACCGACCGGCGTGGTCAGCGGCCCCTTGATGGAGACGACGTAGTCGCGAACGGCATCCAGGGTTTCCTGGGGCAGCCAGGTGTCCTGGTCGTAGACCTGGGTGGCCTTCTCGCCGGCGTAGACTTCCATCCACGCGATCTTGCGGTCGCCTTTGTAGGCTTTCTCGACGGCTGCGTCGACGACCTTGATCATGACCGGGCTGATGTCGACGCCAATGCCATCACCCTCGATGAACGGGATGATCGGGTTCTTCGGTACATTCAAGGACATATCGGCGTTGACGGTGATTTTGTCACCGGCCGGCACCTGGATCTTTTGGTATCCCATGCTGAACTCCGCTTTTTGGTTGAAACCCTCTTGCAGCCACTGAGGGTAGCTCACAAGTCGGTGATCGAACTACATCATTCCTTAGTCTAAAAAAGGGACGCGCATCACCCTGCCTTTAGGGTGGTATACTGCCCGCCATGACTTAATGGTCATCGAGGTCCGAGCAGTCTGGGACCAGACTCTCTCCTCGCCACGGCGGAGTCCACACCAGGAAACCGTCGTACAACGCTCTACTGGCGCCCCAATATCCCCGCGGCAAATCTCGAAGGTCGGTCAACCACTTCGTTGAACGCAAGCGTGTACCAACGCGATTCGAGACTCTGTGCGCGCCCAGCAAAGAAGAGAGTTAGAACGAGATGTCCATCCGCTCGAAGATCACCTACACCTTCACCGACGAAGCACCAGCCCTTGCAACCTACTCGCTGCTTCCCATCGTAAAAGCCTTCGCCGCCTCCGCCGGCATTGACGTAGAAACCCGCGACATCTCTCTTGCAGGCCGTATCCTGGCCTCCTTCGCCGACAAGCTCGGCGACAAGGCCATCGCAGACGATCTGGCCTACCTGGCCCAACTGGCCACCGCCCCCGAAGCCAACATCATCAAGCTGCCGAACATCTCCGCTTCGGTACCGCAGCTCAAGGGCGCCATCGCCGAGCTGCAGAAACTGGGCTTCACCGTTCCGGACTTCCCGGAAGACCCGCAGACCGACGAAGAGAACGACACCCGCGCCCGCTACGCCAAGGTCCTGGGCAGCGCCGTGAACCCGGTCCTGCGCGAAGGCAACTCCGACCGCCGCGCTCCGGCCGCCGTGAAAGCCTACGCCCGCAAGCACCCGCACAGCATGGGCAAGTGGAGCATGGCTTCGCGCTCCCACGCCGACTACATGCGTGGCGGCGACTTCTTCTCCAGCGAGCAGTCGGTCACCATTCCGAAGGCCGGTGAAATTCGCATCGAATTCGTCGGCAAGGACGGCAAGGTCGAGACCAAGAAGACCCTGAAGATGCAGGACGGCGAAGTCCTCGACAGCATGTTCATGAGCTGCAGCAAGCTGCGCGCCTTCTTCGAGAAGACCCTGCGGGACTGCAAGGAAACCGGCGTCATGTGGTCCCTGCACGTCAAGGCCACCATGATGAAGATCTCCCACCCGATCGTCTTCGGCCACGCCGTCACCGTCTACTACAAGGACGTGTTCGAGAAGTACGGCCAGCTGTTCGAAGAGCTGGGCGTGAACCCGAACAACGGCATCTCCAGCGTCTATGACAAGATCAAGTCGCTGCCGGCCTCGCAGCAGGAAGAAATCCTGCACGACATCCACGAGGTGTACAGCCACCGCCCGGAAATGGCGATGGTCGACTCGGTCAAGGGCATCACCAACCTGCACATCCCCAGTGACGTGATCGTCGACGCCTCCATGCCGGCCATGATCCGCAACTCGGGTCAGATGTGGGGCAAGGACGGCAAGCAGAAAGACACCAAGGCCGTGATGCCGGAAAGCACCTACGCCCGCATTTACCAGGAAATGATCAACTTCTGCAAAACCAACGGCGCGTTCGACCCGACCACCATGGGCAGCGTACCGAACGTCGGCCTGATGGCGCAGAAGGCCGAGGAATACGGCTCCCACGACAAGACCTTCGAAATGGAAGCCGACGGCACCATGCGTGTAGTCGACGCCGACGGCAAGGTCCTGATGCAGCACGAAGTGCAGGCCGGCGACATCTGGCGCGCCTGCCAGACCAAGGACGCCCCGATCCGCGACTGGGTCAAGCTGGCCGTTACCCGCGCCCGCCAGTCCAACACTCCGGCCATCTTCTGGCTGGACCCGGAGCGCGCACACGACAACCAGCTGCGCAAGAAGGTCGAGCTGTACCTGAAAGACCACGACCTGACCGGCCTGGACATCAGCGTCAAGGGCTACAACGAAGCCATCCGCACCAGCATGGAGCGCCAGCTGCGCGGCCTGGACACCATCTCGGTGACCGGCAACGTCCTGCGCGACTACCTGACCGACCTGTTCCCGATCATGGAGCTGGGCACCTCGGCCAAGATGCTGTCCATCGTTCCGCTGATGGCGGGCGGCGGCATGTACGAGACCGGCGCCGGCGGTTCGGCTCCGAAGCACGTACAGCAGTTGGTGGAAGAGAACTACCTGCGCTGGGATTCCCTGGGCGAATTCCTGGCTCTTGCCGTCTCCTTCGAAGAAGAAGGCATCAAGACCAACAACGCCAAGGCCAAGGTGCTGGGCAATACCCTGGACATCGCCACCGGCAAGCTGCTCGACAACAACAAGTCGCCGTCGCGCAAGATCGGTGAGATCGACAACCGCGGCAGCCACTTCTATCTCGCCATGTACTGGGCCCAGGCCCTGGCCGAGCAGAACGACGACGCCGAGCTGAAAGCCCACTTCAGCACGCTGGCCAAGACCCTGACCGAGAAGGAAGCGGCCATCGTCGCCGAACTGAACGGCGTCCAGGGCAAGCCGGCCGACATCGGTGGTTACTACCGTTCCAACCCGGAGCTGACCTCGCAGGTCATGCGTCCGAGCGCGACCTTCAACGCCGCGATCGACGCACTGGCGTAAGCCACTTCGCGTGACAGCAGAACCCCCGGGCCTTCCCGGGGGTTCTGCTTTCTGCGCCCGACAACGTTAAACTCGCGCTTTCCGCAATTATCCGAAAGGGAATCCACACCCATGCGCTGGCTAGCACACGTCACCGTCGCCACCATCGTCGAAGACCAGGGCCGATTCCTGCTGGTGGAAGAAATGTCCGCAGACAAAAAGCAGGTCTTCAACCAGCCGGCCGGCCACCTGGAAGCCAACGAAAGCCTGCTTGAAGCCGCTGTGCGCGAAACCCTCGAGGAAACCGGCTGGGACGTCGAGCTCACTGCCGTCACAGGCATCTACCTGTACACCGCACCGAGCAATGGCGTGACCTACCAGCGCGTCTGCTTCGCCGCCCGCCCCTTGCGCCATCATCCCGAGCGCGCACTGGACGACGGCATCCTCGGCGCCTGCTGGATGACCCGCGAGGAACTCGCCGTGCAACCCGAGCGCTGGCGCAGCCACCTGGTCCTGCGCTGCATCGACGACTACCTGGAAGGCGAACGCTTCCCGCTGGCCTTGATCCGCAACTGACCCACCCTGGCACCACCAGCCAAGCCTGAGCCGCTCGGCTCTGGTAGAATCTCCGCCTTTACCTGCACCCGTGATGCGCCACCATGCCTGATTCCTCCTCTTCTTCGCTGCAAAGCCCCCAGAACACCCGCGTCATCGTCGGCATGTCCGGCGGCGTGGACTCCTCCGTCTCAGCCCTCCTGCTCAAGGAACAGGGCTACCAGGTGGAAGGCCTGTTCATGAAGAACTGGGAAGAGGACGACGGCACCGAATACTGCACCGCCATGACCGACCTGGCCGACGCCCAGGCCGTCTGCGACCGCATCGGCATCAAGCTGCACACCGCCAACTTTGCCGCGGAATACTGGGACAACGTCTTCGAGCACTTCCTCGAAGAGTACAAGGCCGGCCGCACGCCGAACCCGGACATCCTCTGCAACCGCGAGATCAAGTTCAAAGCCTTTCTCGACTACGCCGTCGCCCTGGGTGCCGACCTGATCGCCACCGGCCACTACGTGCGCCGCCGCGACATCGACGGCCGCAGCGAGCTGCTCAAGGGCCTGGACCCGAACAAGGACCAGAGCTACTTCCTCCACGCCGTGGGCGGCGAGCAGATCGGCAAGACCCTGTTCCCGGTCGGCGAACTGGAAAAGCCCGAGGTGCGTGCCATCGCCGAGAAGTACGGCCTGGCCACTGCGAAGAAGAAGGACTCCACCGGCATCTGCTTCATCGGCGAGCGCCGCTTCAGCGACTTCCTCAAACAGTACCTGCCGGCCCAGCCGGGCGACATCGAGACCACCGACGGCACGGTCATCGGCAAGCATGTCGGCCTGATGTACCACACCATCGGCCAGCGCCAGGGCCTGGGCATCGGCGGCCTGAAGAACGCCGACGACAGCCCCTGGTATGTGCTGGAGAAGGACCTGGTGCGCAACGTCCTGGTTGTCGGCCAGGGCAATGACCACCCGTGGCTATTCTCCCGCGCTCTGCACGCCTCGCACATCTACTGGGTCAACCCCATCGACCTGGACCGGCCCAGGACCCTGCGCGCCAAGGTGCGCTATCGCCAGGCCGACCAGGACTGCGTGCTGGAGCGCACCGAGAACGGCTATCGCGCCGTGTTCGACGAGCCGCAGCGCGCCGTTACCCCGGGCCAGTCCGTGGTCTTCTACGATGGCGAAATCTGCCTCGGCGGTGGCGTCATCGAATCGGCCGAACCCGCATTCGCTAAGGACCGTAAATGAGCGATCTGCACGACCAGATCATTGCCCTCTCTGGTGTTTTCGAAGCCGCAGCCCTGGTAGACCGCCTCGCCCGCACCGGGCAGATCCCCGAGGCGCCGCTGGGCTGCATGCTCGGCAGCCTGCTGGTGCGCGACCCGAAGACCACCCTCGATGTCTACGGCGGCGACACTGCAAACCTGCGTGAAGGGCTCCGCGCTCTGGTCAGCGCGCTCGAGCGCGACCCCAACAGCCTGCAACGCGAACCGCTGCGCTACGCCCTCTCGCTGATCGGCCTGGAACGTCAGCTGAACAAGCGCGACGACATGCTCGACATCATGGGCAGCCGCCTGGACCAGATCCAGCAGCAGGTACAGCACTTCGGCCTGGTCCACGAAAACGTCATCGCCTCCTGCGCCGGCCTCTACCAGGACACCCTGAGCACCTTCCGCCAGCGCATCCAGGTGCACGGCGACATGCGCTACCTGCAGATCAATGCCAATGCCGCGCGCATCCGCGCCCTGCTGCTGGCTGGCATCCGCTCCGCCCGTCTGTGGAGGCAGCTCGGCGGCAATCGCTGGCAGATGCTGTTCAGCAGGAAGAAAATGCTCAACGAACTGCGCCCCCTGCTACGCGGCTGAAACACCACCAACCGGTCGCCGCAAAGGCGACCGGAGCGCCGCTTTCGTGTATGATGTGCGCCCTTTTCGTTGACCTCCAGCCACGAGAACGCCCCATGCAGCTTTCCTCCCTTACCGCGGTTTCCCCCGTTGACGGCCGTTACGGCAGCAAAACCAGCGCCCTGCGTCCGATCTTCAGCGAGTACGGCCTGATCCGTTTCCGCGTCCTGGTGGAGGTCCGCTGGCTGCAGCGCCTCGCCGCCCACGCCGGCATTCCCGAAGTGGCCCCCTTCTCCGCCGAAGCCAATGCCCTGCTCAACCAGCTGGCCGATGACTTCCAGTTGGAGCACGCGCAGCGCATCAAGGACATCGAGCGCACCACCAACCACGACGTAAAAGCCGTGGAATACCTGCTCAAGGAGCAGGCCGCCAAGCTGCCGGAACTGGCCAAGGTCAGCGAGTTCATCCACTTCGCCTGCACCTCCGAGGACATCAACAACCTGTCCCACGCCCTGATGCTGCGCGAAGGCCGTGACACCGTGCTGCTGCCGCTGATGCGCCAGATCGCCGACTCCATCCGCGAGCTGGCGGTGAAGTTCGCCGACGTGCCGATGCTTTCGCGCACCCACGGCCAGCCGGCCTCCCCGACCACCCTGGGCAAGGAACTGGCCAACGTCGTCTACCGCCTGGAGCGCCAGATCAAGCAGGTTGCCTCGGTCGAGCTGCTGGGCAAGATCAACGGCGCCGTAGGCAACTACAACGCCCATCTGTCGGCCTATCCGCAAGTGGATTGGGAAGCCAACGCCCGCGAATTCATCGAAGGCGACCTGGGCCTGAACTGGAACCCCTACACTACCCAGATCGAGCCGCACGACTACATCGCCGAGCTGTTCGACGCCATCGCGCGCTTCAACACCATCCTCATCGACTTCGACCGCGACGTCTGGGGCTACATCTCCCTGGGCTACTTCAAGCAGAAGACCGTCGCCGGCGAGATCGGCTCCTCGACCATGCCGCACAAGGTAAACCCGATCGACTTCGAGAACTCCGAAGGCAACTTAGGGATAGCCAACGCACTGTTCCAGCACCTGGCCAGCAAGCTGCCGATCTCCCGCTGGCAGCGTGACCTCACCGACTCCACCGTGCTGCGCAACCTGGGCGTCGGCTTCGCCCACAGCGTCATCGCCTACGAAGCCAGCCTCAAGGGCATCGGCAAGCTGGAGCTGAACGCCGCGCGCATCGCCGACGACCTGGACGCCTGCTGGGAAGTCCTGGCCGAGCCGGTACAGACCGTCATGCGCCGCTACGGCATCGAAAACCCCTACGAGAAGCTCAAGGAGCTGACTCGCGGCAAAGGCATCAGCGCCGAAGCCCTGCAGGTGTTCATCGAAGGTCTCGACATGCCCGCCGAAGCCAAGGCCGAACTGAAGAAACTGACTCCCGCGAACTACATCGGTAACGCTGCCGCCCAAGCCAAGCGCATCTGAGATTCGCCCTGACTTTGCACGCCCGGCTGTGCCGGGCGTTTTTGTTTCAAGGACTTACACATGAATCCTGCTATTCCTCTTCAGCTTTTGGGCGGCATCAGCGCCGAAGAATTCCTTCGCGATTACTGGCAGAAAAAGCCTCTGCTGGTACGCCAGGCCATCCCGGATTTCAAGAGCCCGCTGGAGCCTGACGAACTGGCCGGCCTGGCCCTGGAAGAGATGATCGAGTCGCGCATCGTCGTCGAACACGGCGACAGCCCGTGGGAACTGCGCCGCGGCCCGTTCAAGGAAGACGCCTTCAAGGACCTGCCCGAGCGCGACTGGACCCTGCTGGTGCAGGCCGTCGACCAGTTCATCCCGGAAGTTGCCGAACTGCTGGAGCACTTCAAGTTCCTGCCCAGCTGGCGCATCGACGACGTGATGATCAGCTACGCCGCACCGGGCGGCGGTGTAGGCCCGCACTTCGACAACTACGACGTGTTCCTGCTGCAGGGCCACGGCCAGCGCCGCTGGAAGATCGGCCAGACCTGCGACGCCAGCAGCCCGCTGCTGCCCCACGCCGACCTGCGGATCCTCGCCGAATTCGAAGAAAGCGCTGAATGGGTGCTCGAACCCGGCGACATGCTCTACCTGCCGCCGCGCATCGCTCACTACGGCATCGCCGAAGACGACTGCATGACCTACTCGGTCGGCTTCCGCGCACCCAGCGCCGCCGAAGTGCTGACCCACTTCACCGACTTCCTCGCCCAGTTCCTCTCCGACGAGGAGCGCTACAGCGACGCGGGCATGGCAGCGGTGAAAGGCGATGAAGACCAGCACAAGATCCAGCGCGACGCCCTCGACCGCCTGAAGAACCTGCTGCAGGAGCACATGAGCGACGAGCGCCTGCTGCTCACCTGGTTCGGCCAGTTCATGACCGAGCCGCGCTACCCGGAACTAGTCGCCGGCGAAGAGATCGAGGAAGACGAGCTGACCGCCGCAATCACCGACGGCGCCGTGCTGATCCGCAACCCCAGCGCCCGCATGGCCTGGAGCGAGGTGGACGTCGGCCTGCTGCTGTTCGCCAGCGGCCAGACCGTAGTCCTGCCGGAGAAGCTGCGCGAATTGCTCAAGCTGGTGTGCTCGGCGGAATCGCTGCACGTGGGCAATCTCGGCCAATGGCTGGCCGATGAGGATGGGCGTAAGCTCGTTGGAGAACTGATCAAACAAGGCAGTCTGGAGTTCGCCGATGAGTAGCAAGATCAGGGTTCGCGTGGCGGACTGGCAAAAGGATAATGCCGACCTGCGGCGCATTCGCGAGGCGGTGTTCATCGCCGAGCAATCGGTGCCGCCGGAACTCGAATGGGACGCCGAGGATGTCGAAGCCGTGCACTTCCTGGCCTTTGAAGGCGACTACGCCATCGGCACCGCCCGCCTCCTGCCGGACGGGCACATCGGCCGCGTTTCCGTCCTCAAGGACTGGCGCGGCCTCAAGGTCGGCGACCTGCTCATGCGCGCCGCCATCGAGCAGGCCGAGAGCCAGGGCCTGAAGCGCCAGCTACTGACCGCACAGGTCTATGCCATCCCCTTCTACGAACGACTAGGCTTCAAGGTAGCCAGTGGCGAGTTCCTCGACGCCGGCCTCCCCCACGTGGACATGGTGCGCGAAAGCGACTGAGGCATTGAAATGGACAACGTCCCGGAACAAGACGATCTGCCGGTAGAACTGCCGGACATCGAGTTTCAGTCACCGGGACGTTTCGCCGTCCACAACCCTCCCAGCGAAGCGCTGCCACCCGAGACGCTCGAGCCCGCCCCCTTCCGTCTCGGCGAAAACGACCAGCTGCATCGCTTCAACAAGCCTGAAGCCGCCCGCGCCCATGCCCTGGCATTGATGCAACAGGCGCAGCGCACGCTCTACCTCTACACCCCCGACCTGGAGCCCTGGCTGTACCACCACAGCAGCATCCAGGAAGCCTGCACCCGGATGCTACTGAGCAATCCGCGCAATCGCCTGATGATCCTGGTGCGTGACAGCACCCGCGCGGTGAAGGACGGCCATCGCCTGCTGAATCTCAGCCGACGCCTGTCCAGCTACTGCCAGATCCGCCGGATCAATCCTGATTATCCGAGCGAAGAGCACGCCTTCCTGCTGGCCGACGACTGCGGCCTGCTGCTGCGCCCGGAACCCGGCGACTATGCCGGCTACGTGTTCTACAACAATCCCGGCCGAACCCGCCAGTTGCTGGAGCAGTTCGAACAGGCCTGGAACACCAGCCTCCTCGATCCGAACCTGCGGAGCTTCCTGCTTTGACCCGACGCCCTCTCGCTCTGCTCCTCGCCTGCAGCATCAGCCTGGCCGCCATCGCCGCGCCCCGCACCGAGGTCATCCCGCTCAACTACCGCACCGCGGAAGACATGCTGCCGGTGGCACAGTCCGTAGTGGGCAACGAAGGTCGGGTCACCGCCTATGGCAACCAGCTCATCGTGAATGCCGAGCTGGCGAAGATCCGCGAGCTGCAGCAAGTGCTCAGCCAGCTGGACACCCGCCCTCACCAACTGCTGATCAGCGTCGACACCAGCGACGGCAGCCAAAGCAACCAGAGCGGCTACTCCGTGAATGGCTCGGTCAGCGCCGGCAACGTGGAAATCCAGTCCGGCCGCGGCGAAGTGAACGGCCGTGACCAGGTGCGCATCATCAACCGCTCCACCAACAGCCGTGGCGGCGGCACCCAGCAGGTGCGCACCACCGAAGGCTCTCCGGCACTCATCCAGGTCGGCCAGAGCCAGCCGGTGACCAACGCAGGCATCGGCCCGTACGGCCAGGTCTACAGCCAGACCGAGTTCCGCGACGCCAACCAGGGCATGTACGTGACCGCCAGCATCACCGGCAACCTCGTACACATCACCCTGAGCACCCGCAACGACCGCTTCAACGGCAACTACCAGGGCTCGATGAACACCAGCTCGACCGAAACCAGCGTCAGCGGCCCGCTCGGCCAGTGGATCGAAGTCGGCGGCGTCAGCGAGAGCAACCAGAGCACCCAGAGCGGCTACACCCGCCATTACAGCACCCAGGGCCGCAACGACAGCAGCCTGCGGGTGAAGGTCGATGTCGTCGACTAAGCCTTCCGCAGGTGACTTGCCAGTCCCCGTTAGACCTTCGTGTAGTAGCCCAAAAAAAACACTACAAAACGTTTGACGAACGCTCGTTTGAACGTGCATGATGGCCTCGCTCCCGCTAACCAGAGGGTCTCAAAGCCCTCCGGACCGAGCCTGTGGCCCACCCGCCGCGCCGGTCCGTGTTGTTAAGCCCACAAGGCGGATCGACGAGGTTGCGACTGGCAAGAGGTTGTCCTGAGGGACGGGGAAGCAAGCCTTAGCAACAGTACGAAGTGACGGATTCAGCCGTCCACCATCGCCCAACGGCTGCCACGAGCCGGCAAGCGATTCTGGATGTCACCGCTGCAGTCACCAGTCTGTAAGCCGCTCTACCCCATTCCTCCAGCGTCACTCCTTCTTTACCGGTCGCACCTTCGCCATCCCGCGGCGAGCAACCCGCAGTCAATTCCGTGCAGATACGGGTTTTGAGTGGGGAAGTCGGTGCTCAACCACACACATACTTTGAAGGATTGACCATGTCCGCTTATCAAAACGACATCAAGGCCGTTGCCGCTCTGAAAGAGAAAACTGGCAACAGCTGGAGCGCTATCAACCCCGAGTCGGTTGCCCGTATGCGCGCTCAGAACCGCTTCAAGACTGGTCTGGACATCGCCAAGTACACTGCGGCCATCATGCGCAAGGACATGGCCGAGTATGACGCCGACGCTTCCGTCTACACCCAGTCCCTGGGCTGCTGGCACGGCTTCATCGGTCAGCAGAAGCTGATCTCGATCAAGAAGCACCTGAAGACCACCAACAAGCGCTACCTCTACCTGTCCGGCTGGATGGTTGCCGCGCTGCGTTCCGACTTCGGCCCGCTGCCCGACCAGTCCATGCACGAGAAGACTGCCGTTTCCGGCCTGATCGAAGAGCTGTACACCTTCCTGCGCCAGGCTGACGCCCGCGAACTGGACCTGCTCTTCACCGCTCTGGACAGCGCTCGCGCTGCCGGCGACAAGGTCAAGCAGGACGAAATCCAGGCTCAGATCGACGGCTACGAAACCCACGTAGTACCGATCATCGCCGACATCGACGCCGGTTTCGGTAACCCGGAAGCGACTTACCTGCTGGCCAAGAAAATGATCGAAGCCGGTGCCTGCTGCATCCAGATCGAGAACCAGGTTTCCGACGAGAAGCAGTGCGGCCACCAGGACGGCAAAGTGACCGTTCCGCACGAAGACTTCCTCGCCAAGATCAACGCTGTTCGCTACGCGTTCCTCGAACTGGGCGTTGACGACGGCGTGATCGTTGCTCGTACCGACTCCCTGGGCGCCGGCCTGACCAAGCAGATCGCCGTGACCAAAGAGCCGGGCGACCTGGGCGACCAGTACAACTCCTTCCTGGACTGCGAAGAAGTTTCCGCTGCCGAACTGCAGAACGGCGACGTGGTGATCAACCGCGGCGGCAAGCTGCTGCGTCCCAAGCGCCTGGCTTCCAACCTGTTCCAGTTCCGCAAGGGCACCGGCGAAGACCGTTGCGTTCTGGACTGCATCACCTCGCTGCAGAACGGCGCCGACCTGCTGTGGATCGAAACCGAGAAGCCGCACGTTGGCCAGATCAAGGGCATGGTTGACCGCATCCGTCAGGTCATCCCGAACGCCAAGCTGGTTTACAACAACAGCCCGTCGTTCAACTGGACCCTGAACTTCCGCCAGCAGGTGTTCGATGCATTCGTCGCCGAAGGCAAGGACGTTTCCGCCTACGACCGCGCCAAGCTGATGAGCGTCGAGTACGACGAGACCGAACTGGCCCAGATCGCCGACGAGAAGATCCGTACCTTCCAGCGTGACGGTTCCGCCCACGCCGGCATCTTCCACCACCTGATCACCCTGCCGACCTACCACACCGCCGCGCTGTCCACCGACAACCTGGCCAAGGGCTACTTCGCCGACCAGGGCATGCTGGCCTACGTGAAGGGCGTTCAGCGTCAGGAACTGCGTCAGGGTATCGCCTGCGTCAAGCACCAGAACATGGCTGGCTCGGACATCGGCGACAACCACAAAGAGTACTTCGCTGGCGAAGCCGCTCTGAAGGCCTCCGGCAAAGACAACACCATGAACCAGTTCCACTAAGGAACCCGGGTCGACCGGCCCCTCGGGGCCGGGAGGCACTGCAAAACCCCGGCCCCTGCCGGGGTTTTGCTTTTTTACGCTTGGCCGAACCGCCAACCACCCTCTCCCCGCCCGCCAAGGGCAGATCCGCGCCGACATGCCAGCCTCGGGCTTCCTTTATATGAACGGAATGCCCCTCCATGAACGGAACACCCAAACGAAACCGCCTCGCCCTCGCCGCCGACCTCATCCAGCACCTCCCGCGCCGCCTTCATGAGCCACTGCTGAGCCGCCTGTTCTGCTCCCAGGTACGCTTCGCTGGCACCGCCAACGTGCGCATCCAGAAGCTGTCCGACGATGAAGTGCGAATGAGCCTTGCCAATCGACGCCGCGTCCGTAATCACATCGGCGGCGTACACGCCGCGGCAATGGCATTGCTCGCCGAATCCGCTAGCGGCTGCATGGTCAGCATGAACCTGCCCGATCACAAGCTGCCGCTGATCAAGCACCTCAAGGTCGACTACCTGCGCCGAGCCAGCGGCGGACTGCGCGCCATCGCTACGCTGACGGCGGAGCAACGTCGCGCAATGCTGGAGGAGGACAAGGGTGAGACCCAGATTCAGGTCAGCGTGCTGGACGATACCGGCAGCGAACCGGTCCGCTGCGAAATGCACTGGGCCTGGATCACGAAATGGAAATGAACCACCCCGAAAAGAGGGGCGTCCGACAAAACCGGGAGGCGATAATTGAATGTTTCAGGGGTGGCGAAAGAAAAGGCCCGCCGCTTATATGTAGTAAAGTTACGGATATACGACACTGCAAATGATAATATTTATCATATGATAGATACTATTTTATTGCAGCCAAATACCTCGAAAGTACTATTCGACCAAAGCCGAAGTGCCGGCACACTAGGCGCGCAGGACCGCACAGGCAGAGGGCTCACGGAAATGCAAAAGCCTTTTGCCCGTTTTAGAAGCGTCTGTTTGTGTTGGAAAAATTTACTTGCAGAAGGCTTTGGGCATAAAATTGGAAAGATGACCTGAACCCTTAGCTCACTATCCTTGAGTTGTCGGGTTCGCGCAGTCGGGCCATTGCAGCCCGGAACCCAAGACAATCGTTTTTTGTAGGAAGGAGTATCGGCATGCCCAATCCAGCTGAACTTGCAGCTCAACACTGGGGACTCGCCGCCTTCCTTTTAGGAGTGCTGGGCCTGCTCGGCTTCATGCTAGGGGTTTCCAGCCTGCTTGGCAGTAAGGCATTTGGTCGCAGCAAGAACGAACCGTTCGAATCCGGGATCGTTCCTACCGGCAGCGCACGCCTGCGCCTGTCGGCAAAATTCTATCTGGTCGCGATGCTTTTCGTGATCTTCGACGTCGAAGCCCTCTTCCTCTTCGCCTGGTCCGTGTCCGTCCGTGAAAGCGGTTGGGCCGGTCTGATCGAGGCAACCATTTTCATAGCAATTCTGTTGGCAGGTCTTGTCTACCTGTGGCGTATCGGCGCGCTCGATTGGGCGCCGGCGGCACGTCGCGCACGGCAGGCGAAGCTAAAACAATGAGGCTTTGGCGATGCAATACAAACTTACCCGGATCGACCCGGATGCGCCCAATGATCAATACCCGATCGGCCAGCGCGAAACGGTAGAAGACCCGCTCATCGAAGGGCAGGTCCACAAGAACATCTTCATGGGCAAGCTGGAAGATGTTCTCAACGGTGCAGTCAACTGGGGTCGCAAGAACTCCCTTTGGCCGTACAACTTCGGCCTGTCCTGCTGCTACGTGGAGATGACCACGGCGTTCACCGCGCCGCACGACATCGCCCGTTTCGGCGCCGAAGTGATCCGTGCATCGCCGCGTCAGGCCGACTTCATGGTCATCGCCGGCACCTGCTTCATCAAGATGGCCCCGGTCATCCAGCGCCTGTACGAGCAGATGCTGGAACCCAAGTGGGTGATCTCGATGGGTTCGTGCGCCAACTCCGGCGGCATGTACGACATCTACTCGGTCGTTCAGGGGGTCGACAAGTTCCTCCCCGTGGACGTTTACATCCCCGGCTGCCCGCCCCGTCCGGAGGCGTTCCTGCAAGGCCTGATGCTGCTGCAGGAATCCATCGGCCAGGAGCGTCGCCCGTTGTCCTGGGTTGTCGGCGATCAAGGCATCTACCGTGCCGACATGCCTGCCCAGAAGGATCTCAAGCGCGAACAGCGCATTGCGGTCACCAACCTGCGCAGCCCCGACGAAGTGTGATCC